>JBBSLC010000008.1:0-33630 GCA_038255685.1 Acidimicrobiales bacterium | reverse complement strand
GTGGGGGGCCGCGGTGACAGGTCTGCTGCTCGCGCTGCTCGCCGCCTACGGGGTGTACCTGCTCCACACCGCCATCGCGTTCGGGTGGACGGGGGTGGCGCCCGGCCCCCACGTCGAGCGGCGTGGACCGGCCACGCACCGCATCAACGACTGGATGGTGCAGGCAGGCTTCGACGACGTCCGCCCTGCGGAGCTCGGCGCCGCCGCCGGGGTGCTGTTCGTCGTCGGTGCCATCCTCGCCTACGCCCTCTTCGGCGGGATCCTGCCGCCGCTCACGGGCGGGCTGTTCGCGACCACCTTCCCGATCGCAGGGGCTCGGGCGCGCCGGGAGCGTCGGCGCCTCGCTGCACGGGACGCGTGGCCGCGCCTGATCGAGGAGATCCGCATCAAAACCACGACGCTCGGTCGGTCGATCCCGCAGGCCCTGTTCGAGGTCGGGCCGCGGGCACCAGAGGACATGCGCCCGGCGTTCGCTGCCGCCCAGCGGGAGTGGCTCCTGTCGACGGACTTCGAGCGCACGCTCACCGTGCTGCGGGCGCGCCTCGCCGATGCCACCGCCGACACGGTGTGCGAGACGCTGCTCGTGGCCCACCAGATCGGCGGCAACGACATCGACCGTTGCCTCACGGCGCTGATCGACGACCGGATCATGGACCTCCAGGGTCGCAAGGACGCCGACTCGAAGCAGGCCGGCGCCCGCTTCGCCCGCCGGTTCGTGCTGATCGTGCCCATCGCCATGGCGTTGATCGGCCTCAGCATCGGCGAGGGGCGCTCGTCGTACTCCTCGCCGACCGGTCAGCTGCTCGTGATGGTCGCCATCGGGCTGATGGCGGCGTGCTGGGTGTGGGCCGGCCAGATCATGCGCCTCCCCTCGGAGCAGCGCGTCCTCTACGACGACGGTCCAACCGCGACGTCGGCAGGGAGCCGGTTGTGAGGCCGTTCTTCGTGCTCCTGCTCGTGGCGTGGGTGGGCGTGGTGCTCGTCCTCTCCGAGCTGCGCTGGTTCTCCCGAGCGCCGCTCGCCGAGCGGCTGCGTCCGTACGCCCCCGGCGGCATGGGGCGTGCAGGGCGTGCAGGTGTGCTCTCCGTCGAGTCGTTCCGAGAGGCCGTCGGACCGCTGTCCCGCTCGGTCGGCGAGCGCCTGGCCAAGCTCATCGGCGTCAGCGAAGACCTCGAGGTGAGGCTCCGTCGCACGCACTCGTCCCTCGACGTCACCGACTTCCGCGTCCGCCAGGTCGGCTACAGCGTGGCCGGCTTCGGCGTGGGTGCCCTGCTCGTCGTCGCGTCCCGGCCGAACCCGGTGATCGGGCTGGGCTTCATCCTCGGCGGCCCCGCGCTCGCCTTCCTCGTGCAGGAGCAGAAGGTCGCGCTGGCGTCCGAGCGCTGGCAGCGGCGGCTCTTCCTCGAGCTGCCGGTCATGTCGGAGCAGCTCGCGCTGCTGCTCTCGGCGGGCTTCTCGCTCACCGCAGCGCTCAACCGCCTCGCCCAGCGCAGCTCTGGGTCGTGCGCCATGGACCTCCGCCGGGTGTGCCTGCGGATGCGCCAGGGCCTGTCGGAAGCCGATGCACTCCGTGAGTGGGCGGCGATCGCAAAGGTCGACGCCCTCGACCGCCTCGTCCCGATCCTCGCCCTGAACCGGGACACCTCCGATCTCGGTCGCCTCATCGCAGAGGAGGCCCGCGCCGTGCGGCGCGACGTCCAGCGCGAGCTCATCGAGACCGCTGAGCGACGGAGCCAGCAGGTGTGGATCCCGGTGACGGTCGCCACCTTGGTGCCGGGCGTCATCTTCATCGCCATCCCCTTCATCGACGCGCTGCGGTTCTTCGGCGCGTGAGCTCGAACCCGTTCGCACCAACCGCCTGCACCACCCACCCCTAGCAACCCAGGAGCACTCGACATGGACACCGCACTCAGGGACACCGCACTCAGGGACACCGCACTGCAGCTCTGGATCGCTGCCGGCCTCCTCAGGTCTCGCGCCGTCGACCGCTACCGCGACGAGCTCGGAGAAGGTGTGATCTCCACGGCCATCGCCGTGCTGATCATGGCCCTCATCGGTGCGGCGATGTGGGTGGCGTTCAGCGGGGTGTTCGACTCGGCCAGCGATCGCACCGTCGAGAACGTGGATCAGATCGGCAGCTGAGCGCACGTGACGCTCGACGAGCGCGGGAGCGGCCTCGTCAGCACGCTCGCGGGGGTCACCATGTTCCTCGCCCTGCTGTTCTTCGCCGTCCACCTCGTGTTGAACCTGTACGGCGCCTCCACGGTGACCGCCGTCGCCTTCGACGCGGCCCGCATCGCGGCTGGGTCCGACGGCGACGAGGGAGCGGCTCGGGCCTATGCCGAGGAGCTCCTCGGTGGTTACGCCGAGCGGGGTGCGCTCGCGCTCGACTTCTCGGGCAGCGACGGTGACCACGTCCGGTTGCGGGTCGTCGCCGACCACCCGACCGCCGACCTGCTGCCCTTCGTCGACTTCCCGTTCGACACCACCGACCGGACGATCGTCGTGCGGCGAGAGGCGCTGCGGTGAGGCTCGGGCGCTTCGCTCCGACGCGCGTGCGGGACGAGGCCGGTGTGGTCGGCGGCTTCGAGGTGCTCCCGTTCGGCTTCCTCATCTTCGTGGCCGGCTCGCTCCTCATCGCCAACGTCTGGGGCATCCTCGACGGCAAGATCGCCGCCAGCGCAGCGGCTCGCGAAGCCACCCGAGCCTTCGTCGAGTCGACGGCGCCGACGGGGGAGGGGGCCTACGACGATGCGGTGGCTGCGGCGAGGGAGGCGATCACGGGCCACGGCAGGGACGTCGCCCGCATGTCGATCGACCCGGCGAGCCCGCCCCGCTTCGAGCGCTGCGCGCCGGTCACCTTCGAGGTCAGCTACGACGTCGCCACCATCACGCTGCCGTGGATCGGCGGTTTCGGAGGCGGCGTCTTCACCACCTCGGCCCGGCACCGGGAGATCGTCGACCCGTTCCGGGACGATGTGCCCTTCGCTCCCGGCGCGGAGCCGGTGCTGTGCTGAGCGGGCGCCCGCAGGCGCGCGAGCTCGGTCGGGAGGAGGGGAGCGTCCTCATCCTGATGCCGGTGGCCGCGCTGATCTTCATCATCCTCGGAGCGCTGGCGATCGACGCGACCGTGCTGTTCCTCGCCGAGCGCGAGCTCGCCGGCGCCGCCGCAGCGGCAGCGAACGACGCGGCGACGCGGGCGATCGACCAGGACGTCTTCTACCGCGACGGCAGCATCTCGCTCGACGAGGGCTTGGCGGCCGAGGTGGTCGCCACCTCGGTGGCAGCCAAGCAGCTCGACCGGAGCGGCGTGGTGCTCGCACCACCGCAGGTGCAGGTGCAGGGTGGTGATCGGGTCACCGTGACCCTCACCGGCGAGGCGCGCTACATCTTCTCCAAGGCGATCCCCGGTGGTCCTGACACCGCCGTGCTGTCCGCCACGGCGACGGCCACCGCCGAGCGCTGACGTCGCCCGTTCACCGTCGCACGGCGACCGCGTCGCAGCCGTCGTCGCCGAGCACGACCGAGGCGGTGCCGCCCGGCTCCCCTCGGACCGTCCTGCCCTCGAGGGGGCTGCCGGCCTCGGCCCAGCGGTCGAACACCACGACCTCGCCGTCGTCGGGGCGGTGCAGGCCGGGGGTGACCACGCCGTCGCAGTCCCAGTCACCGAAGAGGAGGACGTCACCGGGCCGACCGATCGCGTAGCGGGCGACGGGGACGCCGGCGCCGGGTGGCACCTCGAGCACGGCTCCGTCCCAGCGCAGCGAGGTGGGGCAGCCGTCGCCGTCGAGGTCTGCGGTCACGCGCCCCGGGCCGGTCTCGATGCCGGCGCACGGCACCGTCGTCGAGGGCAGCTCGACAGCGGCCTCGTCGCCGGCTGGGTCGGCGTTGCCCCCAGCGATCGGGGAGAGCGGCGAGACGAGCACGGCTGCGGTCACCACGAGGGCGGCGATGGGGACGAGCAGCGCTGCGCGGCGGAGGACCTGGGCCGGCGTCGTCGGGCGCGGAGGGCGAGGACCGAAGGTGCGCGTCGGTCGTTGCGGGGCGATCGGTGGCAGCGAGACAGGGCCGCCGACGACGGGCAGGAGCGGGTCGGGCTCGGCTGACGTCACCGGTGCGACGGCTGCGGCGGATCGCCTGGGCGGCGCCTCCCACGGGAGGCCGGCGGCGCCGCCCCACCCTGGTCTCGAGCCTGCGAGCTCGGCTCCGAGCGTCGCAGCGTCCGGCTGGCGCAGCCGGGGATCGACCTCCATGGCACGAGCGATCGCACGCCGGAGGTGCTCGGGGGCGTCGGGCGCGACGAGCTCGAGGGGGAGGTGGACGCCGCTCGCAGCCTCCTCGACGACGGCCTCGGCCGTCTCAGCGGCGTAGGGGACGTGACCGCTGAGCGCCTCGTAGAGCGTGATGCCGAGGGCGTAGAGGTCCGCCCGCACGTCTGGCGGCCCGCCGGCGGCGACGACCGGGTCGAGGTACTCAGCGGTGCCCTCGACGGCGGTGCCCCGACCGCTGCCTGCGCGCCCGCGTCGGCGCCGAGCGGTCGCTGCGAGCCCGAAGTCGGCGAGCATCGGCGTGCCGTCGGCGTCGAAGAGCACGTTCCCCGGCTTCACGTCACGGTGGAGCACCCGAGCCCGGTGCGCTGCCGCCAGGGCGTCTGCGATCGCGACCCCGAGCGTGACGACCTCGTCGGCGGTGAGCTTCCCTTCCCGTGCGAGCCGGTCGGCGAGCGAACCGCCGGCTGCGTGCTCGGTGACGAGGACGACGCCACCGCCATCGAGCTCGAGGAGGTCGAGGTGCCGGACGATGTTGCGGTGGTCGAGACCAGCGAGGACCTCTGCTTCGCGGCGCAGACGCGACGATGCATCACCTCCGACGGTGCCTGCCACCCACTTGAGGGCGACCGTCGCTCCCGAGGTCGAGGCGCGCGCCGCCCACACCGGGCCGGTGGCGCCTTCGCCCAGGGGGTGCAGCAGCTCGAAGCCGGGAGGGGCCGACGGCACGCCGTCGGTGCGGCGGCCGGGACCGGGGAAGGAGCCGGGCATGGGCCGGCATCCTTGCACGGACATGCATGAGATGCAACGAAGGTTGCCAGGGCCGGGGGATCGCGGCAGGATGGGTGCATGCTCTCGCCGCCGGTGATCGCGCCCCGATCGAGTGCAGCGTCGGTCGGCCACGAACCGGGTCCCGGCCTCGTCCGGCGCACCCTGCCGCTCCTGGCGTGGATGGGAGCCCTCGGTGGGGTCCTCGCCGGCGGGATCGCCCTCGGCGCCACCCCTGCGCTCGCTGCCCCACCCGTCACCGACCCCGGGCAGCTGGGCGCGTGGGCGGCAGCGAGGGAGCCGGTCGAGGCCGCGTTCGCGGTCCTGCGCGTCGTGGTGATCGCCCTGGCGTGCTACCTGCTGCTCGTCACCGTGCTCGCCGTCGTGCTGCGCCTCGGTCGGGCGGGGCGCCTCGTGACCGCCTTCGACGTGCTGACCCTGCCGTGGGTGCGACACATCGTGCAGGGCGCCCTCGGTGTCGGCATGGTCGGCGCCACGCTCGCTGCGGTGGGCTCGGCCACGGCAGCACCGACCGCCGATCCGAGCCGGGGCTTCACCGCAGCCGACGCCCGGCTGGCTGCCAGCTCGCCGATGGTCGAGCGAGCCGGGGACGACCTCTTCGTCCGGCTGCCCGACGTCGAGCAGGCACCGCCCACGATGCACCGCCTCGACAACCCGGCGGCGGTGGTGGTGAGCCCGGCGGAGGTGACGTTGGAGGCCGGTGACCACCTCTGGTCCGTCGCCGAGCGGGCACTCGTCGATGCGTGGGGGAGGGCTCCGACCGATACCGAGCTGCTGCCGTACTGGGAGCAGCTCGTCGAGCTGAACCGAGCGGGTCTGCCCGACCCCTCGAACCCCGACTTCGTCTACCCCGGGCAGGTGGTCACCCTCCCCGCGGCGCCGGCGGCGCCGTAGTCGCCTGCGGGCGGTACGATCGCAGCGATCACCGTGCCAGCGACCGACGTCAAGATCCTCGTCCCCGGGAACCACCTCATGGTGGGCCTGCTCGGCCAGCGGGACGAGCTCCTCCGCCTCGTCGAGGCTGCCTTCCCGAACGTCGCCATCCACGTGCGTGGCAACGAGATCAACCTCAGCGGCACCGACGCCGACCAGGTCGGGCGGTTCTTCGAGGAGCAGGTGCTGCTCCTCGAGCGGGGCCAGCCCCTCGACCTCGCGAGCGTCGGCCGCACCATCGACATGGTGAAGGCCGACGAGCGGCCGTCGGAGGTCCTCACCGCCGAGGTGCTCAAGGCGAGCAAGGGTCGCACCGTCCGACCGAAGACGAGCGGGCAGAAGCGCTACGTCGACGCCATCGCCGCCAACGTGATCACCTTCGGCATCGGCCCGGCAGGCACGGGGAAGAGCTGGCTCGCCGTCGCCATGGCCGTCCAGGCCCTGCAGGCGAAGGAGGTGAGCCGCATCATCCTGACCCGCCCGGCGGTCGAGGCGGGGGAGCGGCTCGGCTTCCTACCCGGCGACCTCATGGCCAAGGTCGACCCGTACCTCCGGCCGCTGTGGGATGCGCTCTTCGACATGGTCGAACCCGAGGGAGCGGCAAAGCTGCTCGAGCGGGGGACGGTCGAGGTCGCGCCCCTCGCCTTCATGCGGGGCCGCACGCTCAACGGCGCCTTCATCATCCTCGACGAGGCGCAGAACACCACGCCCGAGCAGATGAAGATGTTCCTCACCCGCATCGGCTTCGGGTCCAAGGCGGTCATCACCGGCGACGTCACCCAGGTCGACGTGGCCGACGGCAGGTCGGGCCTGATCGATCTCGAGCCGGTGCTGGCCGGCATCGAAGGTCTCGAGTTCGTCCGCCTCACCAACAAAGACGTCGTCCGCCACAAGATCGTCCAGGACATCGTCGACGCCTACGACCGCGCCGGGCCGATCGAGCCGGCGCGACGTCGATGATGCTCACCTGCGACACGACCGGCCGTTGAACGGACCAGATCCCACCAGGGCGCGCCGTCGACCTGGCCCGCCCGATGGCGACCCCAGCGTCTTCGCCGCCGACGAGCAGTCAGCGGCTCCCGTCGACCTCGCCCACCTCGTGCGCGTGACCGAGGGGGTGCTCGCAGCTGAGGGGGTGCGCGGTGCCTGCGAGCTCTCGCTCTACTTCCTCGACGAGGTGGCGATGGCCGAGCTCAACGAGCGCTTCATGGGCGTCGCCGGCGCCACCGACGTGCTCGCCTTCCCGATCGACGACGACCTGGTGGACCCGGGCCGCTCGCCCGACGCAGGAGCGACCGGGCCAGACCGTGCGCCGGTCGACCCCTCGGAGATCCCGGTGCTCCTCGGCGACGTCCTCGTGTGCCCTGCGGTGGCAGCGCGCAACGCTGCTGAGCGCGCTCGGGCGATCGAGGCCGGCGAGGCGCCCGATCCTGCCGACACGCCGAACGGCGGGAGCGACCTGGCCGATGAGCTCGCGCTGCTCGTCGTGCACGGCACGCTGCACGTGCTCGGCATGGACCACGGCGACGAGGAGGAGGCCACGGCCATGCAGGCGCGCGAGCGGGCGCTCCTGGACCGCTTCCACGTGGCGGTCGGCAGGCAAGACGCAACAGGTCGGTCCGACGCCGCTGAAGGCGAGCGCTGAGTGGATCCCGTCGTCGTCGTGGTCGCCGTGGTGGTGCTGGTCGTGTCGGCCGGCTTCCTCGCCATGGCCGAGACGGCGCTCACCCACCTGCCGCGAGCCAAGGCGCTCGCCCTCGTCGAGGAGGGGCGTCGTGGTGCGAGCAGCCTCGAGCAGCTCCTCGAGCACCGCGAGCGGTACCTCAACCCGGTCCTGCTGCTCGTGCTCTTCTGCCACCTGGCGACGGCGACGGTCGTCGGCATCGAGGCCGAGTCACGGTTCGGCCCGGGCGGCATCGCGCTCGCCGCGTTCCTCGAGCTGCTCGTGGTCTTCGTCGTCTCCGAAGCTGCGCCGAAGACCTACGCCCTCCAGCACACCGAGCGCGCTGCGCTCATGGTCGCCCCCCTCGTCCTGCTGGTGGGCCGGATCGCGCCCCTCCGGTTGCTGACACGGCTGCTCGTCGGTCTCTCGAACGTGCTGCTGCCGGGAACCGGCCGTCGGGCAGGGCCCGCGGCGGTGTCGTCAGAAGGTGAGCTGCTTGCGCTCGCCGACGAAGCGGTGGAGGCAGAGGTCCTCGAGGTCGAGGAGCGCGCGCTGATCCGGTCGATCATCGACTTCGGTGACACCATCGCTCGTGAGGTGATGGTGCCGCGCCCGGACATGGTCGCCATCCCGGCTGACGCCACGGTGGCCCAGGCGACCGAGCTGGCCATCAGCCACGGCTACAGCCGGATCCCCGCCTACGACGCAGGGATCGACGACGTCATCGGCGTCGTGTTCGTGAAGGACCTGATGCGGGCGACGCGAGAGCGCCAGAGCTCGTCCACCGTCGCCACCGTCCTGCGCCCCGCCTACTTCGTGCCGGAGACCAAGAAGGTGTCCGAGCTCATGCGAGAGATGCAGGCGAGGTCGTTCCACCTGGCGATCGTGATCGACGAGTACGGCGGGACCGTCGGCCTGGTCACCCTCGAGGACCTCATCGAAGAGCTGGTGGGGGAGATCGTGGACGAGTTCGACGTCGAGGACCCCGTCGTCGAGCCCCTCGCCGACGGAGCCGTGCGCGTCAACGCCCGCATGCCGCTCGACGAGCTGAACGAGCTGCTCGACCTCGACCTGCCCGAGGGGAGCTGGGACACCGTGGGCGGGCTCGTCTTCGACCACCTCGGTCACGTCCCCACCGAGGGCGAGGAGCTGATCGTGGCGGGACGCATCCTGCGGGCGGAGAAGGTGCAGGGCCGGCGCATCGGTCGCGTCCGCATCAGCGTTGCGCCGGGAGCGGGCACATGAGCGAGCAGGTGAGCGACACGTGAGCGACGACGACCTCGAAGCCCGGATGCTCGCCGAGCAGCGGGCCATGCGCGAGCCCGCCGCGGAGCGACCGCAGCTGCGGACCGGCTTCGTCACCTTCGTGGGCCGACCCAACGTCGGCAAGTCGACGCTGCTGAACCGCATCCTCGGGCAGAAGGTGAGCATCGTCTCCGACAAGCCCCAGACGACGCGCAACCAGATCCGTGGTGTGCTGAACCGCCCCGATGCCCAGGTCGTCTTCGTGGACACACCTGGCATCCACAAGCCGAAGACCACGCTCGGCACCCGCCTGAACGACGCAGCGACCGACGCGCTCGGCGGGGTCGACGTCGTCTGCCTCTTGGTCGACGCGACGATGCCGCTCGGCAAGGGTGACCGCTTCGTGGCGGAGCGGGTCCCACGTGATGCCGTCGTCGTGGTCAACAAGACCGACATCGCCCCGCCCGCAGAGGTCCTCCGCCAGCTGACCCGGGCTGCGTCGCTGGACCTGAGCGAGTACTTCCCGGTCTCGGCGGTGCGGGGGACCGGTGTCGACGACCTCGTCGAGCACCTCGTCGGGCGCCTGCCGATGGGACCGCAGCTGTACCCGGCCGACGTGGTGACCGACGTGCCCGAGGCGTTCTGGGTCGCCGAGCTCGTCCGCGAGCAGCTCTTCGCCGTCATGCGGGAGGAGATGCCCTACTCCATCGCCACACAGGTCACGGATTGGGAGTGGCCGTGGGTGCGCTGCGAGATCCTCGTCGAGCGGGAGTCCCAGAAGGGCATGGTGATCGGCCGTCGCGGGGCCATCTTGAAAGAGGTCGGCACGGCGGTGCGCGCCCAGCTCGATGAAGGCGCGTACCTGGAGCTCGTCGTGAAGGTCGACCCGAACTGGCAGCGCCGACCCCGATCCTTGGAGCGCCTCGGCTACTGAGCCGACGGCGATCGCCGCGGCGCTGCTACGGGGAGGCGGGCGTCGCTCGGGCTGGCCCGAGGTTGCGCGCGGCGAGCACGCCGGCGAGGACGGCGACCCAGAGCGTCAGCTCGGGGCCGTTGGTGACGCCCCACGAGGTCTGGATGTCAGCGATCCATGCGATGTAGGTGGCGCTCACGGCGACCGGCAGGCTGACGAGGAGCCCGAGCCTGGTCGAGCGGGTCGCTGCCCAGCCGAGCAGGCAGGCGGCGACACCGGCGACGAACACGACGGGTGCGTAGGCGACGAGGAGCGCGAGCGCAGGCGGCACGCCGCTCGCGCCACGGAAGCCGGACCACACCGGGGCGACGTTGCCGACCACGGCGCCCATCCCCGTCCACAGCGCCACCGACACCCAGGCGCCGACCGCCTGGTTGGAGAACGTGCCGACGGCCCCGATGTTGCCGGCCGGGGCCGCCGCCAGGCCGATGTCCCATGCGACCGTCGCAACGAAGAGCGTGGCGAGCGCAGCCAGCGCCCCTGCGCCGACGACGCCGGGCACGTCGAGAGGATCATCGCTGCGGCTCCGTGCGGGGAGCTGCCCACCCGCCGAGAGCTGACGTCGGAGGCGACCGCGCGAGAGCAGGTAGCCGAAGGGGATCGAGCCGACGAGGTAGCCGGCGAGCACGAGCGGACCCGAGAGGATGCTGACGGAGTCGACGCTCTGGGGGATCCACTCGACCAGGTTGCGGACGAGGGCCACGAGCACAGGGGCAACCTACCGGTGGCCACGGCTCCTCTCGGCTAGGACATCGCCATCGTCAGAGGACCCCCGCGTCCGTCCTGGGCACACCCCGCAGGCGGTAGGTTCGCCGCCGTGGCGCTCGACGGCATCGACCTGAAGCGTGTGCCCGCCCACGTCGCCTGCGTCATGGACGGGAACGGCCGGTGGGCGCAACGGCGTGGCTTGCCGAGGACCGACGGCCACGCGGCCGGTGAGGAAGCGCTCTTCGACACCGTCGAGGGCGCCCTCGAGCTCGGGATCAGGTGGCTGACGGTGTACGCCTTCTCGACCGAGAACTGGAAGCGGCCGATCGACGAGGTCAGGTACCTCGTGGGGTTCAACGAGTCGATCCTCGTCCGCCGCTGCGACGAGCTCGATGACCTCGGGGTCAGGATCCGTTTCTCGGGCCGGCGGGACTGGCGGGTGCCGAAGCGGCTGACCCGGCGGATGGACGCATCGGTCGAGCAGACGAAGCGGAACAAGGAGCTCACGCTCACCATCGCCTTCAACTACGGCGGTCGCGCCGAGATCGTCGATGCCGTCAAGGCGCTCGTCGCCGACGGCGTGCCTGCCGACAAGGTCGACGAGAAGGCGATCCGCAAGCGCCTCTACGACCCCGAGATGCCCGATCCCGACCTGATGGTGAGGACCTCGGGCGAGCACCGGATCTCGAACTTCCTCCTCTGGGAGCTCGCCTACAGCGAGCTCGTGTTCACCGAGGTGCTGTGGCCCGACTTCCGCCGCGAAGACCTGCAGGACGCTGTGCGCGAGTACCAGCGTCGCGAGCGCCGCTTCGGTGGGGTCGACCGGGCCTGACCCTGCCCGTCGTAGCCTTGCGACGTGGGTCTGTACCGGGAGCGCGGGGTCGTCGTGCGCACCTGGAAGCTGGGTGAGGCGGACCGCATCATCAGCATCGTCACCGAGGGCCGGGGCAAGGTGCGCGCCGTCGCCAAGGGGGTGCGCAAGACCTCGAGCAGGTTCGGATCGCGCCTCGAGCCGCTGAGCCATGTCTCGCTGCTGCTGTACGAGGGCCGCAACCTCGACATCGTGAGCCAGGCCGAGAGCATCGACCACTGGAAGGAGCTCCGGGGCGACCTCGACCGCCTCGGTCGGGCGACGGCGGTGGTCGAGGCGGTCGACGCCGTCGTCCAAGAGGGCCAGCACGCACCGCAGCTGTACCGGATGCTCGTCGGGGCCCTCCGATCCCTGAGCAGCAACGACAGCCCGCTCGTCGTGCCCGCCTTCTTCTGGAAGCTCCTGGCCGAGGAGGGGTTCCGGCCGATCCTCGACGAGTGCGCGACGTGCGGCGTGACCGACGACCTCGTGGCCTTCGAGCTGCACGAGGGCGGGACGCTGTGCCGTGGGTGCCAGCGGGGCACCCGGATCACCCCCGAGGCGCTCGTCCTCCTCCGCCGCATCCTCGGGGGTGACCTCGTCGCCGTGCTGGCGGAGCCGCCATCGGGAGCGGGTTACGAGGTCGAGCACCTCGCCACCCGTGCCCTCGAGCATCACCTCGAGCGCAGGCTCAAGGCGCTCAGCTTCGACCCTGCGGTCGACGCCCGCTGATCGGACTCGCTCGAACCCGATCGGCCGCGTCGGTGCCCGCAACTACCCTGGCGGCATGACGGACCTCTTCGACCAGGTGGTCAACCTCTGCAAGCGGCGAGGGTTCGTGTTCCCCTCTGCCGACATCTACGGGGGCTTCCGCTCCACCTACGACTACGGGCCCGTCGGCGTCCTCCTCCTCCGCAACGTCAAGGACGCATGGTGGCGCTCGATGGTGCAGCTGCGTGACGACGTCGTCGGCCTCGACGCCGCGATCCTCTCCCCGCCTGCGATCTGGGAGGCCTCCGGGCACCTCACGAACTTCAGCGACCCGCTCGTCGACTGCCGCAGCTGCAAGGAGCGCGTCCGCCAGGACCAGCTCGAGGACCCCGATCTCTGCCCGAGCTGCGGGAAGCGGGGCACCTTCACGGAGGCACGCCAGTTCAACCTGATGTTCAAGACCAACGCCGGGCCGGTCGAGTCCGAGGGGGCGACCGCGTACCTGCGTCCGGAGACGGCTCAGGGGATGTTCACGAACTTCAAGAACGTGCTCGAGACCTCGCGCAAGAGGCCCCCCTTCGGGATCGCCCAGGTCGGCAAGTCCTTCCGCAACGAGATCACGCCGCAGAACTTCATCTTCCGCACGCGCGAGTTCGAGCAGATGGAGATGGAGTTCTTCGTGCCGCCTGCCGAGGCGCAGCAGTGGTACGAGTACTGGTGCCAGGAGCGCTTCCGCTGGTACCTCGACCTCGGCATCCCCGAGGAGCAGCTGCGACTGCGCCCCCACGACCCCGACGAGCTGAGCCACTACTCCTCGGGCACGTCCGACGTCGAGTTCCTCTACCCGTGGGGGTGGGGGGAGCTCGAGGGGATCGCCAACCGGGGCGACTACGACCTCACCCAGCACGCAGCCCACTCCGGGGAGAAGCTCGAGTACTTCGACCAGGCGAGCGGTGAGCGCTACGTACCACACGTGATCGAGCCAGCAGCGGGGGCGACGCGCACGATGATGGCGTTCCTGCTCGCCGCCTACGACGAGGACGAGGTCAACGGCGAGGCCCGCACGGTCCTGCGCCTCCACCACCGCCTCGCCCCGTACCAGGTGGCGGTGCTGCCCCTCTCCAAGAAGGAGACGCTGACCCCGCTCGCCCGGGAGGTGCTCGGCGCGCTCCAGCCGCACTTCATGTGCGACTACGACGAGACGCAGGCGATCGGCCGCCGCTACCGCCGACAGGACGAGATCGGGACGCCCCTGTGCGTCACCGTCGACTTCGACAGCCTCGACGACAAGGCCGTCACGATCCGCGACCGCGACACGCTCGAGCAGGTGCGGGTCCCGATCGACGCCCTCGTCGCCGAGCTCAGGGACCGCCTCACCTGATCGTCGGCGCGGCACCACCGGTCGGGGGACGAGTGGTCGCGGTACCGTCGGCTGGCCATGGGCATCGCCGAGGACGACATCGAGCGAGTCCGCTCACAGACGAGCCTCCAGGCCGTCATCGGCGACCACGTCGCCCTCCGGCGGGTGGGCACACGGTGGGTGGGCCTGTGCCCGTTCCACAACGAGCGGTCCGGCTCGTTCAGCGTCAACGACGAGCTCGGCTTCTACTACTGCTTCGGCTGCCAGGCGAAGGGCGACGCCATCACGTTCGTCCGTGAGATCCTCCACCTCGACTTCGTGGGTGCCATCGAGCACCTCGCGGGTCGGGCCGGAGTCACGCTCCACTACGACGACGCGAAGGAGAGCGGCGAGCGGGGGAGGCGGAAGGTCCTGGTGGCCGCCGTCGCCGCCGCTGCCGAGTGGTACCACGAGCGCCTGCTCCACGCGCCCGACGCGGCGTCCGCCCGGGGGTACCTGCGCTCGCGCGGCTACGACGGCGACGTCGTGCGGCGCTACAAGATCGGCTGGGCTCCCGACGGCTGGGACGCGCTGTGCTCGTCGCTCGGGGTCGCCCCGGACGTCTTGACCGACACCGGCCTCGGGTTCACGAACAAGCGGGGACGGCTGCAGGACAGCTTTCGGGCGCGGATCATGTTCCCGATCTACGACGCTCGAGGAGACGCGGTCGCCTTCGGCGGACGGATCATGCCCGGGGCCGAGGGCCCCAAGTACAAGAACTCCGCCGCCACCAAGGTGTACGACAAGTCCGAGGTGCTGTACGGGCTGAGCTGGGCGAAGGGCGAGATCGTCAAGGACTCCATGGCGGTGGTGTGCGAGGGCTACACCGACGTCATCGGCCTCGCCACCGTCGGCATCGGCAAGGGCGTGGCGACGTGCGGGACCGCACTCACCGAGCGCCACGTCATCGCCCTCCGGCGCTTCAGCCCCCGGATCGTGTTCGCCTACGACGCCGACGCGGCCGGCCAGGGTGCTGCGGAGCGCGTCTACGAGTGGGAGCAGCGGCACGACCTCGCTGTGCTCGTCGCCGCGCTCCCTGCCGGGTCCGACCCTGGCGAGCTGGCGAGGACGGACCCGGAAGCGCTGCGCCGCTCGATCACCGAGGCACGCCCCTTTCTCGCCTTCCGCCTCGACCGGCTCCTCGCCGCCGGCGACCTGGCGACCGTGGAGGGTCGGGCTCGTGCGGCCGAGGCCGGCGTCGAGCTGATCAGGGAGCACCCGAGCACGCTCGTCCGTGACCAGTACGTGATGGAGCTCGCCGACCGGTGCCGGGTCGATGCGGAGCGCCTGCGAGCGGTGCTCGCCGGCCCCGCGAAGGTCCGGTCGGGCGGCGCATCGGCGTCGAGCGGTGGTGCACCGCCCGCAGAGGGACGACGGGCTCCCGGTCGGGGGGAGACGCCTGCCCTGCTCGCGCTCGGGCTCGCCGTGCACGATCCGGCGTCGGTCGCTGCGCTGCTCCACGAGGTGCTCTTCACCGATCCCGTCCACCTCGGCGCGTACCGCGCCCTCGCAGGGGCGACCGCGCTGCACGAGGCGGTGGCCGCGGCCGAACCCGAGGCGGCCGAGCTGCTCCAGCGCTTGGCGGTCGAGGAGGTCAGTGCGACGGCCGACGACGTCGTGTCGAGGCTCGTCGCCGAGGTGGCCCGCCAGGCGCTCGATGATCTGTCGGCCCAGCTGCGTGCCTCGTGGAGCGACGAGGGGGCGAAGGCTGCGAACGAGGTCCTGCGCCGTCTCGGCGAGCTCGGTCCCGACGTCGAGGCAGGCACCAGGCGAGCGGCGATGGAGCAGTTGGTAGCCTTTGTGGCGGAGCGGGCCGAGGAGGGATCGTGACCCAGCCCTCGGGCGAGCGAGCGCAGAGCGTGGCCGAAGCTCCCGATCTCCCCGTCCCCGAGGAGGTCCCGGTCGAGGAGATCCGCCGCCTCATCGCCATCGGCAAGCCCGCCGGCATGGTGACGGTGGACGAGGTCCTCGTCTCCCTCGGGTCGCCCGAACCCACCCCGCAGTTCATCGCTGCCATCACCGAGCTGCTCGGCAACGCCGGGATCGCCGTCGATCCGGAGGAACCGGCGATCGTGGAGGTGGCCGCGCCTGCGGAGGCACAGGGGAACGGGGCGGTGCCGACCGTGCGTCCCCGCCGAGACGTTCGTGCGCTCGACGGAGCGGGTGGCTCATCGCGCGGCGTGGCCAGCCCCGGTGCCGATCCCGTGCGCATGTACCTGAAGGAGATCGGCCGCGTCCGCCTGCTCACCGGTGCCGACGAGGTCACCCTCGCCATCCGCATCGAGGCGGGCCTGCGAGCCGAGGAGGCGCTCGAGGCCATCGCTGCGGGCACGGAGCCCGCGATCGGGCCTGATGTCAAGGGTCTGCGGGCCACCGTGGCCGATGGTGAGGATGCCCAGCGGGCCCTCATCCAGGCGAACCTCCGCCTCGTCGTCTCCATCGCCAAGCGCTATGTCGGTCGAGGGATGCTGTTCCTCGATCTCATCCAGGAGGGGAACCTCGGCCTGATGCGGGCGGTCGAGAAGTTCGACCACACCAAGGGCTTCAAGTTCTCGACCTACGCGACGTGGTGGATCCGCCAGGCCATCACACGCGCCATCGCCGACCAGGCCCGCACCATCCGCATCCCCGTCCACATGGTCGAGACGATCAACAAGGTGATCAGGGTGCAGCGGGAGATGCTGCAGCAGCTGGAGCGTGAGCCGACGACCGATGAGCTGGCGACCAAGGTCGGGATGAGCACAGCGCGCATCCGTGAGATCGAGCGGATCTCCCTCGACCCCCTCTCGCTCGACTCGCCGGTGGGCGAAGAGGACGACTCGAACCTGTCTGACTTCATCCAGGACATGCAGGCGGACTCGCCTGCTGATGCCGCCGCCCGCAAACTGCTGAACGATGCTGTGCGCGAGGCGCTCGGCGAGCTGAGCGACCGCGAGCGCCAGGTCGTGCGGCTCCGGTTCGGCCTCGAGGACGGCCAGGCCAGAACGCTCGAGGAGGTCGGTCGAGAGTTCGGCGTGACCCGCGAGCGGATCCGCCAGATCGAGTCCAAGACCCTCGCCAAGCTCCGGCACCCGCAGCGGAGCCAGAAGCTCCGGGACTACCTCGACGGCGAGTGACCGCTCGCCTCGACCGTCCTCAGGTCGCCGGGAAGCTGGCGGAGGGCACTGCGGAGGTGGGGGCCGTGCCGTTCCCTGCCTTGGTCTCGTCGTCCCGCAGGTCCTCGACGACCTCACGAGCCCGCTCGACGCCGAGGTCGACCGCTGCCTTCGCCTTCTCGGTCGCCGTCTCGTAGGCGTCGCTCCTGCGTGCCTTCCCCAGGAGCTCGTTGAGCTGGTCGTACCGCTCCCGTCCCGCCTTGGTGCCGAGGTAGTACCCCGCACCGAAGCCGACGGCCAGACCGAGTCGCATGCGCATGCCCCGTTCCTAGCCCCTCGGCGAACTCCTGAACCGGCCGGGCGGCACCGGCTCGTGGGGCGGGCGGGGATCGAACCCGCGACCGAGGGATTATGAGTCCCCTGCTCTGACCACTGAGCTACCGCCCCGCGCGGCGGGTTTGGTCTGCGGGTCGTGCGCTCCGGGGGCGGGACTCGAACCCGCAACCTTGGGATTAACAATCCCCTGCTCCGCCTATTGAGCTACCCCGGAAAGAGGGCAGCGGTGAGGCTAGCAGCGCGTCGAGGTGGCCCATGATCGCTCGGTGGGTGCGTGAGCAGCAGTACCGCACTGTGGCACATCCGTGGACGTGCTTGTTGTGACGTATCCCCTGGTCGGGGATTGCCCGATGGGGCTTGGTGAGCCCACGACCCCACATTGGCCGTGGGGTGTGACCTTGACCCGTGAGGGGCTCCGGGTCAGTCCTCGCCGAGCCAGGCGGGGGCTCGGTCGAGGAGGTCGCGGCTGACGGCGAGGCAGCGCTCGAGGGTGTCGCACAGCAGCTCCTCGCCCTGGAACACGTGGGCGAGGGAGACCTGGAGGCGGGCGACGATGCTCAAGCTCCGCTCCGGCGCGTCGGTGACGGCGGCGAACGAGTCGATGGCGGAGACCTCGAGGGGCAGATCGGGGCCGCCGATCCCCGCGAGCTCGGTGGCGAGCAGCAGCAGGTCGGGGCCGTTGGGCAGGGGGGGCAGGGTCCACGTGAAGCTGAGCGGGAAGTGGAACTCGTCGGTCGGGTCGTCGTCGTCGTCGAGGGTGGCGACAGCGTCCTCGAAGGCGAGCAGCACCCGAGGATCGACCTCGAGCGACAGGTGCAGGTCGACGGCGCCGCCGCAGCCCTCCTCGGGGTGCAGGTCCACCTCCCACGCCTGGCGCAGGGAGTAGGTCTCGACGAAGTGGCGCTCGTCGTGGACGTGGAACGCGTGGTCCATCGCGTGCTCCTTGAGCTCCGCGATGTACCCGGCGACATCGATGGCGGCCACGCGGCGAGGGTAGCCGGGCGCTCGTTCTGGCCCAGCAGCGCAGGTACGGTGCGCGGGTGGACGACGCCGAGCTGCTCGAGGTGCTCGGGGCGGCCGCCGATGCGGTCCAGCACGCGCTGACCGGCGTCGCCGACCGCACGGCGCTGGCGGTGTCCCCGACCCAGGTCGCGACGACGCAGTACGAGCTCGACCTCGCCGCTGACCGGGCCGCTGTGGGCGTGCTGCTCGGTGCGGGGCTCGGGGTGCTGAGCGAGGAGTCCGGTCTGCACCACCCGGAGCGGGAGGTGGTGGTCGTGGTCGACCCCGTCGACGGCTCCACGAACGCGAGCCGGGGCATCCCCTGGTACGCCACGAGCCTCGCCGCCGTCGATGCCGAGGGCCTGCGGGCATCGCTGGTGGCCGACCTGGCATCGGGGGAGCGCTTCGATGCACGCCGCGGCGGGGGATCGCGCCTGGACGGCCGGTTGATCAGCGCGTCGGACCAGACCGTCCTCGCTGACGCCGTCGTGGCCATCTCCGGGTACGCAGGCACCCGCGAGGGGCGTCACCTCCCGTGGGGCCAGCACCGGGTCCTCGGCGCTGCTTCGCTCGACCTCTGCGCCGTCGCCTGTGGCCGTCTGGACGCGTTCGCTGACACCCACGAGTCGGGTGGACTCGGCCCGTGGGACCACCTCGGCGGCCTTCTTGTGTGCACGGAGGCGGGGGCGGTCGGCGCCGACGCCTTCGGGCGCGATCTCGTGTCCCTCGGTCATGGCGACCGCCGGGCGCCGGTCGTGGCGGCGACGCCTGCGCTGCTCACCGCCCTCCTCGCTGCACTCGCGCCGTGAGCTCGTGATCACCGAGTCGGGGCAGCGTCGCCCGTAGAGTCACCTCTGTGCCCCCTGGCCTCCACGTGCTGCTGCTGCGGGTCTTCGGGCGGTTGCCGGTGCAGGTCCGCCGCTCGATCGTGCGGACCATGACCCCGTCGTTCACCGTCGGCTCGAACTGCGTGATCGAACGGGAGGACGGGGCGATCCTCCTCGTCCGCCAGGTGTACCGCCAGCGCTGGGGACTCCCTGGAGGGCTGCTCGAACGGGGTGAGGCGCCCGCTGCGGCGGTCGTCCGCGAGGTCGAGGAAGAGGTGGGGCTCGTGATCGAGCTCGTCGGGGAGCCCGCCGTGGTCGTCGCGGCTGTCGCTCGGCGGGTCGACGTCGTCTACCGGGCGAGGCCCTCGGGTCCCGTCCCTGATCTTCTGGCGCCGTGCTCGCCGGAGATATCGGCGGTGCGGTGGCACCAGCCGGATGCCCTCCCCGAGCTCCAGGAAGAGGCAGCAGACGCGCTGGTCGCCCTCGCTCGAGCGACGACGGGCGACCTCGCCGTGCGCTTGCGCACCCTGGCAGGCACCCGCTCACCCCGTCCGGGCTGAACCGCAGGGCTCGGGCCGTGGGGCCGGGTGGCACGCTCGGTCGACGTCCTAGGCTGTGTGCCTTGTCGATGCACGCTGCCCCTCCCGAGCCCGCCACCTGGACCATCGAGCCGGTCGGTCCCCTCCACGGCGAGGTGACCGTGCGCGGCTCGAAGAACGCGGTGACCAAGCACATGGTCGCCGCCGTGCTCGGCCAGGGGCCGAGCACCATCACGAACTGCCCCGAGATCGGTGAGGTCGAGACCGTCGCCGGGATCCTCCGTGCCCTCGGGTGCGAGGTCGAGACCGAGGGTGAGCGCGTCACCGTCGACCCCGGAGCGCTCTCCACGAACCGGGTCCCGCTCTCCTACGGCGGGGTGAACCGCATCCCCATCCTGCTGGTCGGACCGCTGCTGCACCGCACGGGCGAGGCATTCGTCCCCCTCGTCGGCGGCGACCGCATCGGTGCCCGGCCCGTTGACTTCCACGTCCAGGCGCTCGAGGCGATGGGGGCCGAGGTCACACAGACGCCCGACGGCCTCGAGGCCAAGGCGTCGCGCCTCCACGGCGCCCGCATCCAGCTCCCGTACCCGAGCGTCGGCGCCACCGAGACCGTCCTGCTCACCGCCGTGCTGGCCGAAGGCCGCACCGTGCTCGACAACTCAGCGACCGAGCCGGAGGTCATCGAGCTCGCCCTGTTCCTCCAGCGCATGGGCGCCCGCCTCGAGCTGCGTCCTGACCGACGATTCGTGATCGAAGGCGTCGACGCACTGAGCGGTGCCAGCCACGGCCTCGCCGGTGACCGCATGGAGGCCTTCAGCTACCTCGCCGCAGGCCTTGCCACCGGTGGTCGCGTCGCCGTGCACGGCTGTGCGCAGGGCCGCCTCGTCACCGCCATCTCGACGCTGCACCGCATGGGCGCCCGCTTCGAGATCACCGACGACTACGTGGCGGCCGACGCTCCCGGACCCCTCCAGTCCTCCGTGGTCCAGACCGACACCCACCCCGGCTTCATGACCGACTGGCAGTCGCCGCTCGTCGTCCTGTTCACCCAGTGCGACGGCATGTCCGTGCTGCACGAGACCGTGTACGAGGGGCGCTTCCCGTACGTGAAGGCCTTGCAGGAGATGGGTGCCGAGATCGGGCTCTACGACGCGTGCCTCGGCGGCAGCAGCTGCCGCTTCCGTGAGTCCAATGCGCTGCACTCGGCCGTGGTGCGGGGCGTGTCGACCCTCCGGGGGGCGAACATCACCGTGCCCGACATCCGGGGCGGCTTCGCCTACGTGATCGCTGCGGCCGCCGCCGAGGGCACCACCGTCCTCGCCGACGTCCACCACCTCGAGCGGGGCTACCACCGCCCCCTCGAAGCCTTCGCCGACCTCGGCCTCGGCATCACCCGCACGACCACCTGAACCGTCGGCCCCCTGGTTCGGGCGTCGTGGACCCGCGTCAGGTGACGGCAGCGAGGCGGCGCAGGGTGGGCGGCGTGCAGGGGTGACGGAGCTTGGTGAGCGCCTTGGCCTCGATCTGGCGGATCCGCTCCCGCGTCAGGTCGAAGTCACGACCGACGTCCTCGAGGGTGCGCGGCGCTCCTCCGGCCAGGCCGAACCTCGACCGGAGGACGTCCCGCTCACGGTCCGACCGGCGACAGAGGACCTCGGCGAGCGCCGTGCGCTCGATGCCCGCGGCGGCGGCGTCGAAGGGTGACGTGGCCTGGTCGTCGGCAACGAGGTCCTCGAGCTCGCCGTCGCCGTCACCGATGGGTGCGGCGAGCGAGCGCAGGTCAGCCATGGCGGTGCGCAGGTCGCCGAGGCGGTCGATCGTGATGCCGCACGCCGATGCGAGCTCGGCGTCGTCGGGGACGCGGCCGAGCGACGACGTGAGCGTTGCCGTGGTCCGCCGGAGCGCCGTGACGGCCTCGACCACGTGCGCCGGGACCCTGATGGTGCGTCCCTTGTCTGCCATGGCCCTCGTGATCGCCTGGCGGATCCACCAGGTCGCATAGGTGGAGAACTTGAACCCGCGCTCGGGATCGAACTTGTCGACCGCGCGCATGAGCCCGAGGTTGCCCTCCTGGATCAGGTCGGGGAGGGGGAGCCCGCCGCCCTGGTAGCGCTTGGCGATCGAGACGACGAGGCGCAGGTTGGCGGCGATGAAGCGGGCCCGGGCGGCCTCGCCCTGGGCAGCGACGGTGGCGAGCGTGGCGCGCTCTCCAGCCGTGCGGCTGACCGCCACGGCGAGGAGCTCGGCCGCGGCCCGGCCGGCGACGACCTTCCGCCCGAGCTCGACCTCGTCGCCAGCACTGAGCAGGCGGTGCACACCGATGTCGTCGAGGTAGCGGCGCATGCCGCCGTCCCCACCGGTGTCACCGCGCCGGCTCCCCGTCATCTCCACCTCTCGCCTGTCGCGTGTCGCATGCCGGTTCCCGCCATCGGGGTGGGCTCACCGAACGGTAGCGGCGTGCCCTTTCGCGACTGGGGATCCATCGGGCGGCGCGCGCCGTGGCACGGCTACCGTGCGCGGGTGCGACGGGCGACCGGAGTGGTGCCTTCCACGAACGGCCGGACCCTGCCCACGAGGCGGCGGGCTGTCCTGCGGACGACGCAGGTCGGGGTGCTCTTCGGCATCGCGAACCTGCTCGGTGCGGTCGTGGTCTTCGTCTTCCTCACCTACGTGCTGGCACCGCTCGAGGGTGGTCCGGCCCCGGGTGGTGGAGGCGACCAGGTCGTCGTCTTCGTGGCCTACATGGTCGCCGCCGTCACCGTCGGCGCCGTTCCCGTCGGGCGGGTGCTGAACCGGACGGCGCGTTGGCTGCGCGAGTCGGCCCCGCCATCAGCCGAGGATCGGGATCTCGCCCTGCGCCTGCCCGCGCTCCTCGGTGCCGTCGGTCTCGCCGGCTGGCTCGGGGCGGCGGTCCTCTTCGGCGTCATCAACGCCGCCCAGGGGGAGGTGGTCCTCGAGGTCCTGCGGGTGGTCGTGGGGATCGTGCTCGGCGGCATCAGCACCTCTGCCCTCAGCTTCCTCCTCCTCGAGCGCGCCCTGCGGCCGGTGTTCGCACGGGCCCTCGAGGCCGGCATCCCGTCGCACACCAAGACCGTCGGCATACGGCCCAAGCTCGTGCTCTCGTGGGCGCTCGGCTCTGGCATCCCGTTGCTGGCGATCGCAGCGGCGCCGGTGGGGCGGCGCTCCAGCGCGACGGTCGGGGACCTCGCAGCGCTCGCAGCCATCGGCCTCGTCAGCGGCGGCCTCATGGTCGGGGTCGCAGCACGCGGCGTCGGGGATCGCTTGGTCGGCGTCCGGCGAGCGCTGCGACAGGTGCAGGAGGGTGACACCGACGTGGTCATCACCGTCGACGAGGGCGGGGACCTCGGCCTCCTCCAGGCCGGCTTCAACGAGATGGTCGCGGGTGTCCGCGAGCGAGAGCGGCTGCGCGACCTCTTCGGGCGCCACGTCGGCGACGAGGTCGCGCGCCAGGCGATCGAGCGGGAGGGCGGGCTCAGCGGCGAGCAGCGTGAGGTGAGCGCGATGTTCGTCGACCTCATCGGGTCGACCGCGCTCGCTGCAGCGCTGCCGGCGACCGAGGTCGTCGCCGTGCTGAACCACCTGTTCGGCGCTGTGGTCACTGCTGCGGCCGCCGAAGGGGGCTGGGTGAACAAGTTCGAGGGTGACGGGGCGCTGTGCATCTTCGGGGCGCCCGAGGCGCAGCCCGACCACGCCCGCCGGGCCCTGCGGGCAGCGCGGGCGCTCCGTGAGGAGCTCCGCCGCCTGCAGCCCTCGGTTCCCGCCCTCGACGTGGGCGTCGGCGTCTCGTCGGGTTCGGCTGTCGCCGGCAACGTGGGCTCAGAGCGACGTTACGAGTACACCGTCGTCGGCGACCCGGTCAACGAGGCAGCGCGGCTCACCGAGCTGGCGAAGGTCGACCCGTGCCGGCTGCTGGCCAGCCGGAGCGCCATCCTGGCGGCGGGCGAGGACGAGGCGCTGCACTGGTGCCTCGTCGGCCACGTCCAGCTCCGCGGTCGCTCCGCCCCGAGCGAGGTCTACCAGCCCGCTGCGGGGCGGATCTCGTCTGCGGTGGGCGCTGAGGGACTCGAACCCCCGACCGCCTCCTTGTAAGGGAGGTGCTCTACCAGCTGAGCTAAGCGCCCCTGTCGTGACAGGTCGCGCCAGCGTAAGGGACGCATCGGTGAGCAACGGGTGCCTCATCCGGCTGGACGGACGGCGACGTACCAGGACGAGCGCCGTCCGCCTGGCTCCTCCCAGGCAGGCGGACGGGGCGACCTTCGCATCGGACGCGTTCGCTCCTCTCCTGAGCCTTTTGTGGATCGTTCCTGACAGGAGCTCGAGAAATCGGACATCTGTGCTCAAGTCGGTTGCGCCAGCCGTCGATCCTCTCGGTGGAGTCGACAGAGCGAGGAGAGCCGAAGTGGCGATGACCGAGGCGAAGAGCGCGGGTGACGAAGGCCGCTGGGACCAGGGACGACCGCAGGCCCACGGTGCTCGTCGGGCGCTCGCAGATCGGCTCGAGGCAGGTCTCCTCCGCCTGCGGAGGCACCCCGAGGCGACCTTCGCGCTCCTCGACGTGTGCACCCGGCTCGAAGGAGAGACGGACGACTCGTCGGATGCGGCCGTGCCCGAGGGCTTCCTCCGTGCGCTCCGGGACGTCCTCTGGGAGGGTGACCTCACCGCTGAGCTCGACGGCGGACGCCTCGCCATCTGCTGCGAGGACGTGGCAGACGAGCACGCTGCGGTCGCCATCGCCGCCCGGGTCGCTGACGCCGCGCGCGCAGCCGGGGTGAGTGCGGTCAGCATCGGCGTCGTCTTCGCGACGCCGGACCACGTCGATGCCGAGGAGCTGCTGGCGGAGGCGGCCTTTGCCATGACGGGCGTGCGCGCCTTCGGCGGCGGCTACGAGCTGTCCGATGCCGGCCTCCGCGACAGTGCAGCTGACCGGCTGCGGCTCGAGTCCTCGATGCGCCTCGCCCTCGAGCGCGCCGAGTTCCGGGTCGCGTACCAACCGGCGTTCCGACTCGCAGGCGGGACCCTGATCGGCGTGGAGGCGCTCCTCCGCTGGGAGCACCCGACGAGGGGCCTCGTCCCGCCCGCCGCGTTCATGGCGGCAGCGGAGGCGACGAACCTCATCCTCCCGATCGGGCGTTGGGTCCTCGACGAGACCTGCCGGCAGCTCGCTGCCTGGCGTGACGAGCACCCGGAGGCGCCGCTCGTCGGATCGGTGAACCTCTCCGCTGCCCAGCTCGCCGATCCGTGCCTGGCCGAGGACGTGCGCCTCGCCCTGACCGCATCCCAGATCGACCCTGCGTCGCTGTGCCTCGAGATCAACGAGAGCGTGCTGATGGCGGATCCGGCCGCAGCAGAGCGGGCCCTGCGCCGTCTTCGTGCCGAGGGCGTGCGGCTCGCGATCGACGACTTCGGCACGGGATCCTCTTCTCTCAGCTGGCTCGAGCGCTTCCCGATCGACCTGCTGAAGATCGATCGCACCTTCGTCTCGGGCATCGGCAGCAGCCACGTCGACACCGCCGTGGTCCGCGCCGTCATCGGCCTTGCGCGAGCGCTCGGCCTGAGCGTCGTCGCCGAAGGCGTGGAGACCGTCGAACAGCTCGATGCACTGCGCGAGCTCGGCTGCGCCGCCGGGCAGGGCTACCTCTGGAGCCGCCCGCGACCAGCGGACGCGATCAGCGCAACGCTCGCCTCGGCGCTCGAACCCGCAGGGCTGGTCGCCTCCCTGCCGGCAGGGGGCTGCGATGGCGACCCGGCAGCCGCTGCGCCGGTCCCGGAGCAAGACGTGCTCGCGCTGCTCGTCCACGAGCTGCGCACCCCGCTCACGGTCATCGGTGGCTTCGCCGAGACCCTGTCCGACGTGCAGATCGACGGTGACGCGGCGCTCCTCGAGGTGGGGCTGCAGACGATCTGCCGGCAGGTCAAGAACATCGACGCCATGTTCAAGACCCTCATCGACAGCGAGGCGATCGGCTCGGGAACCCTCCACCTCGACCGTGAGCGAGTCGACGTCGACGAGCTGGTGGCAGGGGTGGTCGCCGATCTGAGTGCCGTCACGTCAGGCCGAGACCTCTCCTTCGAGCGCCGGGGTCCGACGGCGGTGCGCGTCGACCTCGACGTCGGGAGGATCCGCGAGGTCCTCGCGAACCTCGTCGGCAACGCCGCGAAGTACAGCCCTCCTGGCGCACCGATCGAGGTCGTGCTCGATGTGGAGCGCAGCGAGGTCGCCATCCACGTCGTCGACCACGGCCCCGGTGTCCCGCCTGAACGGGTCGGGGACGTCTTCCGGAAGTTCGCCCGACTGAACCGTGACGTGAAGGGCACCGGCCTCGGGCTCTACGTGGCGCGCGGGATCGCCAGGTCCCACGGGGGTGAGCTCGAGTGTCGTCCTGCTCCTGGCGGCGGTGCCGACTTCGTGCTGCGCATCCCTCGGTCGGGCGAGTGCCAGCCTGCGGTTTGATCGAGAGGGTCAGCCGGTAGGTTTGTCCCATCGTGAGCAAGCTCGGCCGCTATCTCGCCGCGATCGTGGTGGGTGCCGCCCTCCTCGCCGCGAGCCTCGCCCTCCTCGCCCCTCAGGTCGACGCCGTCCTCCGCAGCGGCGAGGTCGCCGAGGCCGAGCTGATCAACCTCGACCCGCTGGCGCAGCGATCTGTCGTGCTCGCGGCCGACGGCAGCGTGCTCACCTACCTCTTGGTCGAGGAGAACAGGGTGTCGGTGTCGCTCGATGACGTCTCCGACATCTTCCTCGACACCCTCCTCGCGATCGAGGATGACCGGTTCTACGACCACGAGGGCGTCAACCTCCGGGCGACGGCGCGCGCGCTGCTCACGAACGTCTCGGCAGGTGACGTCGAGCAGGGTGGCTCGACGATCACCCAGCAGCTGGTCAAGAACGCCCTCGTCGGATCGGAGCAGAGCCTCGAGCGCAAGGTCCGAGAGGCGGTCCTCGCCCGCCGGCTCGAGGGGCAGATGTCGAAGCCCGAGATCCTCGAGCGCTACGTGAACACGGTGTACCTCGGCAACAGCACGTACGGGGTGCAAGCTGCGGCCGAGCTCTACTTCGGCGTGTCCGCCGCCGAGCTCGACCAGGCGCAGTCGGCCCTGCTCGTGGGCATGATCCAGAACCCGGTCGGCCTCGACCCCTTCCTCCAGCCCGAGCTCGCCAAGGAGCGGCGGGACGAGGTGATCCGCCGACTGTTCACCGTCGGCCTGGTGGACGAGCCGATCTCCACCTACGTCCAGGCGACCCCGATACCCGAGAGCCCGGCAGCGCTGTTCTCGTCGCGGCCGAAGGACTACTTCGTCGAGGAGGTCAAGGAGCAGCTGCTGGGAGACGAGCGCCTCGGTGCGACCCAGACCGAGCGCTACAACACCCTCTACCGCGGTGGTCTCACGATCCGCACCACCCTCGAGCCCCGGCTCCAGCTGCTTGCCGACAAGGCGGTGCTCGACGTGCTCCCCGACACCGACGGTAGGTTCACCGCAGCGATCGTGAGCGTCGACCCTCGCAGCGGTGCGGTCAGAGCCATGGTCGGCGGTCCCGGGTTCGGCCAGGCGCAGTACAACATCGCGAGCGGGCGAGGCGGGTCAGGACGCCAGTCGGGGTCCTCCTTCAAGCCCTTCGTGCTCGCCACCCACCTTGCAGAGGGGGGTTCGGTCGAGGACACGATCAGCGGGCGAGGACCGTGTGAGTTCGAGAACCCCGGCGGCATCCCCGATCCGTACGAGGCGGAGAACTTCGACGAGGAGACCGGGCAGACCGACGACCTCCGGGCGCAGACGGTGCGGTCGTCCAACTGCGCGTACCTCCGCCTCGGCCTCGTAGCCGGACTCGACGACGTCGTCGAGACGGCGACCCGCCTGGGCATCACGACGCCGCTCGCCCCGAACCTCTCGCTCCCGCTCGGGACCAGCGTCGTCCACCCGATCGACATGGCCTCGGCCTACGGCTCCTTCGCCAACGACGGCATCCACTTCGCGCCCTACTACGTCGAAGAGGTCACCGATCGGGACGGCAACGTCCTGCTCGCAGGCGCGACAGCGGGGGAGCGGGTCCTCGAGGAAGCTGTCGCCCGCACCGTCACCGACGTGCTCGCCGACAACGTCACCGGTGGGACGGGCACCCGTGCCCGGTTCCCCGACGGTCGTGCTGCGGCGGGTAAGACGGGCACGACCTCGGACTACGCGGACGCCTGGTTCGTCGGTTTCACACCCGAGCTCAGCACCGCGGTGTGGATGGGCTCACCCGTCGGCAACGTCGACAAGATGACCGATGTCGCAGGCATCAGGGTGACCGGCGGCAGCTTCCCGGCTCGCATGTGGCAGGCGTTCATGGGTCCGGCGCTCGAACCGTTCGAGGCCACGGCCTTCTTGGCGCCGCCCGAGGGCGACAGGGGTGAGCTGCTTCGGGCACCCGGTGACGAGGAGGTCCCCGCGCGGCGCGCTGCGCCGCGTCGGGCACCTGCCCGGACCCGTACGACCCAGGCCCCCAGCGGGAGCACGGCGACGACGGAACCATCGTCTGACACCACCGCACCGCCCGATGCGGCGACGACCACGGCTCCGCCGACGACCGCCCCGCCGGCCACGGCCCCACCGACGACCGCAGCACCACCGGCCGAGCCTGGCGGCGGCGGCGTCGGTGGTGGTGGCGGCGACGCCGAGGGCTGAACCCGTCGTCGCGCTGCGCGGGCCAGACTGGGCTCCCATGGTCGCCGCCGCCCTCCTCACCCTGCTCGAGGTCCAAGACCTCGACACCTCCGCCGATCAGCTGACCCGTCGCCGCGAGACGATGTCCCTGCGCGAGCAGCTGGCCGCTGCCACGGCCGAGGGCGTGGCCCTCCAAGCCGAGCTCGAAGGTGTCGCCGCTCGTGCCCACGACCTCGACCGCGTGCAGCGCCGACTCGAGGACGAGGTCGCGAGCCTTGCCGACAAGGCAGCTGCGACCGACCGCCAGCTCTACAGCGGCACGGTGACCGCGCCGCGGGAGCTGCAGGCGCTCCAGGACGAGGCAGCGTCGCTGCGACGTCGTACGACTGCGCTCGAGGACGAGCTGCTCGAGGTGATGGAGGCGCTCGAACCGGTGACCGCTGCGCTCGAGCACCTGCGCGGAGCACAGCGCCAGGCGAGCGAGCGCGCCGAGCAGCTCCGCAACGAGCTCGATGCCGCCGTCGCAGCGATCGACGGCGAGCTCCTCGATGTCGCTGCCTCGCGCCAGGCGCTCGCAGCCGGCATCAGCCCGGAGCTCCTCGCTCGCTATGAGCGCATCCGTGCCCGCGCGGGCGGTGTGGGCATCGCCCGGCTCGACGGCCACCGGTGCACCGGCTGCCACCTCGTCCTCCCGAACCGGGAGGTCGACGAGCTGCGTCGCCTGCCGGCAGATGAGGTGGTGCTCCACGACGAGTGCGGTCGCATCCTGGTCCGAGACTGAGCGTCGGGATGCTCCTCTGGTTCGCCGGCGGCGCGTTCCTCGCCGTCTGGCTCGTCTTCAGGGACCCGGCCATCGACCATCGACTGGTCATCGCCGGGGCGCTGCTCCCGGATCTCGTGGACGCCGCCTCGGGTGGGCCGTGGCTCGCGCACACCGTGCTCGCCAGCGTCGTGCTCCTCTGCGGGACCATGCTGGCGACCATCGGGCGCCGCCGCCTGCGCCGCCAGCTGTTGGCCCTGCCGATCGGCACGTTCCTCCACCTCGTCCTCGACGGCGCCTGGACCGACACCGAGACGTTCTGGTGGCCCGCGCTCGGCACGCAGCTTGGTGGCGGTCGCCTCCCGAGCCTCGAGCGTGGCGCGCTCAACGCCGTGCTCGAGGTGGTCGGCCTCGTCATCGTGGTGTGGGCGTACCGACGGTTCCGCCTCGGCGAGCCCGATCGCCGCAACCACTTCCTGCGCACGGGCCGCCTGGGCCGTGACCTCGTCAGCTGAGGGCCCCGACCACCTTCACAACGGCCTGACAAGGATGGTCGCACTCGTCAAGGTGGTCGTGCCCCACGCCGTAGATGCGGGCATGGAGTGCAGCACCAACCCCTCGACCCAGACCGTCGCCGCGCTGCTCCTCGCCGAGCTGCGCATCGCCGAGCTCGGCCAGCCGGCAACCAGCACCCCGACGGAGCGTCTGCGCCATGCGTGGCGGCGGTTCGCCGGGCTGGACCCATACGCGCCGACCTCGACCACGTCGTGGTCGACGCTGCACCGTGCCTACGCGTCGACCGCCGGGTCTGTGAAGACCGGGTCGCGCTTCTCGAAGTAGGCAGTGACCGCTTCGACCTGGTTGCCGCTGCCGATCAGCGAGCCGATGGTCGTGCGCTCGGAGGCGAGCTGCTCGGCGACGGACCGCCCAGCCGCCCAGTCGAAGAGCCGCTTCGCTCCCTGGATGGCATCGGGGCTCTTCGCCGCGATGTCATGAGCGAGCGCCGTCGCCTCGGCGAGCGGGTCCTCCGCGACTCGCGTCGCCAGCCCGATGCGCACGGCTTCCTCGCCGTCGACCGTGCGCCCGGTCCAGGTGAGCTCCTTGGCGACGTCGAGGCCGACGAGGTGGGGGAGCACGAGCGTGGCGGTCATGTCGGGTGTGAGGCCCCACCGGACCTCGAGCACCGAGAGCTTGGCGTCGGGCGCGACGATGCGCAGGTCGGCGCCGAGCGCGATCTGCAGGCCTCCGCCGAGGCAGGCGCCGTGGACGGCTGCGATCACCGGCACGGCGAGCTCGGACCAGACCCACGCAGCCTGCTGACCGAGGTGGGTCATGCGGCCACCCATGTCGCCGATCGCCGAGGTCCCGCCGCCGCCACGGGCGCCACCGTCGCCGGCCATGGCCTGGAACGACGCGAAGTCGAGCCCCGCACAGAAGGCTCTGCCCTCGCCGGACAGCACGACGGCCCGAACGGACGCATCACCCTTCAGCGCCTCACCGGCTTCGACGATGGCGGTGAACATCGCTGGGTCCAGCGCGTTCATCTTGTCGGGACGGTCGAGTCGCACGTCGGCGACCCCACCCTCGATCGTCACCCGGACACGGTCGCTCATGAGGCGAAGCATAGGGTCGGCACGTGACACCCGTCTCCTTCTCCCGCCGCCTGACCGACCTCGCCGGTGCTGCGCCTGAACGTCCTGCCATCACGTGCGGGGAGGACGTCGTCAGCCGGGCCGAGCTCGAGGCTGCGGCCAACCGCCTCGCCCGCGACCTCGCTGCCGGTGGAGCAGGTGAAGGCGACCACGTGACCATCGCACTGCCGAACTCGATCGGGTGGTTCGTCGCCTTCGCCGCCTGCTGGAAGATCGGCGCGACGCCCCAGCCGGTGTCGTCCCGGTTGCCGGCACTCGAGCTCGCAGCGATCGTCGAGCTCGCCGACCCACCGGTCGTCATCGGGGTCGACGAGGGGGCGTTCCCCGGGCGACGCTGCATCCCCGTCGGCTACGTGGCATCCCACGACCTTGGTGACGGTCCGCTCGCCGACATCGTGTCGCCGTCGTGGAAGGCCCCGACGTCAGGCGGCTCCACGGGACGACCGAAGCTCATCGTGTCGGGAGATCCGTCGGTGATGGACCCCGACGGTCCCGTTCCCCTCAGGCTCACACCCGATGGCTGCATGGTGATGCCCGGCCCGCTCTACCACAACGGCCCTCTGATCTGGTCGTGGCAAGCGCTCCTGTGGGGGGATCACGTCGTGGTCCTCCCGCGCTTCGATGCCGAGGCCACGCTGGCGGCGATCGCCACCCACGGAGCCGACATCGTCTACCTGGTGCCGACGATGATGAAGCGGATCTGGCGCTTGCCCGAGGAGGTGCGCGACGCCTTCGACCTGTCGTCGCTGCGGTCCGTCTGGCACCTCGCCGAGCCCTGCCCTGACTGGCTGAAGCAGGTGTGGATCGACTGGCTCGGGGCCGAGCGCATCGTGGAGCTGTACGGCGGCACGGAGGGGCAGGCGTCGACGGTCATCACCGGGACCGAGTGGCTCGCCCACCGCGGCTCGGTCGGCCGTCCGTCGGCCGGAGAGATCATGATCGCCGACGACGACGGCAACCCGCTGCCGGCTGGCGAGATGGGCGAGGTGTGGTTGCGACCCACGCGTGAGCGGGCGACCTACCGCTACCTCGGGGCCGAGGCCAGGACCCGCGACGGTGGGTGGGAGTCGCTCGGCGACATGGGCCGCCTCGACGGCGATGGGTACCTCTACCTCGGTGACCGCATGCAGGACATGATCCTCACCGGGGGCACGAACGTGTACCCCGCTGAGGTCGAGGCCGCGCTGCAAGAGCACCCGCTCGTCCGCTCGTGCTGTGTGATCGGCCTGCCCGACGACGATCTCGGCCAGCGCGTGCACGCCATCGTCGAGGCGGACCCCGACGAGCTGGCCGAGGCCGATCTCCTCGCGTTCACGGGGGAGCGGCTCGTCCGCTACAAGGTCCCCCGCAGCATCGAGTTCACCACCGAGACGTTGCGAGACGACGCCGGGAAGGTCCGCCGAGCCGCACTGCGCAGCGAGCGCCTCGCCGGCGGGTCGTCCAGCTAGAGGACCTGGCCTGCCGGTCGGCCCCGCTCCGCCGTGCGGCTGGCGCTGTGCCGGCGTCGGCGGGCGGCACGGCTTCCCACCCACCAGATCGATGTGCCGAGCGCGATCGATGCCACGGTGCCGAGCAGGGGGGACGACGTCCACCTGGTGACCGTGTCGTGCACGTGCCAGTGGGTCAGGTAGATCCAGAGCGAAGCACTTGCGATCGGTGCGACGACACGATCGAGCGGTCGGGGCAGGGCCAGCCGAGGAACCCACGTGAGGAGCAGGACGCCGCAGACGATCAGTGCCTCCCTGACCGGCTCGCCGAAGAAGAAGCCGGGGACGGAGGCGAGGACGAGCGCGGAGACGAGCAGTCGCTGGCGCACGGTTGCAGCCCGCTGCGCCGCCCACCCGAGGGCGAGCACCCAGGTGATCGTCTGTGGCTGCACGGTGCGGTGGCGGGCGTCGAGGTGCTCGACGAGGCCGTGGCGGAGGGCCAGGGCGAGCAGCACGACGCCGATGGCGAAGGCGAATGGTCGCCGAGCCTCGAGGCGCTGGACAGGTCGGATCGAGAAGGCAGCAGCGAGGACGAGGACCGACTGCACGAGCACCTCGATGAACCAGAAGCGCCACCGTTCGTCGAACGCCATCGCCCCGAGGTGTCCGTTCACCAGGAAGATGTTCGGGATCCCGTAGCCGTCGGTGAAGAGCACGAGCAGCGCGATCCAACCGGCGGCCGGTACGGCGACCCGGCCTGCGCTGGTGAGCAGGGCTCTCACCTGGTCCCTGCGTTCGGCGACGCCGAGCTGGAAGCGAGCGATGTTGTAGCCGGCGATGGCGAGGAGGACGTGCGCACCACCTCGCTGCTCGAAGGACCCGGCGTGGGTGCCGACGACCATGATGATGGCGACCGCCCGGAGCACGACGTTGGTCTCGAGGCGCTTGAGGCACCCGGGAGGGGTGCGGCGTCCTTCGAGCTCGCTGATCGTGCGGTCCTGCCACCCCGCCGGCAGCGTGCCGAGCAGATCCTCGAGTCGGACTGATGCCTCGACGTAGGAGAGCGAGTCGCCACCGAGGCCGACGAAGGTCTCGTCCTCCTCGACGGCGGACAGGCCGAGGACGTCGGCGAAGAGCGAGGCGACCCCCTCGCCGGTCCTGGGGGCTCCGACCGCGACGGGCGGGCGAGCCTGGAGCGTGTCTGCCGCAAGGGAGACGAGGGCGCAGTCGTCCACCTTTCCGTTCACCAGGCGGGGGAGCGCGCCGACGACGATCACGCGCACGGCGCTGAGCGGGACCGGGACGTGGCGCCGGACGAGGGCTCCGACGTCTCGACCGTCGCCGCCGACGACGGCGACCACGAGGTGCTGGTCGTCACCGGTGCAGCGAACCTCGACGCCCTCGCCAGCGAGCAGCTCCTCGATGCGCTGCAGGTCGATCCGAAGCCCGAAGAGCTTGACGAAGCGGCTCCGGCGGCCGACCACCTCGTACAGCCCGGATGCGGTGCGGCGACCGAGATCGCCCGTCCGCAGCTCCCAGGTGGTGCGACCTGCCGCGAGGTCGGCTGGGACCTCTGCGTAGCCGAGCATGACGTTCGGCCCCTCGTAGACGAGCTCCCCGACCCCCTCGTCCACGACGTCCTCGATCGGCTCGATCCGCAGGGATCCTCCGGGGATCGGGACCCCGATCGTCTCGGGATGCGACAGGACGAGGTCAGGCGGCAGGTACGCCATCCGCGCCGTGGCCTCGGTCTGGCCGTACATGACGACGAGGTCCCACCCGTCCCTCT
>JBBSLC010000007.1:0-34220 GCA_038255685.1 Acidimicrobiales bacterium | reverse complement strand
GAGCTGGCCGCCTTCCTCGACGAGCCGGGCCGTGCGGCCGGCGACGACCACCTGGAGACCGGCGCCGTAGGACGAGATGTCCACGGTCGACCCCGGCACCAGCCCGAGCGCGTCCCGCAACGGCTTCGGGATGACGATCCGCCCGACCGAGTCGATGGTGGTCTCCATTGGCAAGAAGCTACCAGTCGTCTCCCAGCGTTTCCTGAACGTTCTCGAAACAACGGCCACCTGCGGGCCTTTGCGGTGGCGAGCGTGGTCCACTTGGTGCATGGCCGTCGAGGTGCACCCGGACGAGGCTCCCGCCGCCGATGACGCAACGGCGGACACCAGTCTCCGTCGAGCGCGCGACCCAGCGTGGCGACGTCGCTGGCTGGTGCGGCTGGCGGTCATCGTCGCGGCGGTCGCCCTCCTGTGGTTCATCGCGCCCGAGGTGCTGCGGGCGTCGACCTCGAGCGTCGGTGCAGCAGTGCGGGTCGCCGCGCTCGGCTGTGCGCTCGCAGCGTGGGCGTGGGTCGCACGCCGCATCGCTCCGAACCGGATCGCACGCACCGCCCTCGTGATCGTGCCGATCATCGGGGTCGGGCTCTGGGCGATCGGGCCGTACGTGCGCGACGACGTCGTCGACGAGGCGTTCCCCGTTGCGGCCGGTGAGGCCGCAACGGCAGCACCTTCTCCCGCCGCGCCCCGTGCCACGCCCTCGACGGCGCCGACTGAAGCCGCACCGCTGCCGAGCGCGACCGACGTCGCGCCCGAGAGAGCGCCTGCACCGAGCGCCGAGAGCGCTGCGCCGACGACGACGCCACCTCCGCCCCCTCCTCCAGCGGAGCCGATCGCCCTCCTCACCGGGTCGTTCCAGGGCCTCACCGGCCACCGGGGCGAGGGTACGGCGACGATCTTCGAGCTGGCCGACGGCTCCCGGGTCCTGCGCCTCGAGGACTTCGACGTGTCGAACGGCCCCAAGCTCCAGGTCCACCTCGTGCCCGGCGCCGACCAGCGGGAGCCCGGCGAGGGCACCCTGCTCGCCGACCTCACCGGCAACGTCGGCAATCAGAACTACGACGTCCCAGGAGACATCGACCTCACCGGTCCCTACACCGTGCTCATCTGGTGCGTCCCGTTCACCGTCGAGGTCGCGAACGCCACGATCAGCTGAGCGGCGCAGCCCGCTACGGGCCAGCGCTGATGAGGACGGGGACGGCGTCGCGGGCGACGTCGGCCACGAGGTCGGGCAGGACCCCGACGGCGAGCGTGAAGAGGATGGCGACGGCGAGGCTGAGGCCGGCGCCGAACGGGATGGCGATGCGAGGCCGGACCGGCTCGTCCGCCTCCTCGCCTCCCTCCCCCCCGAAGACCTCCCCCCCGAAGTACATCGCCACGATGATGCGCAGGTAGAGGAAGGCCGAGATCACGGCGGTGACCATGGCGATGATGGCGAGGGCGTAGCTGCCGGCGTCGGCCGCTGCGCCGATCACGTAGAACTTGGCGAAGAAGCCCGAGGTGAGGGGCACCCCCGCCTGGGAGAGCAGGAAGACGGTCATGGCGAGCGCCAGCACCGGCCGCTCGGCGGACAACCCCTTGTAGTCGTCGATGTCGTGGGCGGCGTCGCCACGACGTCCGACGAGGGTGACCACGGCGAACGAGCCGATGACCATGAACGCGTAGGCGAGCAGGTAGAACAGCGCCCCGGCGACGCCCCGCTCGGTGTTCGCCTCGACCGCCACGAGGATGAACCCTGCGTGGTTGATGGAGCTGTAGGCGAGCATCCGCTTCACGTCTCGCTGGACGACGGCGAGCACGGCACCGACCACCATCGTGAGCACGGCGAGCACCCAGATGATCGGGCGCCAGTCCGACGAGTGCGTCGAGAAGGCGGAGAAGAAGACCCTGAGCAGCGCAGCGAACGCCGCCGCCTTCGACGCCGAGGCCATGAAGGCCGTCACCGGCGACGGCGCGCCCTGGTACACGTCGGGCGTCCAGACGTGGAACGGGACGGCTGCGACCTTGAAGCCGAGCCCGACCAGCAGCAGGGCGAAGCCTGCGAGCAGCAGACCCTCGGACTCGAGCACGTTGCCGCTCAGGAACGCCGCGATCTCACTCAGGTTCGTCGAGCCGGTGGCGCCGTAGGTGAGGGCGATCCCGTAGAGGAGGAACGCCGAGGAGAACGCACCGAGGACGAAGTACTTGATCGCCGACTCCTGGCTCTCCCGGCGTCGGAGGTGCATGCCGGCCATCACGTACAGGGCGATGGAGAGGATCTCGAGGCCGATGAAGATGACGATGAGGTCGTTGGCCATCGCCATGATGATCCCGCCAGCCCCGGACAGGAGCATGAGGGCGTACAGCTCGGGTCCCTCGAGGCCCTCGCGCCGCAGGTAGTCGTCGGCGAGCAGCGCAGCGAGCGCGATGGAGAGGGCGATCAGCACCGAGAAGAAGATGCTGAAGCCGTCGATCGTGATGGCGCCGACGAACGCAGGGAACTCACCACGCTCGGGGTCCTGCACCCGCTCCCACAGCACTGCCGAGGCGGTGATCGCGCCACCGCAGGTCACGAGCGTGAAGAGGGCGTAGACGCTCTTCAGCGGGCGCGTCGTGCTGAGCGCCGAGGCCGTGAGCAGGAGCAGCGCACCACCGACGAGCACGAGCAGCGGCGACACCGCGATCCACTCGATCGAGGGCTTCACGAGCACGCCGGGCTCACCGAGCTGGGCCAGCACGGCCAGGGTCGGGCCCATCACTCGTCTCCTTCGGCGCCGTGCGCCTCTTCTTCACCGTGCGCCTCGAACGGGCCGACGACCTCGACGGCGCCCGTGCCGTCACGGCTGACCTCGGGTTCGGTGAAGTCCGAGCCGTCCTCGATGTGGGCGACGAGCCTGGTGACCGCCGGCTCGATGCGCTCGAGCACCGGCTTGGGGAACACGCCCAGGAAGACGATGAGGAACAGCAGCGGCGCCATGACCGCACCCTCCCGCCACGTCATGTCGGCGAAGCCGGCGTTGTCCTCGTCAGGCTCGCCGTGGAAAACGCGCTGGTACGCCCACAGCAGGTACACCGCGGCGAGGACGACGCCGAAGGTGGCTGCGACCGTCCACCAGCGACGGGTGTCGAAGCTGCCGAGCAGGATCAGGAACTCGCCGACGAAGCCGTTGAGCCCGGGCAGCCCGATGCTCGACATCATCACCACGGTGAAGACGGCGGCCATGATCGGCGCCGACTTCTGGATGCCCCGGAGCGAGGAGATGGCGTAGGTGTGGCGCCGCTCGTAGAGCATGCCGAGCAAGAGGAACAGCGCCCCCGTCGAGATGCCGTGGTTCACCATCTGCAGCACCGAGCCCTGGAGGCTCTGGGTCGTGAACGCGAACGTGCCGAGCACGATGAAGCCGAGGTGGGCGACCGAGGAGTACGCGACGAGTCGCTTCAGGTCCTTCTGGACGGCGGCGACGATCGCCCCGTAGAGGATCCCGATCACGCCGAGCGTGACGAGCGCAGGTGCCGCCCACGTGGACGCCTCGGGGAACAGGTAGAGCCCGAAGCGCACGAAGCCGTACGTCCCGAGCTTGAGCATGACGCCGGCGAGGATGACCGAGCCGGCGGTGGGCGCCTGGGTGTGGGCGTCGGGCAGCCACGTGTGCAGCGGGAAGACGGGGCACTTCACGGCGAAGGCGACGGCGAAGCCGAGGAACAGCCAGCGGGCGGTGCTCTCGGCGACCGCCTGGGCCTCGGCGATCTCGACCAGGTCGAACGTGAGCACCCCAGTCGCCCGCTGGTGCAAGAAGGCGAGGGCGATGATCGCCACGAGCATGAACGCCGAGCCGAGCATGGTGAAGAGGAAGAACTTGAGTGCGGCGTAGACCCGCTCGCCGTAGCCCCAGCCCCCGATCAAGAAGTACATCGGGACGAGGACGATCTCGAAGGCGACGAAGAAGAGGAACAGGTCGAGGGCGAGGAACACGCCCATGCACCCGGCCTCGAGCAGGAGCAGCCACGCCATGTAGCTCTTCGTGTCGTGGTGGGGCCGCACGCCGATGAGGGCGAGGGGGAACAGCACCCCCGTCAGCACGACGAGGAACAGCGAGATGCCGTCCACGCCGAGGTTCCAGGAGATCCCGAAGGACTCGATCCAGGTGTGCTTCGACGAGAACTGGAAGTCGGGGTCGGCGATCACGAACTGGGAGAGCAGGTACAGGCTCATGGCGCCGGTGATGACCGACATCCCGACGCCGACGAGGCGGCTGATCTCGGGCCTGCTGCGAGGCGTGATGGCGAGCAGGAGGGCACCGATGACGGGCAGCACGACGAGCGTCGTGAGGATCGGGAACGCCTGCGGTGCGCCGGCGGACTCGACGGCGAGCAGGGCGGCGTGCAGCGGAGCGGCCATCACAGACCCGTCCGGACGAGGAAGTAGGCGAGCAGGCCGACCGCGCCCACGGCGATGGACAGTGCGTAGCTGCGGACGAGGCCGGTCTGGACGACCCGGAGCCGGTCGCCGCCGGTGCGGACGAGCGTGGCCACACCGTTGACCGCTCCGTCGATGCCGACCCGGTCAGCCGAGGCCGCGGCCTCGGCACCGGCACGCCCGGGGCCGCCGACCAGCGCGGAGATGCCCGCGTCGTAGCGCCAGGCCTGGAGCAGGAGGTCGGGCTCGACCCGCCGGGCGTCGATCCGGTGCCGGAGGTAGACCGCAGCGGCGGCGGCGATGCCGAGCAGCGCGGTCACCGTGGCGACCAGGGCGAGGCCGACCTTCGTCGCATCGCTCACGTCGATCTCCGCCTCGGCCGCCTCCACCACCGGGTGGAGCCAGTCGGCGAGGAAGTGCGTACCGGAGAAGGGCAGGTTCAGCCCGCCACCCACCGCCGCCAACCCGGCGAGGGCGATGAGCGGCACGTACATCGTCCACGGCGACTCGTGCGGCGTCGCACCGCCATGGGCGACTGCGACCTCGACGGGGGGCTCCTCGGACTCGCCGGGTGCGTCCTCGACCGTCGCGTGCTCCCCCTCGACGGTGTCGCCCCAACGGGCCTCACCGAAGAAGACCATGAAGACCTGGCGGCTCATGTAGAAGGCGGTGAGCAGGGCGGTCACGAGCCCCACCGCCCACAGGATCGGGCTCTTGGCCCAGGCGTAGAGCAGGATCTCGTCCTTCGACCAGAACCCGGCGAAGGGCGGCACGCCGGCGATGGCGAGCCAGCCGACGATGAACGTGGCCGCGGTGATCGGCATGAAGGCCCGCAGCGCACCCATGCGGCGCATGTCCTGCTCCTCGTGGAGGCCGTGGATCACCGAGCCGGCACCGAGGAAGAGCAGCGCCTTGAAGAAGGCGTGGGTCACCATGTGGAAGATGGCGGCGACGTAGGCGCCCGAGCCGACGGCGAGGAACATGTAGCCGAGCTGGCTCACCGTCGAGTAGGCCAGCACCTTCTTGATGTCGCGCTGGGCGACGGCGACGGTGGCGGCGAAGAGCGCGGTCGCTGCGCCGACCACGGCGATCAGCGTCGGCACCCAGTCGTCGGCCTGGGCGAGCACCGGGCTCAGACGGGTCAGCAGGTAGACGCCCGACGTCACCATGGTGGCCGCGTGGATCAGCGCCGAGACGGGCGTCGGGCCGGCCATGGCATCGGGCAGCCACACGAACAGCGGCAGCTGCGCCGACTTGCCGCACGCCCCGACGAAGGCGAGCACCGCGATCCCCGTGGCTGCCGCAGCGCTGAGCGCCGCGGTGTTCTCCAGGATCCCCGTCCCGTCCCCGTTCACGTAGCTGAGCGTCCCGAGCGTGGCGAAGGAGAGGAACATGGCGAGCATGAAGCCGACGTCGCCGATCCGGTTCGTGACGAACGCCTTCTTGCCCGCCGACGCGTTCGCCTCGGAGCCGAACCAGAACGAGATCAGCAGGTAGGAGCAGGCACCGACGCCCTCCCAGCCGAGGAAGGTGACGAGCAGGTTGTCGCCGAGCACGAGCATCAGCATCGAGAAGGCGAACAGGTTCAGGTAGGCGAAGAACCGGTGGAAGCCGGGGTCGCCGTGCATGTAGCCGATCGAGTACAGGTGGATGAGCGTCCCGACGCCGGTCACGAACAGGACCATCGTCATCGACAGCGGGTCGACGAGGAAGCCGAGGTCGACATCGAGGCCGCCCGCGGGGAGCCAGGTGAAGACCCGGTAGACGTACTGGCGCTCCTCCTCGGGGCGCTCGAGGAGGCCGGCGAAGGTGACGACGCCGGCGACGAACGAACCGCCGATCATGGCGGTCGCCAGCCACCCCGCCCAGGGCTCGCCGAGTCGACGGTTCCCGGCCACGATGAGCGCGAAGCCGAGGAGCGGCAGCGCGGGGATCAACCAGACGGCTTCGAGCATCTCTCGGGTCTCCTAGCCCTTGAGCAGGCTGATGTCGTCGGCGTCGGCGCCGGGCTGGCGCCTGAGGATGGCAACGATGATGCCGAGGCCGACCACGACCTCAGCGGCAGCGACCACGAGCACGAAGAACACCACGACCTGGCCGCCGGTGTCGTTGAGCATGCGGGCGAAGGTCACGAACGTGAGGTTCACGGCGTTGAGCATCAGCTCGACGCACATGAACATCACGAGGGGGTTGCGGCGCACGAGCAGCCCGGCGCCACCGATGGTGAACAGCAGCGCGGACAGCACGAGGTACCACGTGGGCTCGACCGTCACCGACTGCTCCCCGCCGAGCGATCCGGGGCGTCGGCGACCTCATCGGCCGCCGGCTTGCGGGCGAGGACCACGGCGCCGACGACGGCGATGACGAGCAGCACCGAGGTCGCCTCGAAGGCGAAGACGTCGTCGGTGAAGAGCACCCGGGCCAGCTTCACCAGGTTGGAGCCCTCGCCGTCGAGTGCGCCGGACACCTCGCGAGCGCCGGTGGTCACCTGCACCGAGCGCACGGCCAAGAGCACGATGAGGCCGACGCTCGCCAGCGCCACCACGCCCGCGGCAGGTCGCTGGCCACCGATCGGCTCGACCTCGAGGCTGTCGGCCTGGTCGACGCCGAGCAGCATGATCACGAACAGGAACAGCACCACGATGGCGCCGGCGTAGACGATGACCTGCACCGCAGCGAGGAAGTGGGCGTCCTGGGCCACGAACAGCACGGCGACGCCGAACAGCGTCATGATCAGCATGAGCGCCGAGTGCACGGGGTTGCGGGCGAAGATCACACCGAGCGCACCGCTCAGGATGATGATGGCTGCGAGCACGAACACGATGGTGTCGACCATCAGTGCGATCCTCCGCCATCGGCGTGGTCCTCGGAGGCCGGCGAGTCAGCCGGATCGACGACCTCGGTAGCTGCCGACTGACCCGCTTCCGGGGGGCGGCCTGCGCTCTGGCCCGCCTCCGGGGGGCGGCCTGCGCTCTGGCCCGCCTCCGGGGGGCGGCCTGCGCTCTGGCCCGCCTCCGGGGGGCGGACGCCGTAGCCGAGCTCACCCGACCAGAGCGTGCGACCTGCGTAGGCGGCGCTCCCACTCGGCGACGTGGCCCGCATCCAGGCGGAGGTGTTCGTGTCGTCGCCCTCGCGCCAGTCCTCCCAGGGCTGGTGCTGGGGCTGGCCGTCGTCGCCGACGACCAGCTCGCGCTTCGTGTAGATCGCGTCCAGCCGGTTCGTGAAGGAGAACTCGAACAGCTTGGACTCGGTGATCGCCTCAGTCGGGCAGGCCTCGACGCACAGGTCGCAGTGGATGCAGCGCAGGTAGTTGATCTCGTAGACGAAGCCGTAGCGCTCACCGGGCGAGACCGGGTCGGCGGGCGGGTTGTCGGCACCGCGCACGTAGATGCAGCGGGCGGGGCACACCCCGGCGCACAGCTCGCACCCGATGCACTTCTCCATGCCGTCCTCGTAGCGGTTCAGCACGTGACGACCGTGGACGCGCACCGGCTTCGACCGCTTCTCGATCGGGTACTCGTTCGTGAGCCGGGGCTTGAACATCTGCGCCAGCGTCACCTTGAAGCCACCGAAGAGGCCCATCAGCCCGCCACCTCCTGACGACGGTCGGCAGCGTTGCCGGCGATCGGTTCGTCGAACCCGCCGTCTCGTGCCTTCTCCGCGCCCCGCACGGCGGCCAGCAGCGCAGCGCCCGCAGCCATGGCGATGCTGAACCCGACGACGAGGACCACGGCGAGGTTCCAGCCCTCGTCACGCCCGATCTGGATGGCACCGATGAGCAGGAGCCAGCCGAGTGAGAGCGGGATCAGGACCTTCCAACCGAGGTCCATGAGCTGGTCGTAGCGGAAGCGCGGGAGCGCTGCACGCAACCAGACGTAGGCGAAGAGGAACGCCAGCAGCTTCACCGTGAACCAGAAGAAGCTCCACAGGATCGGCGGACCGATCGGGGCGGGCCCGTCGGGTCCGCCGAGGAACAGCGTGACCATGATCGCCGACATGGTGATCGTGTTCATGAACTCGGCGAGGAAGAACATGCCGAAGCGGATCGAGCTGTACTCGGTGTGGAAGCCGCCGACGATCTCCTGCTCCGCCTCGACGAGGTCGAACGGCGGCCGGTTCAGCTCAGCGGTGGCGGCGATGAAGAAGATGGCGAACGGCACGAAGCCGGTGCGCACGATGTTCCAGTCGAGGACCGATCCGGCCTGGGCTGCGACGATGTCGTGCGTCGAGAGCGAGCCGGTGAGGAGCACGACCGCCACGAGGGACAGGCCGAGCGCCGCCTCGTAGCTGACCATCTGGGCCGATGCGCGGACCGAGCCGAGCAGCGGGTACTTCGAGCCCGAGGACCAGCCGGCGAGCATGATCCCGTAGACCGCGACAGCGGACATCGCCAGCAGGAAGAGCACACCGATCTGGGGGTCTGCGACCTGGAGGAACGTGTCGTTGCCGAGCACCCGCAGGGACCCGTCGTCGTCACCGCGGAACACCCCTCCGATGGGCACGATCGTGAACGTGAGGAAGGCAGGGGCGACGGAGAGGTACGGCGCCAGCCGGTAGACGAGGCGGTCGGCCCGGTCCGGTGAGAGGTCTTCCTTGAAGATGAGCTTGATGCCGTCGGCCAGCGTCTGCAGCAGGCCCCACGGTCCGGCGCGGTTCGGGCCGATCCGGTTCTGCATGTCGCTGATGATCTTGCGCTCGAACCAGATCATGAAGATGACGCCGACCATCACGAAGGTGAAGCCGATGAGCGCCTTGACCGCCACGATGGCGACGACGCCGAGGTCGAAGCCCCCGTCGAAGAGCGGATCCCCCATCAGCTCGCCCCCCTCTTGGCCGACGTGGAGCCACCACCGCCGTCGGCACCGTCGGCCAGCGTCTCCACCCGCACGTCTGTCACCGCAGCGCTGCTGTCGATCAGGTCAGCAGCACCCTGACCCGGCTGGTTGAAGGCGAGCGCCGCCGTGCCCTGCGGCACGCCGAGATCGGCCTCGGCGATGAGCACGAGGGTGGTGCGGCTGCTCGTGACCCGGACACGGGCGCCCGAGGTGAGCCCGAGGCGGTCCAGGTCGACGGGGTTGACCCGCAGCGGCGCCCCGGGGGCGAGCGGTGCGAGCGACGGGGAGCGCACCACGAAGGTGCCGGCGTCGTAGAGCTTGCGACCCGAGACGAGGCGCAGCGAGTAACTGTCGATCGGGGGCGGTCCGCCCGGCGCGGCGACGGAGCGGAAGCGCAGCAGCGACGGCGCGCCACCGCCGGCCACGGCGCCCTCGTCGTACGACGAGCCCGTGCTGTCCGGACTGTCTGCGCTCCCTTCTGCCCCGCCGGCATGGGCACCGGGGGTGTCGGCACCCTGGTCGACCGCCTCGGCAGTCGACTCGATCGCCGCTGCCTCGTCACCGCTCGACTCGGGGCTCGAGCCGTCGGCGTAGCCCGCGGTGTCGCCCTCGGCCCCGAACGCCTCGGCCATCGCCTCGCTGCCGGCGCCCTCGCGCTCGCCGCCGGCGTCACCGGTGCCGAGCGACTGCTCCTCGGCGTGCACGCCGCCGGGGAGGACGTCCTGGCTCTGGGCGCCTGCCGCGGCGATGCCCGGCGCGTCGACCTGGCTCATCGTCGGAGGCGCCCCCTCGGAGGCGACGTCGTCGACGGGACCGACGAGGACGCCGTCGAGGCCGCCTGTCGAAGCCAGGACGGCCCGGGTGATGCCACGGTGGCTCGGCGCCACCTGTTCGATCTCGTCCCAGAGCTGCTCCACCGACTCGACACCGAGGTCCGAGCCCATGCGGGAGGCGAGCTCGACAGCGATCATCCAGTCGGCGCGCGCCGTGCCCGGTGCGGTGACCTTGGCGCTCAGCCTGCTGACCCGACCCTCGATGTTGGTCGTCGTGCCCCCCCGCTCACCGATCGTGGCGACCGGGAGCACGACGTCGGCCTGGCGCGAGGAGTCGGTGAGGTAGGCGTCGAGCGCGACCACGAACCCGGCCCCGGCGACGGCTCGTCGCGCCAGGTCGCGGTCGGGGAAGTCGCGCAGCGGGTCGGCACCGAGCAGCACCAAGCCCTGGATGCGGCCCTCGGCAGCGGCCGCCAGGATGCCATCGGCGTCGAGCCCTTGGGACTCGGGCAGCGCGCCCCAGGTCGACGCGAACCAGTCGCGCCCGTCGTCGAGGCTCACCCGACCCGGGAGCACGCCAGGAGCGAGGCCCATGTCGAGCGCACCGTGGACGTTCCCGCGCCGAAGCGCCGAGAGGAAGGTGGTCCCGGGGCGACCATCGAGCAGGGCGCCGGCCGCGGCCACGATCGATGCCGGCGACTCGGCCAGCGACGGTCGGCCGAGCACGCACACGACCGGGCCTTCGCCGAGCACGTCAGCTGCACCGCGCAGCGCCGGGTCATCGGAGGACGCACCGTCGAGCAGCGCGCGGACGAGCTGCGCCGCCTCTCCCGGGCGGTAGCGCAGCGACGCAGCGGCGAGGTGGGTGAGGCCCGTGCTCGCCGGGCTGAGCTCGACGAGGCGCAACCCCTTCGACCGCACGGCATCGCGGAGGCGCAGGTACAAGACCGGCAGCTCCTCCTTGATGTCAGGCGCGAGGAGGACGACCGTGCCTGCTGCGCAGGCAGCGTCGATCGAGGCTCGGGGCAGGCCGAGCACGGCCTCGGCCGGGAGGCCGTCACCGAGCTGGGCGTCGACGTTGTCGGTGCCGAGGACGGTGCGGGCGAGCTTCGACCAGGCGTAGGCGTCCTCGTTGGCCAACCGTGCGCCGCCGAGCACGGCCAGCGATGCTGGGCCGTGGCGTTCGGACGCGCTCGCCAGTCCCTCGGCCACCGCGGTGAGCGCCTCGCTCCAGCTGACCTCGACCAGCTCGTCGCCCTTGCGGACGAGGGGTGCACCGAGGCGCTCCTCGCCGTGGACCGCCTCGAAGTCGAAGCGGCCCTTGTCGCACAGCCAGCCCCAGTTCACGGGATCGACGTCGATGCCGAGGTGGCGGACGATGCGGTTCGTCGAGCTCTGGACCGCCATGCGACAGCCGACGGAGCAGGCGGTGCAGGTGGACTCGACCTGGTCGAGGTCCCACGGACGGGCCTTGAACCGGTACGGCTTGGCCAGGAGCGCGCCGACCGGGCAGATCTGGACGGTGTTGCCGCTGAAGTACGACGCGAACGGGTCGTCGGGGAAGGTGTTCACCTGGGTCGCGTTGCCGCGATCGATGAAGGTGATCAGCGGGTCACCGGCGACGTCGGCCGAGAAGCGGGTGCAGCGGTCGCACAGGATGCAGCGCTCCCGGTCCATCGAGACGAGCTCGCTCAGCGCGATCGGCTTCTCGTAGTGGCGCTTCTCCTCGACGAAGCGGCTCTCACCGGGACCGAAGGCGAGCGTCTGGTCCTGCAGAGGGCACTCGCCGCCCTTGTCGCACACCGGGCAGTCGAGCGGGTGGTTGATGAGGAGGAACTCGAGGACGCCGTCCTGCGCCTTCTTCGTCACCTCGGACTCCGTGCTCACGGTCATGCCGTCGGCGACGGGGATCATGCACGACGGCTGGAGCGCGGGGCCCCGGCCGGTGTCGACCTCGACGATGCACATCCGGCACATCCCCACCGGCTCCATGCGCGGGTGGTAGCAGAAGCGCGGGATGTAGGTCCCTGCCCGCTCGGCGGCAGCGATGAGCAGCTCACCGGGCTGCGCCTCGACGGTGCGTCCGTCGATGGTGATGCTGACGGTGGTGACCGCCTCGGTCTCGGTTGCGGTCTCGGCGTCAGCCACGGGCACCGACCTCCACCGGCACGGCGGCTGCGTGGCGCCCGCCTGCGATGTAGGCCTCGAACTCGGGTCGGAAGCGGCGCAGCGCCGAGGCGATGGGCGACACCGCCGAGGGGCCGAGGGGACAGATGGTCGTCTGCTTCGGCGGCCAGGTGATCCCGGGGCTGATGTTGTCGCTCACGTCCATGAGCAGCTCGAGGTCGCTCGGTCGCCCGTCGCCGGCGAGGATCCGCTGGAGGATCTGGTGGAGCCACGTGGTGCCCTCGCGGCACGGCGTGCACTTGCCGCACGACTCGTGGGCGAAGAACCGCACGACACGGGCGCACGCCTTGACGGCATCGGTCGTGTCGTCCATCACCACGACAGCACCGGAGCCGAGCATCGACCCTGCCTTGTCGACCGTTGCCTTGGACAGCGGCAGGTCGAGGTGCTCCTCGAAGAACCAGGGCGCAGATGCGCCGCCGGGGATGAACGCCTTGAGGGTGCCGCCGTTGCGGATCCCGCCGCCGTACACCGGCGCTTCGATCAGGTCCCGGAACGTGGTCTTGCCCATCTCGACCTCGTAGACGCCCGGGTTGCGCACGTGGCCCGACAGAGCGAAGAGCCGCATGCCGGCGGACTCCTCGGTGCCGAGCGCCGCGAAGGCAGCACCGCCGTTGGTGACGATCCACGGGATGTTGGCGAGCGTCTCGACGTTGTTGACGATCGTGGGCTGCATGTAGAGGCCCTTGACCGCAGGGAAGAACGGCGGCTTCAGGCGAGGCATGCCCCGTCGACCCTCGAGGCTCTCGATGAGGGCCGTCTCCTCGCCGACGATGTAGGCCCCCGCGCCCCAGTGGAGGATCACGTCCATCGACCAGCCGGAGCCGGCGATGTCACGACCGACGAGGCCGGCTGCATACGCCTCGTTGAGGGCGGTGGCGAGGCGCTCCTGGGCGACGGCCATCTCCCCCCGGACGTAGATGAACGCCTGCTTGGCGTCGACGGCGTAGCTCGCGAGGAGGACGCCTTCGATGAGCTGGTGGGGGTCGCGCTCCATGAGGAGGCGGTCCTTGTACGTGCCTGGCTCGCTCTCGTCGCCGTTCACCACGAGGTAGCGGGGGTGGACGTCGGCGGGGAGGAAGCCCCACTTCGTGCCGGCGGGGAAACCAGCGCCGCCGCGCCCCTGGATGTTGGCCGCCTTGACCTCGTCCAGGACCTCGGCCGGCGTGCGACCGAGCGCAGCGCGCAGCGCGGCGTAGCCGCCCGTCCGCTCGTAGCCGGCAAGGGTGTGGCCGTCGGCCTGGTCGAAGCGGGTGGTGATGATCTTGGGGGCGTCGGTCACGGCCATCAGCGGACCTCGGGCGCGAGGCCGTCGGCGCCCACACCGGCCCAGCGGTCGGCGGGCACGTGCTGGCGGACCCGGGTCGTCGTGCCGTGGGTCGGGATCTCGTCGCTGCGACGACCGGCCCGCAGGTCGTCGACGAGGGTGTCGAACGCAGCGTGGGTGATGCGGTGGAAGTAGCGGTAGTTCACCTGGAGGCAGGGAGCCTCCGTGCACGCGGCGATGCACTCGACGTCCTCGACGGTGAACATGCCGTCGGCGGTGGTCGCCCCGGCCTTGACGCCGAGGCGCTCCTCGACGTGCTCGAGCAGCTCCTCACCGCCGAGCAGCTGGCAGGAGATGTTCGTGCAAACGTTCACGAGGTAGGTCCCGACGGGTTCACGCTTGAACATCTCGTAGAAGGAGCACGTCCCGAGCACCTCGGCCGACGACAGCCCGAGCAGCTCGCCGATGTGGCCCATCGCCTCGTCGGTGACCCAGCCGTCCTGCTCCTGCGCCACGTGCAGCAAGGGGATCAGCGCAGAGCGCGACCGCGGGTAGCGACCGATGATCTGGCGCGCCAGGACCTCGTTCTCGGGTGAGAGCCGCGCCATCAGGTGCATCCTGCCAGAGACGTGGCCACGGTCCGAAAAGCGGCACCCCGGTGGCGGGTCGTCACCTGTCGACCTCGCCCATCACCGGGTCGACCGACGAGATCACCGCCACCGCGTCGGCGACCAGACCACCTCGCATCAGGTGGGGCAGCGTCTGGATGTTCACGAAGCTCGGTCCCCTGATGTGCATGCGGTACGGCTTGGCCGACCCGTCGGAGACGAGGTAGCACCCGAGCTCGCCGCGGGGGCTCTCGATGGCGACGTAGGCCTCGCCCTCGGGGACCCGGAAGCCCTCGGTGAAGATCTTGAAGTGGTGGATCAGCGCCTCCATCGACTCGTCGATACGGGCTCGCGGCGGTGGCGTGACCTTCTTGTCCTGGATCCGCCAGTCGCCGGTCGGCATCGACTCGATGCACTGGCGCACGATCTTCATCGACTCACGGATCTCGTTCATCCGCACCGCATAGCGGTCGAAGGTGTCGCCGTGGGTCCCGACGATCACGTCGAAGTCGACCTGGTCGTAGGCGAGGTACGGCTCGTCCCGGCGCAGGTCCCACGGCACCCCTGACGCCCGCAGGATCGGTCCGGTGGCCGAGAGGGCGACGGCTTCCTCGGCACCGATCACGCCGACACCCTGGCTCCGGCCGTGCCAGATCGGCTGGCCAGAGAACAGCTCGTCGTGGTCCTCGAGCTGCAGCTCGAGATCGGCGAGGAGGGTGGTGAGGGTCTCCTGCCACCCGTCGGGCAGGTCGGCGGCGACACCGCCGACCCGGATGTAGTTGTGGTTCATCCGCAGCCCAGACGCCTCCTCGAAGAAGCGCAGGAGGGCCTCACGTGCGCGCAGCCCGAAGATCATCGACGTGGTGGACGCGATGTCCATGCCGTTCGTGGCGAAGAACGTGAGGTGCGACGACATGCGGTTCAGCTCGCACATGAGCATCCGGATCCACGTCGCCCGGGGCGGCATCTCCTCGGTGATCCCGAGCAGGCGCTCCACCGTGAGCGCGAAGACGGTCTCGTTGAACAGCGGGGACAGGTAGTCCATGCGGGTCGTGTTCGTCGTCCCCTGCATGAACGTGAGCTCTTCGCCGGTCTTCTCCATGCCGGTGTGGAGGTAGCCGACGATGGGCTTGGTCCGCAGCACGGTCTCGCCCTGGAGCTCGAGCATCAACCGCAGCACGCCGTGGGTGCTCGGGTGCTGCGGCCCCATGTTGATGATCATCGTCTCGTCGTCGGTCCCGGCCGTCTCTGCCGCGAGGCGCGCGGCGTCGGCCTCGGAGAGCCGCAGCACCGCACCGGACTGGCGGAGCAGCTCGGTGGCGGAGATCTCGTCACGGGGGCGCATCTCCTGGTCGCCCTCGAACGTGGCGTAGGGATCCATCACCGTGACGTCGCGCGGCGCCGGACGATCGTCGTCGCTGACCACGGGCTCGTCGGGCAGCTCGCTGTCGGGCGAGGCGTCGGTGTCGTGCGTCGCGCTCATCGGGCCCCCGGGGCGTCCTTGAACTGGACCGGGATCCGACCCACGCCGTCGTCCTTGCGCAGCGGGTGGCCCTCCCAGTCCTCCGGCAGCAGGATCCGGGTCAGGTCGGGGTGGTCGTCGAAGGTGATGCCGAACATGTCGAAGACCTCCCGCTCCATCGCCTCTGTGCCCGGGTACCGGCTGAAGAGCGAGGGCATCGTCGCGTCGTCCTCGGGGACCTGCACGCGCAGGCGCACCCGTGCGCGCTGGCGCAGCGCGGTGAGGTTGACCACGAGCTCGAAGCGCTCGGCGACCACGCCAGGAGGGAGGAGTCGACCCCCGGCGAAGGTCAGGTAGTCAGCGGCGGTCACGTCCGAGCAGAGGTTGAAGCCCTCGGCCTGCAGGCCGTCGATCACCTCGAGGTAGCTCGCCCGCTCGGGGTGGAGCACCACCTGGCCGAGGCTCGACGTGACGAGCGCGCCGTGGCGGCGCTCCGGATCGGGGTCGGGGGCCACCGCGGGCGCGTCGTCGCCGTCGGCCACCTGCTCGGCGGTCATCGCGGGGTGCCGACGTGGACGGGTGGGCGCACGATGGAGACGGGCACGTCCGAGCCCCCCGCCGGATCGACGTGGACCCCAGCTCCGCCACGGTTGGCGTCCCGTCGCTGCGTGAGCTCGCCGGTCCTGATCATCTCGTGGAGGGTCAGGATCGAGTGGATGAGGGTCTCGGGGTTCGGTGGGCAGCCCGGTGCGTACACGTCGACGGGCACGATCTGGTCGACGCCCTGGACGATCGCGTAGTTGTTGAACATCCCGCCGCTGCTCGCGCACACACCCATGGAGAGCACCCACTTGGGCTCGGCCATCTGGTCGTAGACCTGGCGGAGCACCGGAGCCATCTTCTGGCTCACCCGGCCGGCCACGATCATGAGGTCAGCCTGGCGGGGGGACGGCCGGAAGACCTCCATGCCGAAGCGGGCCAGGTCGTAGTGCGCCGCACCGGTGGCCATCATCTCGATGGCGCAGCAGGCGAGGCCGAACGAGGCGGGCCACACGCTGTTGCGCCTCGCCCACTTGACGACGTCCTCGACGGTGCCGGTCAGGAAGTTGTGCTCGAGGCCCTCGAGACCCCTCCCGGGCGCGTTGTTCCCTTGCAGCTGCATCAGACCGTCACCCCTGGGTGTGCGTCATGTGGCTGTGGGTCGTGGGCCGGCACCCCGTCGCCACCGTGGACCGCAGCCTCGCCTGGGACGACCTCGCGCGACGGGATCCGGCGCACGGTGCTCGTCAGCGTCCGGTCGACGTCGACGGTGCCGTCGAGGCGGCGGCTGCGACGGATGGGGCCCCAGTCGAGCGCGCCGTTGCTGATCAGGTAGATGAACGAGACGAAGACCGCAAGGGAGAACACGAGCATCTCGATGAGGCCGTAGGCGCCGAGCTCCCGGTAGATCACCGCCCACGGGTAGAGGAAGATGATCTCGATGTCGAAGATCACGAAGATCATCGCCACGAGGAAGAACGAGACGGGGAACCGCTGGGGGTTCTCCCTCGTGGGCACGATGCCGCTCTCGTAGGGCGCTTCCTTCGCCGAGGTGGGACGGCTCGGCGCGAGCAGGCGGGACGCAGCGATGCTGATGACGACGAAGCCCACCGCGAGCACGAACATCACGATCAGGGGCAGGTAGTCGTCCACGTGTCAGCCCGAGGCACCGGTGGTGACCGCGGCCCGTGCGGCGGTCGACGCCTTGTCACGCCGGTGCAGCGCGCTGCACGACACGCCGAAAAGCGTCGCCGAGGCGATCGTGAGGAGGGCCGGCGGGAAGCGCCGGTTCCCGAGGTCGCGCTCGAGCACGACGGTCTGCACCGGTGCGGCCTCGTCGATCACGGGTCGGGGCGGGGTCTCGCCGAAGGCGATGCACTCCGAGCCCGCCGGGCACTCGTCCTCCGGGTCGGCCAGCGGGACGATCGGAACGGTGCGCTGCACCTGCACCGCGGCGTAGTGCGCCGGGTGCGGCCCGGGCAGGCGTGAGGCGATGCCCTCCTTGCCGCCCCGCTCGAACACGTCGACGGCCTGGTACTCGTTCGACGCAGCGAAGGGCGCTGCGCTCGAGTCCTCGTCGGTGAGCGCCTCGTCGGCGGCCGCTTGGATCTCACCGCGGCGGGTGTCGCCGTCAGGGACCTCTTCCCAGCTGGTGAGGTCGCGCGCGTCGGCCAACCTGGCTGCGCCGGTGTCGTCCGCGCTCTCGGTCGTCACGATCTCCACGGGATGCCACGAGGGCGGATCACCGATGAGCCCGATGCCGTAGACCCACCACTGGAGGCCCATGATCAGCATCCAGCCGCTCAGGCCTGCGAAGGCCAGGAGGAACCCGAGCCGGGAACCGACGTTGGTGCCGAGGAGCATGTAGACCGAGCCGCACAGGACCACGACGCCCACGGCGGTGGCGAGGAACCCCCGCATGAAGGGGTCCCAGGTGAGCTCGAAGGCGAGCGGCAGGAAGGCGAGCAGGCGTCCGGTCATGCGTCCTCGTCGGTGGTGTCGGCAGCGTCGTCGTCGTCGACGCCCTCGCGGTCTTCGAGCAGGCGCTCGTACTCGACGATCGAGGCGATCTGATCGGGCGTGAGCACCTGGGAGAAGTACGGCATGCGGCCGTTGCTCTGGCCGTTGAGCCCGTAGCGCTCACCGTTCTCCGCACCCTCGGAGACGAAGCCGATCTGGTCCTCGCGAGCGGGGAACTGGTTGACGGCGTTGTAGAGGCTCGGCCCGAAGGCCCCGCCACCGACGGTCTGCGGCTCGCCGTAGGAGTAACCGAGGGTGTGGCAGCGGGCGCAGTTCAGGTTGAACAGCGCAGCACCGAGGCTCGCGGACTGTGCACCGTCCTCGCCGGCCGCCTCCTCGAGGCGAGCGAGCTCGGCCTCGGCCCGCTCAGCCGCCTGCGCCTGCGCTTCGGCGGGGGTGACGGCGATGCTCTTCATGTAGGCGATGAGGTTGTCGAGCTGCTGGTCGTTCATCGGTCCGCCGCCCTCGAGGCCCCATGCGGGCATGGGGGAGAACGGACGGCCGTACACGAGGACGTCGTAGATCTGCTCGTCGGTCATGCGCAGGGTGACGTCGTTCAGCGCAGGCGCCTGCCAGTTGACCTGTCGGAGCTGGCCGGTGTCGGGGTCGGTGAGGGTGAACTGCACCTCGCCGCCGATCCCGGCGAGCCCGCCGTGGCAGCCGGCGCAGTTGAACCCGCCGTCGGCGGTCGCTGCGAACAGCCCTTCACCCCGGGAGGCGAACGTGTCGTCGAACATCCCGACGGCGCCGGCTTGGCGGCCGGGCTCGGCGAGCCAGTAGAGCGGCAGGCCGAGGCCGATCAACGTGAGGGAGATCAGGCCCCAGGTGAGCACTCGGTCGAGGCGCGGTCCCTCGAGCCCCTCGTCGTCGAAGTACGGCTTGCGGTTCGCTGCGAGCTCGATCTCCGAGCCGATCTCCGGCTTGGCCTTCTTGATGTTGCCGACGATGTAGAGCGCCCAGCCGACGGTGACGAGGATCGCCACGACGATGCCGAAGGACTGCTGGGCGGTGATGCCCAGCACGGGTGACGACAGCACCTAGTGACCTCCGCCGCTCACGCAGTTGGGACCCTCGGCCTCCTGGCCGGTGGTGTTGGTGCCGATCGGCACGCCCTGGATGACGATGCCGGTGTCGACCGAGACCCGGCCGCCCTCGACCGAGACGGGGAACAGGTCCATGCCTCGGGGGGCGGGGCCGCCCTTCTTCTCGCCGACCCGGTTGTACTGCGACCCGTGGCAGCCGCACTCGAACCACTGGGAGGTCTCGCACCACGGCACCCTGCAGCCCAGGTGCGGGCACTTCTGGTAGAGCGCGATCACACCGGCTTCCATGCCCGGGAGCACGGCGTCGCTGTAGGTACCCTGCGCCGAGCTGACCGAGCCGGCGGGGTACGGGTTCAGGTAGAAGCGCCCCTCCGAGACGTAGAACGGCTCCCGGGACTGGGTCGCCTCGGTGACGATGTCCTCGAGGTTGCCGACGTTGATCACCCCACCGAAGCCGCCGCGCAGCGTCGGCCAGAGGAAGGCGAGGCACGCAGCACCGAAGCCCGACAGGCCGAGGCCGAACATGGCGATGATGCTGCGGTTGAAGAACTGGCGACGGGTGACGCCGATCATCTCGGGGTCGGGCGGCACGTAGGCGACGGGCGCAGACGGCCGCACCGGCTCGATGTCGGTGCCGGGGCCACGACCGGCTCGCGCCGCAGCCAGCTCGACCTCTCGACCGCTCGGGACGGCGAGCTCGTCGTCGCTCTCGAGGAACGGGCTCGCGCCACGGTCGCGCGTGCGAGCCTCGCGCCCGAGGGCGTTGCCGGTGTCGCGACGCCGAGACGTCGTGAACAGGACCAGGGCGCCGAGGGCGACGAGGACCGGGATGGCGATGGTGAGGACGGTGGTTCCCTCCATGAGGGTCTCCTAGAGCTCGAAGAACAGGCCGTCGACCCAGGGGAACACGAAGTTGAACCCGGGGCCCCTGAAGAACGATCCCATGATGGTGAGGACCGCCCAGAACATCAGGAAGATGGTGAACAGGCAGATGGCGAACTTGCGGTCCTCGGGCCGGTTGGACGGGTTGCGGTCCGTGTAGGGGGCGAGGATCAGGATGAACATGCCCATGCCGGGGATGGTCACGCCCGCCACCATGGGGTGGAACAGGGCGAGCAGCTCCTGGAGGCCGAGGAAGTACCACGGCGCCTTGGAGGGGTTGGGCGTCAGGTTGAAGTTGGCCAGCGTGAGCAGCGGTGCGTTGACGAACGCAGAGAACACGAGCAGGAACGCCGTGACCGCGAGGGCGGCGACGAACTCGCCGACGAGCAGGTGTGGCCAGGTGTGGACCTTGTCGGTGGGCGTGGCCTTGACGTCTTGGATCGACCCGGCCTTGACCACGGTGAGCAGGCGCTGGGTGTGACCTTCGGGACCCGCCGCCAGGGGCGGCACCTGGGTGGCCGCGGCGGTGGCGATGCCCGCGCCAGCGGTCGGGCGCTCAGCGGTGGCGACGCCGCCTCCGCCGCTCTCGGGTGCAGCGCCACCGGCACCACCGGCGGCCTTGTCACGGGCGGCCTTGGACCGGGCGAGCAGCGCGGCAGGGATCTTGCCCCCGCCGTCGTCGGCCGGGGCGTCGCTCGCCGCAGCGCCAGCGGCCGGAGCGTCGGCGGCGGGCGCGTCGCCCTCACCGCCGGCGGTCTTCGCCGCCGCCTTGTCCTTGGCCTCTTGGGCCCGCTTGAGCAGGTGCTCGGGGATCTCGGTCATGGGTTGCCTCCCTCTGGTCCCTAGAGGGGACCTGAGATGCCGCCGTCCTTGCGGACCCGCCAGAAGTGGATCGCCATGAAGATGACGATGACGAAGGGGAACATCAGCACGTGGAGCACGTACCAGCGCAAGAGCGTGTCCGTCCCGATCTCGACGCCTCCGAGGAGGACGAAGCGGACCTGGGAGCCGAACACCGGTGTGTAGCCCATCATGTTCGTGCCCACCGTCACCGCCCAAAGCGCCAGCTGGTCCCACGGGAGCAGGTAGCCGGTGAAGGAGAGGAGGAGCGTCAGCGTGAGCAGGATGACGCCGATCACCCAGTTGAACTCGCGTGGCGCCTTGTAGGCCCCGTGGTAGAAGACGCGAGCCATGTGGAGGAACACCGCCAGCACCATGAGGTGGGCGGCCCACCGGTGCATGTTGCGCACGAGCAGGCCGAAGGTGACCGAGGTGTGCAGCGTGTAGATGTCGTCCCACGCCTGCGCCGCCGTCGGCCGGTAGAAGAACATCAGGAAGATGCCGGTGACGGTGAGCAGGATGAACAGGAAGAAGCTGAGGCCACCGAGGCACAGCGTGTAGCTCACCTTCACGGCGTGGCGCTTCACCTTCACCGGGTGCAGGTGGTACAGCACCGAGTTCATGATCACGTACGAGCGGTTCCTCGGGCTGTCGGTGTAGCCCTTGCGGAAGATGGACCCGGGCCGGAAGATCGAGCCCCAGGCCTGCGAGCCCTGGACGGACTCGCCCAGCTTGGACATCCGCTCGGCGAGGTGTGCCCCCCGCCCCTTGTCTCCGATGGTCTTTGCCATGTGTGCGCTCGGTGCTTTCCCGTTCGGTGAGGGTGGCGTTCGGTGAGGTGCCTTGCGGTGCGTTGCGTTCGATCCTGCCTCGAACCTAGTGAGCGACCCGCCGGAAGGAGAAGTCGCGACGGGCTCGCCCTAGAAGCGCATCCCGTAGGAGTAGCCGTGGTTGCTGTCGCGCTGGTGGAGGTCCCCGTCCTTGGCGGCCACACCGGTCTTGCCCATGATGATGACGCCGGTCGGGCAGCGGTCGACGCAGAGGCTGCAGCGGGTGCAGACGTCCTCGTCCACCACGAAGATGACGTGGTCGTCGGGGTCGGTGCCGGGCGCAGCGGTGTTCGCTCCTTCGGTGATCGCGTCCGTCGAGAGCATGTGGATGCACTTCCACGGACAGATGTCGACGCAGCCCTCGCACATGATGCACTCGGCCTGGTCGATGTGGAGGAACTGCTTCGGCTTGACCGTCTTGGCCAGCGCGTCCGGCGAGATCTCCTGGAGGACGTAGTCACCCGTGAAGAGCGGCATCGGCGGGTTGGCGTCGGTGCGGGCCATCGAGCTCAGGCCTTCCGGACGAGCGGGCGGCCGAAGGACGAGGTCGGCAGCGCCCGCTGCTTGACCTTGCCTCGGCCCTGCCAGATGGCCCACAGGGCGATCTGGGCACCGAGGAACACGATGTAGATGCCCGCAGCGACGATGTCGCGGATCACCTGGTAGGTGATGGTGAACGGGATGTTGGTGAGGACGTCGCCCGGCCCGAAGACGATCTTGTCCGAGCGCCAGCCGAGCTCGTTGTCCGCGTAGGTCAGCCACTGGTGCGGGACGATCCCGTAGGCGAGACCCATCAGCAGGAAGACGAACACGGCAGACGCCATGGCCTCACCCCAGCTGAGGAACGTCCCGGGGGTACGTCGGCGGGCGTAGGCGACGACGGCAGCCGTGCCGACGACCAGCAGCAGGGTCGAGACCACCAGTGCGACCATCCCGGCACCTCTCCTCAGGGCTCGTGAAACTTCTCACATCGAACTCGTCACATCGTAGGCCGTTCGAAACGGTCCGCCACGTCGCGACGCGGTCGGTCTACCACGACCCTCGCAGGGCGGCACATCCCTCGCTCGTCCCCGAGTTGCCCCACCTGCTCCGGTCACCTCTAGTGTGAGCCGCCTGTCGCAGCCGCGCCCGACACCGAGGTGGGGCGCCCCGGATCACCTGGAGCCAGCCCGTGACCGAGATCCCCGAGCACCTGCTTCGCCGCTCCAAGGAGCGGCGCGACGCGCTGGGCCTCGGTGGCGGTGGTGACGCCGCCCCGGCCGCTGACGCGCCCGCCGGCGCTGCGGCTCCCGTGCCGGCCGCTGCCTCCGCATCGACCGAGGTCGCCCCGGCAGCCGCACCCCCGCCCGTCGCTGCCGCACCGCCACCGCCCCCGCCGGCACCGCCCTTCGTCGTGGCTGCGCAGCGTCGCCGCACGATCCCCTTCTGGGCGCTCCCCGTCGTCGCCATCCTGCCGATCTGGGGCTTCATCTACGCCGGCAGCCTCGCCACGCCCGAAGAGGACCTCTCCGACCCCGAGCTCGTCCTCGGCGAGGAGGTGTACGCCAACTGCTCCGGCTGCCACGGTGCCAACGGCGAAGGTGGCGCAGGTCGCCCGCTGAGCAACGGCGACGTCCTCTTGACCTTCCCCGACATCGAGGACCACATCGCCTGGATCAACGAGGGCTCCGCCCTCGTCGGCGGCGCCGGGAACCCGTACGGCGACCCTGACCGCCCCGGTGGCCAGCGCATCTCCGGCTCCGACGGCTACGGCCAGATGGCCGCTTGGGGCGGCACGCTCAGCGAAGAAGAGGTCCGTGCCGTCGCCCGCTACGAGCGCGAGGTGCTCTCCGGTGGTGAGCCAGAGGGTGAGACCGCAGCCGGCGAGGGCGGCGCGACGGCCGGCGACAGCAACGTCGCCGAGGGCAGCGACGAAGGCGCCGACCAGGTCGAGGGCGGCGGCGGCGAAGGAGACGCCGAAGGGTCGACCGGTGACGGCGGCGCCGATGCCAACGACGCCGAGGGCGGCGCCACGGCAGGCGACGGCTGAGGCTGCCGGCTCACCCTCCGGGGCGATGAGGCACAAGCCCTCCCTGGCGGGGAGGATGGGAGCCACGGCCGAGCACGGGTCGTGAGGAAGGTGGTCCCCATGTCCGCTCCCCAGCACGAGGTCCTGGTCGTCGGCGGTGGCCCGGCCGGGTCGGCGGCTGGCTACTGGCTGGCCGAGGCGGGCCGCGACGTGGTCGTGGTCGAGCGCAAGGTCTTCCCGAGGGACAAGACGTGCGGCGACGGTCTGACCCCTCGCGCCGTGCGCCAGCTCAGCGACATGGGCCTCGAGCACGTGCTCGCCGGGGCCCACCACCGGACCGAGGGCTTGCGCGCCCTCGGCCACGGCATGACCCTCGAGCTGCCGTGGCCGTCCCACCCCGACCTGCCGTCGCACGGCTACGTCGTGCGCCGCCGCGACCTCGACCAGCTCACCGCTGACAACGCCGTGAAGTCCGGCGCCACCATGCACCAGGGCACCGACGTCGTCGCCCCGACCTTCGACCGCGGCATCCTCACCGGCGCCACCGTCAAGGACAACGAGACCGGCGTCCTGCGCGACATCACCGCCAAGTACGTCGTCGTCGCCGACGGGGCCAACTCCCGCTTCGGGCGCGCCCTCGGCACCTCACGGGACAAGGCGTGGCCCCAAGGCATGGCGATCCGCGGCTACTACGAGAGCCCACGCCACGACGACCCCTTCATCGAGTCCGCCCTCGACGTCCGTGATCGCAACGGTGCCTCGATGCCCGGCTACGGCTGGATCTTCCCGCTCGGGGACGGGACCGTGAACGTCGGCATCGGCCTCGTCTCCACGTTCCGGGACTGGAAGTCGGTCAACACGAGCCACCTCATGGACGAGTGGGCGGCGACCGCACCGGCGTCGTGGGGCATCTCCCCCGAGTCCAAGCGGGGTGAGCCGACGGGTGGACGCCTGCCGATGGGCGCGTCGGTCGGGCCCCGCTGGGGTCCGGGCTGGCTCGCCATCGGCGACGCCGCCGGGTCGATCAACCCGTTCAACGGCGAGGGCATCGAGTACGGCTACGAGACGGGCCGGCTCGCTGCCCGGGTGATCGACGAGGCCATCGCCACCGACGACGGGCTCGTCCTCGCCCAGTACGACCGCGAGCTCGAGGCCGAGTTCGGCCTCTACTTCAAGACCGGCCGCACGTTCATGCGCCTCCTCGGCCACCCCGCCCTGATGCGCGAGCTCACCCGGGTCGGGATGCACTCGTACTCGCTCATGGAGTGGGCGCTGCGGATCATGTCGAACTCCCTGCGCCCAGACGAGCTCGGCCCCGCCGAGGCCGCCTACAAGGCCGTCGCCCAGCTGGCACGGGTCCTCCCCGAGCCCTCAGCGAGGTAGCCCCGCCGACTGCACGCCGGACCCGTTCTGTCGGTGGCATGGCCCGGCCCCCGGGACGCAGCACCGACAGCTCGGCGTGGACGAGGCGGGGTCAGACGAGGTCAGGGGTGCCGGCGGCGGCTTCACGGTCGACGAGCCAGATCACTCGCTCGGCGGTGATGCGGGCGGCGGGGACGTCGGCACCCTCGCACAGCCGCGCCCAGGCCTGGGCCTTGTCGGCGCCGGCGACGGTGACGACCACGAGGTGGGAGCCGGCGATGGCAGGGAACGTGAGCGTGAGCCGAGGGTGAGGGTGCTCGTCGTCGCCGGCGGCCACGACCAGTGCGACCTCCTCGTCGAGCGACGAGCTGCCGGGGAAGAGCGACGCGGTGTGGCCGTCGGGCCCGAGGCCGAGGTGGACGAGCTGGATGGGGGCGTGCGCAGCGATGACCGATGCGTAGGCACGAGCCGCAGCGTGGGGCTCCTCGGCCGCCTCCGCCATCGAGTGGACCGCTGCCGGGCCGACGTGGTCGAGCAGGGCCCGACGGGCCATGCCCTCGTTCGAGTCGGGATCGTCGACCGGCACGAAGCGCTCGTCGCCGAAGACCACGGTGATCCCCGACCAGTCGAGGCCGGTCGCAGCTGCGAGCGCCCGGTAGCAGTCCTCGGCGGTGCCACCACCGGAGAGTGCGATCGACGACGGCGCCTCAGCGACCACGAGCTCGGCGAAGGCGGCGGGGACGTCAGCCACGAGCCGGACCTCGCCGGTCGGCGGACCCGCCATCAGCGCTCCGCCGGGTCGTGCCAGCCGCCACGGACGTCGCACATGGCGTCAGCCGAGGCCGGGCCCATGGAGCCCTCGGCGTAGAGGCGGATCCGCTCCGGGGCATCGAGCACCGGCTGCACGATGCGCCACGCCTCGGCCACGCTGTCGGCCCGGGCGAAGCGGCGCGGGTCACCCTCGATCACGTCTTCGAGCAAGCGCTCATAGGGCTCCTGGCGGGGTCCGAGGGCGGCGTCGAAGCTCACGTCGAGCCCCACCTCCTTGGTGGCGAACACGTCGCCGGGCGCCTTTGCCTGCAGTCGGATGGTCGCCCCCTCGTCACCCCCGAGGCGGAACACCAGCTCGTTGGGCTCCGGTTGGGACTCGGCCTGGCTGAAGAGCAGCCGGGGCGGGGCCTTGAAGCGGATCACGCACTCGGTCGCCGTCATCGACATCGCCTTGCCGGCGCGCACGAGGAACGGCACGCCCGCCCAGCGCCACGAGTCGATCTCGAGGCAGAGGGCGACGTAGGTCTCCACGTCAGACGCCGGGTCGACACCCTCCTCGTCCCGGTAGCCCCGGTACTGGCCGCGCACGACCTTCTTCGGGTCGAGCGGGCTCATGGCGCGCAGCACCTTCGCCTTCTCGTCTCGCAGCGAGTCGGCGTCTGACGAGGCGGGGGGCTCCATGGCGAGGAGCGTGACGACCTGGAGCAGGTGGTTCTGCACCACGTCTCGCAGTGCGCCGACGCCCTCGTAGAACCGACCCCTGCCCTCCACGCCGAAGGACTCCGCCATCGTGATCTGCACGCTGTCGATGTAGAGGCGGTTCCACAGCGGTTCGAGCATCGTGTTGGCGAAGCGGAACACGAGCAGGTTCTCGACCGACTCCTTGCCCAGGTAGTGGTCGATGCGAAAGGTCCGCTCCTCGGGGAAGGCCCTTCCGAGGGTCTCCTCCAGCTCGGCCGCGGACTCGACGTCGCGGCCGAAGGGCTTCTCGACCACGATCCGGGCCCGCTCGTGCAGGCCCACCGAGGCCAAGCCGTCGATCACGTCGTCGAAGAGGAACGGTGGGATGGCGAGGTAGATGACCGGGCACGTCGTGCCCTCGAGGCGGGCGGCGAGCGCCTCGTAGGTCGCAGGTGCCGTGTAGTCGCCCTGGATGTAGGCGATGCGCGCCGACAGCGACTCCCAGATGGCCTCGTCGACCTCGACGTCCTTGTCGTCGAGGCTCCCCCTGGCGTGGTCGCGCAGGCGGTCGTCGTCCCACTCCGACGACGCCACCCCGAGGATCGGCATGCCGTCGAGGATGTCGAGCTGCTCCATCTGGTACACCGCAGGGAACAGCTTCTTGCGCGCGAGGTCGCCCGTCGCCCCGAACATCACCAGCGCATCGGCCCGCGTCGGGGAGGTCACGACCCGTGCTCCTGGCCGGAGGGCTCCACCTTGGCCACGCCCGCCTCCCTGTCGGCCTCGGTCCCCGACTCTGCCGGTCGGCGCTCGCTCCCCGCCGCCTCGGTCGAGTGGCCCCCGAACTGGTTGCGCAGGGTGGCGATCACCTTCATGGCCGGCGAGTCGTCCTGGCGTGAGGCGAAGCGAGCGAACAGGGCGGCGGAGATCACCGGCAGCGGCACGGCCAGGCGCACCGCCTCGTTCACCGTCCAGCGACCCTCACCCGAGTCGCTCGCGTACCCCCGGACCGTCCCGAGCGCCGGGTCGGCCTCGAGGCCGAGCACGAGCAGGTCGAGCAGCCACGACCGCACGACGCTCCCCTGCTGCCAGGCCTTCAGCGCACCGACCGTGTCGATGTCGAGGTCCGACGCCGCCAGCAGCTCGTAGCCCTCGGCGTAGGCCTGCATGAGCCCGTACTCGATGCCGTTGTGGACCATCTTGGTGAAGTGACCGGCACCGACCGGACCCACGTGGGCGAAGCCGCCGCCCTCGGGCGCGAGCGAGTCGAACGCCGGCTGCAGCAAGGCGACGTGCGTGGCGTCGCCACCCACCATCAGCGCGTAGCCCTCCTGGAGGCCCCAGATGCCGCCGCTCACGCCGGCGTCCACGAAGCCGATGCCGTCGGCGCCGAGCTGCTCGCCGTGGCGGATCGAGTCCCGGAAGTTCGAGTTCCCCCCGTCGACGACGACGTCGTCCGGACCGAGCAGCCCGTGCAGCTCGTCGATCGTGTCGTCGGTGGGCGAGCCGGACGGCACCATCACCCACACCGCCCGTGGCGCGTCACCGAGGGCGGCGACAAGGCCGGCGAGGTCTGGCACCTGCGTCGTCGCCGGGTCTCGGTCGTAGCCGACGACCTCATGGCCAGCGCCTCGCAATCGCTCCGCCATGTTGCCGCCCATTCGGCCGAGGCCGACCATGCCGAGCTTCACCGTGCACCTCCGATGAGATCGTCGAGCGCGACGCGGCCCGCCCGCAGGCCCCGCTCCCGGAGCGCCATGAGGTCGCCGTCGGCCTGGGCCTGCTTGAGCGCGGCGAACGTGAGGTCTGCCCCAGGGATCGTCACGTCGGTCGGATCCTCCCCCACCACCTGGATGAACACCCCGGTCGGCGGGCCGCCCTTGTGCAGCTGACCGGTCGAGTGGAGGAACCGTGGCCCGATGCCGAGCGTGGTGGCGACCCGGTGGCGATCACGGATGGCCATGCGAGCCGCCTGGAGACCGTCGAGCAGCTCGAAGCGGCCAGGGTCGACGAACGCGGTGATCGCCACGTAGTCGCCCGGCACCACCTCGTCGAGCAGGGTCGACACGGCGACCGTCTCGATCGTGGGCGGACCGTCCGCCAGCACGCGGTTCGTCGCCTCCTTCGCCGACGCCACGTCGGGCTGGTCGAAGGGGTTGATCTCGAGCACCACACCGGCGAGGGCGACGGCCTGCTCCCAGAGCAGGACGAGACCACCGATGTCGAGCGGGTCGCGGTAGGCGAGCTCGACGACCGGGTGGCCTGCGTCGGCCACGGCATCGAGGCCGGGATGATCCGACGCAGGGCCGACGCACACGAACAGCCGATCGTCGCCGTACACCTCAGGACCGCCGAGGTCCTCGCCGGCGACCGGCAGGATCCCCTTGCCGTGCTTGCCGGTGCTCTCAGCGACGAGCTGCTCGAGCCAGAGCCCGAACGAGGCGATCTCGGGGGGGAGGAGGAACGTGAGCTTGTCCCTTCCGGCGAGCGCGCAGGCTCCGAGCACGGCAGCCAGGCGAACGGCCGGGCTCGTCGCCGCTGCCATCGCGGGAGACCCGTCCGTTCCCGTGGCCTCTGCCATCTCGCTCGCACGGTCGAGCAGGCCGGCGATGTCGACGCCGAGCAGGGCGCCCGGCACCATGCCGAACAGCGACAGTGCCGAGTAGCGCCCACCGATGTCGGGCCGGTTCTCGAAGACGGCCATGAAGCCGCGCTCGGCACCGAGGGCGGCCAGCTCGGTGCCCGGGTCGGTGATCGCCACGAAGTGGCTGCCGTCGCCCCCGGTGCGCTCCCAGAAGTGGGCGAGCTGGCTCGTCGTCTCCACCGTGGTGCCCGACTTCGAGGCAGCGACGAACAGTGAGCGCTTCAGGTCGATCTCGGCCTCGACCCGGGCGATGGCGGCCGGGTCGGTGGTGTCGAGCACGCGCAGGTCGAGCCGCCCCGGCGCAGCGCCGAAGGTCTGCCAGAGCACCTCGGGGAACAAGCTCGAGCCGCCCATCCCGAGGATGACCACGTGCTCGAGGCCGTCGTCGGCCGCAGCTGCAGCCATCGCATCGAGCTCGCCGACCCGTTCCCTCATCTCGGTCACGACCGCCAGCCAGCCCAGTCGGTCGGCGACCTCCGTGGGGTCCTCCTGCCAGAGCGTGTGGTCACCATCCACCATGCGAGCCACGGCATCCTCGGCGACGAGCGCCGCAGCGGCAGCGTCGACCTCGCCGGCCACCACCCCGAGCCGCTCGCGGGTGATCACGTCGTCCGGCGGAGCCACGACGGCGACCCTAACGCCGAGGCTCGCCGATCGTGCCGGTACCGCCCTGACCGCCACGGTGGCGAGGCTGGGCGGCGATGAGTTCGTCATCCTGCTGTCGGGCGACACGTCGGCAGAGGAGGCCGCAGCCACCGCCGAACGGGTCCTCGCCCGCTTCGCGTCGAGCTTCACGACCGGCGGGACCGAGGTCTTCGGCACCGCCAGCATCGGCGTCGCGCTGCGGCCCCGCAGCTCCACGAGCTCGACACCCGGGTCAGGGACGGGCACTCCGACGACCACCGGTCCGAGCCGACGGGTGCGCGCCCGGCCTGAGCGGTGCCGTCGTCGACCGCTCCGCGGTCGGCCTCAGCTGCTGGCGAGGGCGCTCGCCACCTCGGCGGCGGCGGCGGAGGCGAGGTCGACGGTCCGCTCGACGTCGTCCCACGTGTGGGACAGGCTCGGGAACATCGCCTCGTAGGGGCCGGGGGCGAAGGCGACGCCGCGATCGAGCATGGCGCGGAAGAAGCGCCGGTAGACGCCGTTCTCGGCCGCCGCCCTGGCCTCGTCGTAGTCGGCGATCGGCGTCTCGGAGAAGTGGATGCCGAGCAGCGGACCGACCCTCGGGAGCTGCACCGCGAGGCCGTGCTCGGCGAAGATCGGGGCCAGCATCGTCTGCAGCTCGGTGGCTCGACCCTCGAGCATGGCGTAGGCGGTGTCGTCGAGCTGGCTCAGCACGGCGAGGCCGGCAGCGGTGGCGAGCGGGTTCCCCGACAGCGTCCCTGCCTGGTACACGGGACCGAGCGGAGCGAGGTGCTCCATGATCGCCCGAGATGCGCCGAACACCCCGATGGGGAGACCGCCACCCACGACCTTGCCGAAGCACCAGACGTCGGGGGTCACCCCGTAGAGGGCGGTGGCCCCGCCGCGTGCGACCCGGAAGCCGGTGATGACCTCGTCGAACAGCAGCAGCGCGCCGACCCGGTCGCACGCCTCGCGAAGCCCCTGGAGGAACCCGGGTGCCGGCGGGACCAGGCCCATGTTGGCGGCGACCGGCTCCACGCACACCACGGCGACCTGCTCGTCGAGCTCGGGCACCACGTTGTACGGCGCCACGATCGTGTCGGCCACTGCCCCCTGGGTGACACCGGCCGAGCCGCTGATCCCTTGGTTGGCGATGCCGCTGCCACCCGCTGCCAGCAGCGCATCGCTGTGACCGTGGTAGTTGCCGGCGAACTTCACGACCTTCTCCCGACCGGTCACCCCCCTGGCCAGGCGCACCGCCGACATAGCGGCCTCGGTGCCGCTCGAGGTGAGGCGGACCATCTCGATGCCGGGCACGCGGGCCACGATCTCCTCGGCCAGGCGGACCTCGCCCTCGGTCGGTGCCCCGTAGGTCGTCCCTCGCAGCGCCGCCTCCCGCACTGCCTCGATGACGACGGGGTGGGCGTGCCCGAGGATCGACGCCCCGTAGCTCTGCACGTAGTCGAGGTACTTGCGGCCTTCGACGTCCCACACGTGGGCGCCCTCGGCTCGCGCCACGAAGTACGGGATGCCCCCGACGCTGCGGAACGCCCGCACGGGCGAGTTCACGCCGCCGGGGATGACCTTCTGCCCCCGCTCGAACAGCTCCTCGTTCGTGCTCACGACCCGACCCTCCGCCGATTGTGGACGTTCGACCACTGCTGCGGTGGTGCAGCGTCCAGAAAGCCTGTGGCCCGCGTCACCGGCCGCTGCCGAGCATGGTGGCGAGGTCCTTGGCGAAGTAGGTGAGGATCACGTCGGCCCCGGCCCGCTTGATCGACGTGACGTGCTCCAGCGCGACCGCCGGCCCGTCGATCCAGCCCCGCTCGGCTGCGGCGTGGACCATGGCGTACTCGCCCGACACGTGGTACGCCGCCACCGGCACGTCGACCTCGGCGGCGACATCGGCGATGACGTCGAGGTAGGCGAGGGCTGGCTTCACCATCACCATGTCGGCCCCCTCGTCGAGGTCGGCGCGCACCTCGGCCAACGCCTCTCGTGCGTTGCCTGGGTCCTGCTGGTACGCCTTGCGATCGCCGCCGCCGACGATGGTGACGTCGACGGCATCGCGGAACGGGCCGTACAGCGCCGAGGCGAACTTGGCTGCGTACGCGAGGATCGCCACCTCGGTGTGCCCGTCGTCGTCGAGGGCAGCGCGGATGGCGGCGACCTGGCCGTCCATCATCCCGCTCGGCGCGACGACGGCAGCACCGGCACGGGCCTGGGCGACCGCAGCCCTGGCGTAGAGCTCGAGGGTGGCGTCGTTGTCGACGGTGCCGTCGGGACGCACGACACCGCAGTGGCCGTGGTCGGTGTACTCGTCGAGGCACAGGTCGGCCATGACCACGAGATCGTCACCGACCTCCTCCCTCGCGTCGGCGAGCGCGAGCTGGACGATCCCCTCGGGATCCCATGCCCCGCTGCCCTCCGCGTCCTTGGACGCCGGCACGCCGAAGAGGATGACGCCTGGGATGCCGAGCCCCGCCAGCGCCGCGAGCTCCTTGCGGAGCGACTCGCGGGTGTGCTGGACGACGCCGGGCAGCGACGCGATGGGCTGGGCCTGGTCGATGCCCTCCCGCACGAAGAGGGGTGCGATCAGGTCGTCGACGCCGAGGCGGGTCTCGGCCACCAGGCGGCGCAGCGCCGGCGTCCGACGGAGCCTGCGGAGGCGGCGCTCGGGGAAGCTCACGACCTCGATGGTACGACCGCCCGTCGTCGCAGGCCCAACAGGGTCAGCCGGCCTCGGCCACCGCCTTGATGCGGGCGAGGGTGGCCTCCATGCCGGCGATCATGTCGGCCTGACGGTCCTTCACACCGATGGCCCGGTTGAGGAGGCGCTCGGACCACGATTGGTCCTTCGGGAGCTCGAAGGACTCGCTGAGCCGCGTGCCCTCCCCCTCGGGTCGGAGCGTGTAGCGCCAGACGATGGCATCAGCGTCGTCGGCCTTGCCCACCTTGAACGCGAGGTCCTCGGGCGCGTCGGCAGCCACGACCGTGCACGTCGTCGACCACCGGGCGAACCCGCGCTTGTTCGAACCCTTGAAGCGAGCACCCGCCACGGCGCTGCTCGCCCCGTCCAGCCACTCGCAGCGGACGCACTCCGGGCTCCACTCCCCCATGCGGGTGACGTCGCTCACGAGCGCCCACACCGCCTCGGGCCGGGCACCGATCATCACCGAAGCCTCACCATGCATGGCGCAGGGCTACGCCAGCGACAACGCGCCGTCAAGGACCTTCTCGTGCCGCAGGTGCCCATCGACCAGACTGGTTCCTCTGCTGCGGCGGCAGGATCACCTCCTCCTGCACGCCGCTCGCCCCACCCGTGCTGGACTGCCGATGTGGAGTGGGACGCCGAACGGCTCGTGGCCCGGCTCCGGGCCGGCGGGTGCGTCGCCCCCGAGGAAGAAGCCGACGAGCTCCTGCGCACGTTCTCCGCCGCCGATGCTCCCGCACGCGCTGCGGCGCTCACCCGCCGCCTCGCCGGCGAACCCCTGGCGTGGATCGTCGGGTCGGTCGAGCTCGACGGCCTCCGGCTGCACGTCGCACCCGGCGTGTACGTGCCCCGCCGGTGGCAGACACCTGCCATCGCCCGACGGGCGGCGGCGCTGCTCCCCCCAGGCGGCACCGCCGTCGACCTCTGCACCGGCGCCGGCACCCTCGCCGCCCTGTTGCAGCGAGGCGACCCCACGGCTCGGGTGCTCGCCACCGACGTCGACCCCGCTGCCGTGCGGTGCGCTCGGCGCAACGGCGTGCACGCGCTGATCGGTGACCTGTTCGACCCGCTCCCATCCGACCTCGTGGGGACGGTGGACGTCATCGCCAGCGTCACCCCGTACGTCCCGACCGCCGCCCTCGCCCTGCTCCCGAGCGACACCATGGCCTACGAGCCGGCAACCGCCCTCGACGGTGGTCCCGACGGACTCGTCCTGCTCCGGAGGGTGCTCCTCGACGCGCCGATGTGGCTGCGACCGGAGGGCTGGCTCGTGACCGAGCTGGGCGCCCACCAGGTGGACGCGGCCGTCGACGCTCTCGATGCCGGCGGGTGGCGGGACCCCACCACGATCCCCGATCCCGATGGTGAGGCGTGCGGCGTCGCCGCCAAGGCCCCACGCCGCAGGTGACAGCGCCAGGATGGGCGGGTGCCCTTCGACATCGAACGCGTCCGATCTCACTTCCCTGCGCTCGCCCTCGGTGCAGCCCACTTCGACGGGCCCGGAGGCTCCCAGGTGCCGTCGTCGGTCGCTGTGGCCGTGGCGGCCACGATGACGGCTGGCCTGGCCAACGCCGGCCGGACGACCGAAGCCGAGCGCCGCGCGGCACGGGTGGTCGCCGAGGCACGCCAGGCGATCGCCGACCTGCTCGGCGCTGACCCGACAGGGGTCGTCTTCGGTCGTTCGATGACACAGCTGACGTACGACCTCTCGCGAGCGCTCGCCAAGGGGTGGGGGCCG
>JBBSLC010000006.1:0-35155 GCA_038255685.1 Acidimicrobiales bacterium | reverse complement strand
GTCGTCGCCGCCCACCTGTTCGCCATGATCCCCGACCTCCTCGTCGGGGCGGGGGTCGCCCACGAGTGGTGGATGGACCTGTTCCTCCTCCACATCAGGAGCCACTTCGTGCCCGGCCGCAACCTGACCTGGCTCGTCGTCTTCGGGCTCGCCCTCACCGCCTACCTCGTCGTCGTCGACCGACGGGCGCGACCGGCCAGCCGGACCCGTCCGGTTCCGGCATGACCCGCCGGAGGCTGCTCGTCGCCGCGACGGTCGGGGCGGGTGCGCTCGCGTTGCGACGCAGGCAGGCGCGTGCCGAGGGGCCGGACTGGACGAGGCCCGGTGGACGCCTCGACGGTGGCGGCCACGGCCTGGCGACCCGTGTCGTCGGCTCTGGCCACCCGCAGCTCGTCCTGCTCCACGGCCTGTTCAACTCGGGCCTGTACTGGGGCGCCCGCTACGACGAGCTGGCCGGCACCGGGTCGCTCGTCGCCCCCGACCTCCTCGGCTTCGGACGCTCGCGCCGACCCGCGAGCGGCTACAGCGCCGCAGCGCACGCCGACGCAGTCGCCGACGCGCTCCGGGCGAGCGGCGTCACCGCGCCGGTCGTCATCGGGGCCCACTCCCTCGGCACGCTCGTCGCCATCCACGTCGCCGATCGCCACCCCGACCTGGTGGCGGGGGTGGTGGCGTTCTCCCCGCCGCTGTACCCGTCCACCGAGCGCGCCCGCAGCTGCATCGCTCGCGCCGACCCGGTCGTGCGCGCCTTCATGGCCAACGACTCGCTCGGCAAGCGGCTGTGCGCGCTGATGTGCCGCTACCCCGAGGCATCGGCGTGGCTCGTCCGGGCCGCTCGGCCCGACCTGCCCGCCGCGCTCGCAGCCGACCGCGTCGAGCACTCGTGGTGGTCCTACTCCGAGACGATGGAGCACGTCATCCTCGCTGCCGACGCCCACCACGTGCTCGCCGGGCTCCGCATCCCCGTGCGCCTCGTCGTCGGGAGCGAGGACCGCGCACTCGACCACCGGTTCCTCGGGACCATCCCCGGTCGGGACCGCGACGTCGAGCTGCAGGTCATCGACGGCGCCGGCCACGACCTCCCGCTCTCCCACCCGGACGACTGCCTCGAGGCGCTGCGAGCGATGCTCCAGCGGACCCGGCTCGCATGAGCGGTCACGTGCTCGTCGCGCCTGGTGCGAGCGGGGTCGGCGTCCGCGAGCGCTGGCCTCAGACCGTGTCGATGACCTGGAAGCCCTCTGCCAGGCGGCCCTCAGGCAGGCCGCCGGCGGCAGCGTTGGCTGCGAGCCAGCCACGCATGCGGTCGGCGAGGCCGTCGGGGTCGGGCATCTGGCTGACGTGGCTGGCGATCGCCTCCAGCTTGCGATCGAACACGTCGGTGACGTCGACGTGGTGGCTGGCACCAGCGCTGCTCATCAGCCAGGTCTCCTGGACCGACCACGGCTCGAGGCCCTCGTCGGCGAGGAGCGAGGTGTGGGCGAAGGCGTTGCGGGCGTCGGGGTAGACGGCGCACAGCGTGGCCTCGCCTGCCGCCAGGTGGTCGGGGTGGCTGGCGTAGATCCGCTGGTAGCTCCGCTCGGGCGACTGGCAGAGCAGGCGCTGCGGGCGCACGTCGCGGATGACGCGGGAGATGTCCCGGCGCAGCTCGATGCTGACCAGGAGCCGGCCGTCCGGGTAGCCGAGGAACCGGACGTCCTTGACGCCCACCACCGCCGCCGCCGCTTCCTGCTCGGCCCGGCGGATGGCGGGGATGTCGGCTCGGGGGACCGCAGGGTCGAAGCCACCGGCGTCGCCATCGGTGATGACACAGTACGTGACGGCGGTGCCGGCATCGACCCAGCGGGCGATGGTGCCGGCTGCGCCGAAGTCGACGTCGTCGGGGTGGGCGGTGACGACGAGCGCTCGCTCGACCTCTGCATCAGGCAGCATCGAGCGAAGGGTACCGAGCCACGACCGCGTCCGGGCCGGCCCAGAAGGGCCGACCCGGACGTCGGACGTCAGGCCGTCAGGACCGCTGCAGGTCGAACCGGCCGAGGTTCATGACCTTGTCCCATGCGGCGACGAAGTCCCGCACGAGCTTCTCCTTGGCGTCGTCGCAGGCGTACACCTCGGAGATGGCACGGAGCTCAGAGCTCGCACCGAAGACGAGGTCGACCGCAGTCGCCGTCCAGCGGTGCTCACCCGTCGCGGCGTCCTTGCCCACGTAGGTGCCCTCGCCCTCCACCGCCGTCTCCCAGACCGTGCCCATGTCGAGCAGCTGTGCGAAGAAGTCGTTGGTGAGCGTTCCGGGCGTCTTGGTGAACACCCCGTGCTCGGACTGCCCGGTGGTCGCGCCGAGGGCGCGCATACCGCCGACGAGCACCGTCATCTCCTTGGCGGTGAGCTTCAACAGGTTCGCCCGCTCGAGCAGCAGGTGCTCAGGCGTGCGCTTCTCGCCGGCCCGGAGGTGGTTGCGGAACCCGTCCGAGGTCGGCTCGAGGAACCCGAAGGACTCCACATCGGTGTCCTCCTGTGTTGCGTCCGTCCGTCCGGGCGTGAACGGGACCGTGACGTCGAACCCGGCCTCCTTCGCCGCCCGCTCGACGGCGGCGACGCCACCGAGGACGATCAGGTCGGCCAGCGAGATGCGCTTGCCGCCGCTCTGGGCGCTGTCGAAGTCCGTCTTGACCTGCTCCAGCGTGGAGAGCACCCCGGCCAGTGCGGCAGGTTCGTTGACCACCCAGTCCTTCTGCGGCGCGAGCCGGAGCCGGCCGCCGTCGGTGCCACCGCGCATGTCGGTGTCTCGGTACGACGCCGCCGAGGCCCACGCCGTGGTGACCAGCTGGGAGGTGGTGAGCCCCGACGCCAGGAGCGACTCCTTCAGCGATGCCACCTCCGCGTCGTTGACCAGCTCGTGGTCGACGGCAGGGGTCGGGTCCTGCCAGAGCAGCTTCTCCGAGGGGACCTCGGGGCCGCGGTAGCGCGAGACGGGACCCATGTCGCGGTGGGTCAGCTTGAACCACGCTCGGGCGAACGCGTCGGCCAGCTGGTCGGGGTTCTCGTAGAACCGCTTCGAGATCTCGGCGTAGATCGGGTCGACCTTCAGCGCGATGTCGCTCGTCGCCATCATCGGCGCGTGGCGCCTGGCCGGGTCGTGGGCGTCGGGCACGGTGTCCTTCGCCTCTGGGTTCTTCGGGGTCCACTGCTTCGCACCAGCGGGGCTCGTCGTCAGCTCCCACTCGTAGCGGAAGAGGTTCTCGAAGTAGCCGTTGTCCCACGTGGTCGGCTCGTTGGTCCATGCGCCCTCGAGGCCGCTCGTGATGGTGTCGACGCCCTTGCCGGTGCCGAAGTCGTTGCGCCAACCGATGCCCTGGGCGTGCACGGGGCACCCCTCGGGCTCGGGGCCGATGAGGTCGGGGTCCCCTGCGCCGTGGCACTTCCCGAAGGTGTGGCCACCGGCGATGAGGGCGACCGTCTCCTCGTCGTTCATGGCCATGCGGCCGAAGGTCTCGCGGATGTCGTGGGCCGAGCGCAGCGGGTCGGGGTCACCGTTCGGGCCCTCGGGGTTCACGTAGATGAGGCCCATCTGCACGGCGCCGAGGTTCTCGCCGAGCTCGCGCTCGCCGCTGTAGCGCTCGTCGCCGAGCCAGGTGTCCTCGGTGCCCCAGAAGATCTCGTCGGGCTCGTAGATGTCCTCCCGGCCGCCGCCGAACCCGAAGGTCGGCAGGCCCATCGACTCGATGGCGCAGTTGCCGGCGAGGATGATCAGGTCGCCCCAGGAGAGCTTCTGGCCGTACTTCTGCTTGACCGGCCAGAGCAGCCGGCGTGCCTTGTCGAGGTTGCCGTTGTCGGGCCAGCTGTTGAGCGGTGCGAAGCGCTGGGCGCCGCTGCCACCGCCCCCGCGGCCGTCGGCCGTGCGGTACGTGCCGGCGCTGTGCCACGCCATGCGGATGAAGAGCGGCCCGTAGTGCCCGTAGTCAGCCGGCCACCAGTCCTGCGAGGTGGTCATGACCGCCTCGATGTCGGCCTTGACGGCACTGAGGTCGAGGGTGTCGAACGCCGCGCCGTAGTCGAAGCCCTCGTCCATCGGGCTGATCTGGCGGGCGTGCTGGTGGAGCACCTGCAGGTCGATCTGGTCGGGCCACCAGTCCTTGTTCGTCCTCGGACGGGTCCCCTTCACCTCGGGTGCGTCGATCGCTGGGTTCTCGCTCTCGCTCCCGCTGTCGGTCACGCCGGTCTCGTCGGTCACGTCGGTCCTCCTGTTGTTCGCTGCTCGGCTTGATGGTCTTGGTTGCTCGTCACGCTGGTGCTCGCCGTCCCGGTGCGGCATGCAGGGCACAGGCCCCAGTAGACGACCTCGGCCTCGTCGATCTCGTAGCCGTGATCGTCGTCGGCGGTGAGGCACGGCGTCTCGCCGACGGCGCAGTCCACGTCGGCCATGGCACCGCACCTGCGGCAGACGACGTGGTGGTGGTTGTCGCCGACCCGAGACTCGTAGCGAGCCACCGAGCCTGGTGGCTGGATGCGGCGCACCAAGCCTGTCGTCGCCAGCGCACGGAGCACGTCGTAGACGGCCTGGTGGGAGACGTCGGCGTGGTCGGCGTGCACGGCCTCGATGATCGAGCCGGTGTCGGCGTGGGGGTTTGCGTGCACGGCGGTCAGCACCGCGAGCCGGGGAGTTGTCACGCGGAGCGCAACGCTGCGCAACACCTGCTCGAGATCCGACGACGGGGGCACGGTGGGAGTCTGCAACATGGACTTGATCCAGTCAAGATGAGAGCCGGAGCAAGGCCGTACGTCGCTCGTCCGCTCATGTCCACGTGCCTCGCGCCGATGGAGTGAGCATGCACATGCCGGCGGTCGGGGTCGCGGAACCCGCCGCGATCGCCCTGCGGCGCCGTCACGCCGAGCTGCACACCGTCCTGCGCCACGTCGCGGTCACGATCGTGGTGTTCGACCGGACGGGGACCATCACCTCGTTCGAGGCCTTCGGTTCGGCGAGGGAGGGGACCGACCCGGGCTGCGTCGGCAGGACCGTGGTGACAGAGTTCGCCGACGTCGCCGGTGTCGACGACGCGCTCCTCCACGTGCTCGCGGGTGGGGAGACCGCCTTCCAGCTCGAGCGCCACGGTCGGGTGTGGGACGTCCGCATCGGCCCCGTCGCCGGGCCGGACGGCGAGGTCCAGGCCGGGGTCGCCGTCGCCATGGACGTCACCCAGACCGTTCGCGAGGCGAGGCGGCTCGAGGAGAGCGAGCGGCGGTTCCGCGTGCTCACGGAGGGGTCGACCGACCTGGCGCTCATGGCCGACCCAGACGGGACGCTCACGTTCGTGAGCGCCGCGTCCCGGGCGATGCTCGGCTACGAGCCCGACGACGTGGTCGGCAACAACGGGTTCGCATCCGTGCACCGCGACGACCGTGCGCGCGTGCTGGCCGCCTACGGCCGTGCCGTCGAGGGCGAGTCAGGCGCCCCCCCGATCGAGTTTCGGCTCCTGCACGCTGACGGCAGCTGGCGCTGGTTCGAGCAGACCTACATCAACCTGCTCGACGACCCCGTCATGCGGTGCATGGCGTCGAACCTACGTGACATCACCGCCCGCAAGGTCTCCGAAGCTGCCTTGGTGGCGAGCGAGGAGCGCTCCCGCACGATCGTCGAGTCGGCGCAGGAGGGGATCTGGATGGTCGACGCCGACTTCACGACCACGTTCGCCAACGCCCGCATGGCCGAGCTGCTCCGGGTCGAGCCGGCGGAGCTGCTGGGCCGCCCGATCTTCGACTTCTTCTTCCCCCGTCACCACGACCAGGTCGTCGGCTCCCTCCTCGAGCGCCACCGCGAGCAACGTCGCTCGGACGAGGTGCCGTACCGCCGGGCGGACGGCGAGGTGCTGTGGGCTCAGGTCGTCTCCAGCCAGGTCTTCGGTGACGACGGCGAGCTGCGGGGCTTCGTCGGCCTCGTGACCGACATCACCGAGCGGCGGGCCGATGCACGCCGGATGGAGCGCTGGGCGCTCCACGACGACCTCACCGACCTGCCCACCCGTCGCGGCTTCGACGTCGAGCTGTCCCGACGGGCAGCAGCGCAGAGCGCAGGAGCGGGTGACGGTGCCGAGGCGTGCGCCGTGCTCATGGTCGGGATCGACGACATGAAGGACCTCAACGGGACCCTCGGCCACGACGGAGGGGACCAGGTCCTGCGCGAGGTCGGGCGACGACTGCGAGACGAGCTCGGTGCGGTGGCGGTCGCCCGGTCGTCAGGTGACGAGTTCCTCGCCCTCGTGGCGGTCGAGGAGGGGTCGAGCGTCCTGGACGCAGCCGGACGCGTGCGTCGGGTGCTGGCGCCGCTCATCCACGTCGACCACGACGAGGTCGCCCTCAGCGTCTGCATCGGGATCGCTTCGTCCGACGGGAGCGCAGGGGGCGGCCAGCTGCTCGACGACGCCGAGAGCGCCCTGCACGAGGCGAAGCGTGGCGGCAAGGGACACCTGGTGGTGTTCGACGACGAGCTCCGCCGCGCCGCTGCCGACCGTGTCGCGACCGAGGCCGGGCTCCGACGAGCCATCGACGCCGGGCAGCTCGAGGTCCACTACCAGCCGGTGCACGACCTGGCGACGGGAGCCCTTGCGGGCTGCGAGGCGCTCGTGCGCTGGCGCCACCCCGAGCGCGGCCTCCTGCAGCCGGGCTCCTTCATCCCTGTGGCGGAGCGGTCGGACCTGATCGTCGACATCGGCGAGGTGGTGCTCGCCGAGGCCTGTCGCCAGCGCGCCCGGTGGGCGGCCGTGCTCCCGGATGACGACCGCTTCACGGTGAGCGTGAACATCGCCGCCCGCCACCTCGCTGCTCCGGACCTGGTCGAGACCGTGCGGGCCGCCGTCGCCAGCAGCGGCATCGCAGCGTCCACCCTGTGCCTGGAGATCACCGAGTCCGCCGTGATGGAGCACACCGAGCGGGCGGCCCAGGTGCTCCGGGAGCTCCGTGAGCTCGGCGTGCGAGTCGCCATCGACGACTTCGGTACCGGGCACTCGTCGCTCGGCTACCTGCGCAGCTTCGCCGTCGACGTGCTGAAGATCGACCGTGCGTTCGTCGCTGGCATCGGCGATCGACCCGAGGACCGGGCGCTCGTCGACGCCATCGTCGGCCTCGCCCGCACCTTCGGCTTCCGCGTCGTCGCCGAGGGCGTCGAGACCGACGAGCAGCGCCGCCATCTCACCGAGGCCGGCTGCGACGCCGCCCAGGGCTACCTCTGGTCGCCGCCGGTGGTGCCCGAGGCGTTCGCCGAGCGCTTCCTCGGCGCGGTCGCCCTCAGCCGCTGAACGTCAGGGACGGCAGCTCGCACAGGTCGGGTGGCAGCCGGCGGAGCAGCTCGGCGCCGGCATCCTCAGCGGGCAGCGCCGGCGCGAACAGCCAGCCCTGCGATGCGTCGCAGCCGAGCTCGGCGAGGACGGCCAGCTGCTCGTCGGTCTCGACGCCCTCGGCGATGACCTCGAGCCCGAGGTGGTGCGCCATGGCGATGGTGGCGGCGACGATCGGGTTCAGCGTGCCGGCGGTCAGCGTCGCCACGAACGAGCGGTCGACCTTCACCCGGTCGGACGGGAAGGCGTGCAGGCGCGAGAGCGAGGAGTAGCCCGTCCCGAAGTCGTCGATGGCGATGGTGATGCCCGATGCGCGGAGTCGTCGCAGCCGGTCGATCACCGAGAGCGGCTCCTGCACGGCGGTCTGCTCGGTGACCTCGAGCTCGAGCTGGTGGGGAGCGCAGCCGTGGCGCGCCAGGGTCAGTGCGACGTTGTCCTCGAAGCCGGTCTGGGACAGCGTCCGTGCCGAGACGTTCACCGCCATGCGGACGTGGCCGAGGCCCGCTCCCCGCCAGCGTGCGAGCTGGCCGACGGCCTGGTCGAGCACCCACCGGTCGATCGCCGCGATCAAACCGACCTCCTCGGCGACGCGGAGGAAGCGTTCCGGCGGGACGGGTCCGAGGTCGGGGTGGTCCCAGCGTGCCAGCGCCTCGACCGAGCGTGCGCCACCGTCGGCGCTCACCACCGGCTGGTAGGCGACCCACAGCTGGCCGGCATCCAGTGCGACGTGCAGGTCCCGCTCGAGGGCGAGGTCGCCGGCTGCTGCGTCGTCAGGTTCGTGGACCATGAAGCCGTTGCGCCCCGCCGCCTTGGCGGCGTAGAGGGCGCGATCGGCAGCGCGCAGGAGCAGGTCGGGGGTGGCCCCGTCGACGGGGAACCGGGCGATCCCCACGCTCGCTGTGGCGAACACCTCCGAGCCGCTGAGATCGAAGGGTGCGGCCAGGCTGTCGAGCAGCCGCTGCGCCGCGAGCACCAGGCTGTCCACCGAGCCGGAGCCGCTCACGATGACGGCGAGCTCGTCGCCACCCATGCGACACACGGTGTCGTCGTGGTCGACGGCGAGGTCCAGTCGGGCGGCGACCTGGCGGAGCAGCTCGTCGCCGGCGAGGTGGCCGAGGTTGTCGTTGATCCGCTTGAACCGGTCGAGGTCCAGGGAGAGCACGCCGAACCTGGTGCCCTCGGTCTGGCACCGCTCGATGGCCTCCGCCGCCCGCTTCGTGAAGAGCAAGCGGTTCGGCAGCGCGGTCAGAGGGTCGTGGAGGGCGGCGTGTCCGAGGTGGTCGAGCATCTCGGCGTTGTCGAGGGCGATCGACGCGACTGCGGCGATGCCGTCCAGCAGCTCCTGGTCCTCGGCATCGAACGGGTTGGCGTCGTTGCGGTCCCCGACGACGAGCCAGCCACCACCGCTCTGCGTGGGCAGGGCAGCGCCGAGCTCGCCGCTGCCGGGCGGGGCCGTGCGGACCTCAGCCCTCCCCGTGTCGAGCAACGAGCGAGCAGCGTCCTCGACCGACGCCTGGACCATCTCCCGGCTCTGGCTCGTGGCAGTGGCCGTGGCTGTCGCGGTCTGGAGGAGGCCACGGAGCCGGCCCCGGTCCCGGTCGGCGCGGTGCAGGGCCCGCAGCAGGACGAACGGCGCGAGGCCGAGCACGATGGTCCAGCCGATGTGGCGGACGGCGATCGCCATCAGGAGCCCCCACGACGCGGTGATGGCACAGGAGAGCGCAGCCGGCGGGCCCATCTCTGCGAGCACCTCTCGGAACCTCGAACCAGAGGCGCAGGCGATCACGAGCCAGACGAGGATCCCCTGCACCACGCAGAAGAGGGTGACGGCGCCGGCGAGGGCGAGCAAGCGGCTCGCGGTCAACGGGCCGGCCATCGAACCGACCGTCGCGTGGATCAGCAGCGCGCCCGCAGCGACACCGGCACCGTGGGCGGATGCGTTGAAGATCGCCTTGCGCAGCGGACGGCGCTGAAGGCCCTGGGAGATGAGCGTCGCCAGCAGCGAGGCGAGGAGGATGCCCGGCGTGGGCAGCAGGGCGAACCCGACGACGAGGAGCGCCTCGTCCAGGGTGATGTCGTCACCCTCGGCACCCCACGCGATGAACGTGGGGCGGAGCTGGGAGCAGATCAGCGCAGCGATGAGCAGCCCGACGACCACGAGGGGTCCGACCGACAGCGACGGCGCCTGGCGCAGGGCCAGCAGTCCCGCGAGCACGGCGCCGACGGCCGTTGCGGCCACCATCCGCAGGACCTTTCGCTGTCGACGGCTCGAGACGCCCGGGTCCGGATCGCTGCTCACCCACCCCCATCGGCAGGTCCTCCACATTGGTGAAAGGAATGCTCGATCGAGCCGAGGACAACCTTGGGACAACGGAATGCCCGCTACCGTCCCGACGATGGAGCTCAGGCTGGACGGCAAGGTCGCACTCGTCACCGGGGGATCGCGGGGGATCGGCAAGGCGATCGCCGCCGCCTACGCCGCCGCGGGAGCACGGGTGATGATCTCGTCGCGCAAGCAGGAGTCGCTCGAGGAGGCTGCCGCCACCATGGAGGGCGACGTCGAGGTGTTCGCCGCCAACGCCGGTGAGCCCGACCAGGCGGCGGCCTGCGTGACCGCGTGCGTGGAGCGCCTCGGCGGGCTCGACATCCTCGTCAACAACGCCGCCACGAACCCCTACATGGGTCCGCTCATGGGCATCGACGTCGCCCGGGCCGACAAGACGGTCAAGGTGAACCAGCTCGGTGTGCTCGTCTGGACCCAGCTCGCCCACGAGGCGGCGCTGAAGGAAAACGGTGGCTCGGTCATCAACATCGCGTCCATCGGCGGCCTCGGTGTCGAGACCAGCATCGCCTACTACAACGTCACCAAGGCGGCGGTGCTCCACCTCACCAGGCAGATGGCGGCAGAGCTGTCGCCGAAGACCCGCGTCAACGCCATCGCCCCCGGGCTCGTGAAGACCGACATGGCCAAGGCCCTGTGGGAGCCGAACGAGGCTGCGCTCGGCACGCGCACGCCCCTCGGTCGCCTTGGCGAGCCCGAGGACATCGCCAACGCCGCGCTGTTCCTCGCCTCTGACGCGGCGTCGTGGATCACCGGCCAGACCCTCGTGGTCGACGGGGGAGCGACCATCCGACCCGGCGGCTGAGGGGCGCCTTGCCCGCTGCCCCGCAACCTGGGTCCGCCGGTACTGTCGCCTCGGCGAGGGAGGTGGTGGGACCGGTGCTTGACGAGCAGGGCGACCCCTCGCTCTTCCTCGAACCTGTCCCGATGGGAGCCTCGACCGAGGCGGAGGAGCCGCCCGCCGGCCCCGCAGCGCCGCTCGTCGAGGTCGAGGGCGGCCGACGGCGGTGGCTGGCGGTGCTCGTCGTGGTCGCGCTGCTCGTGGCCGGCGTGGTGGCCAACCGGCGCAACGCTGAGCCGGCCGATGAGCAACCCGCCGACGACCCGCCGGCCGACGCCGATGTCGAGGGAGCGGCGCGACTGCGGCCGGTCCCGCTCCCGCCGTCGCTGCAGACCATCGAGGTCCTCGGCGCGACGACGCCCGAGGCGACCGGCACCACGCTCGTGCTCGCGGCCAGCACCCAGGTCGTGGTTCTCGACGTCGACTCCGGCACCGTGCGCAGCGCCCAGGTCGCCGAGCTCGACGTGCAGGCCTCGTACCCGTGGGGCTCGCAGGTGCTCGCGGTCGGGGACGGGATCGTCGTGCGCGGCCAGCCACCTCGATCGCTCGTGCTGCCGCGCGCTGACGGCGTGCCGGTGACGACCCACGACGCCGGGTCGGGCGGCGGGCTCCACCCCTCCGACGTCGAGGGCAGGTACTGGGTCGAGGAGCGGCGGGGCCGGCCGCGGCTCGAGGAGCGCGATGCAGCCGGAAGGGGTCTGTCCCACCGGACCGTCGCCCTGCTCGACGGGGTGCGATCGATCGTGTGGGACGGATCGGGCTTCATCCAGTCGGCCGACGGGCGGGTGCTCGAGACCGGCTTCGACGAGGGCACGGCTGGTCCCGATGGTGCGATCGAGCGGGCGAGGCCGACCTCGATCGGCACCGGCACGGCTGTCGCCGCCGACAACGACACCGTGGCGATCGTGCGCTGCCCCGACGACTGTGCGCTCGAGCTCGTCGAGCGAGCGACCGGAGCGGCGCGGCAGGTCGTTCCGCCTGGGGACGCCGCCGGCTTCCTCGTGGACGACGGTGCCACGCTCTCACCTGACGGGCGCTGGCTCCTGGTGGCGGTGGCCGGGGGTGACGGAGAAGCCATTGGTCTGGCCGTCGTCGACGTGGGTGGCGGCTCGGTGCGAGCGGTCGAGCCTGCGCCGTCCGGCGAACCGACGGCCGGCGCGTTCTCGCCCGACGGCCGCTGGCTCTTCCTCGCGAGCAACGTGAGCTCGGTCGAGGCCGACGTCGCTGCCATCGACCTCGCTTCGGGCGATCGTCACGCCGTGGCCACGCTGTCGCTGCGGAGCGGCTTCGGCATCGTGGCCGAGGCGTTCCCGTCGGTGCCGGCCGACCTCGGGGCGGCGGGCTCGTGAACGAGCCGGACCCGTCGCTCTTCCTCAGCCCGATCGAGCGCCGCGACGAGTCGGCACCCCCGTCCGACGACGCCGGGCACGCGCCAGCCGGGCGCGCGGAGGTCGTCGCGGCAGACGAGGTGGGAGGAGATGGCGGACGCCGTCGGCGCGTCGGCGCCGTGGCGGTGGTCGTCGTCCTCGCACTCGTCGTCCTGGGGGTCAACCGCATGGCGGCGACTGATGACCCCTCGGCGCCGGCTGCCGACGACGGTGCAGGTGAGGCCGAAGAGGACGCGCAGGCGTCGACGACGACCGAGCGGCGCCGGCCTCCGACCACCCGGCCAACGGGTGCGACGCCCACGACGCTGCCGCCGACGCTGCAGACCTTCGCCGTGCTCGGGTCGTTGCTCCCTGATGTGACCGGCACCACCGTCGTGCTCGCCTCGAACGGCCAGCTCGTGGTCGCCCACCTCGACAGCGGGACGGTCCGTGCCGTCGGCATCAGCGGGATGGAGGTCTACGGCGGGTACCCCTTCCAGGCGGTGCTCCCTGTCGGCGACGCCTTCCTCACATCCGGACCCCGGCCGAGCCTCGTCCCCCGCGCCTCGGGGGGTGAGGTCGCCGCCGGGGACGTGCCGGTCTTCGGCGGCTACCTGCCCTCGGGGGTCGAGGGGCGGTTCTGGACCGTCGACCACCGCTTCCAGATGGAGCTCGTCGAGCGCAGCCTCGACGAGGAGACCGGCCGGCGGATCGAGCTGCCGGGTGAGTCCGGCGTCGTCCTCCCCCTCGCCGACAGCTTCATCGTCAGCCCGTTCGGCTCGGTCATGCAGGTCGACGCTGAGACGGGCAGGGCGCGCCGGATCGCCGAAGGGACCGCTGTGGCGGCGAACGAGGAGACCCTTGCCAGGGTCCGGTGCGACGAGTCGCTCGACTGCGGGCTCGTCCTCACCGATCTCGACGGCGGCCGCGAGCGGATCGTCCCGCCGCCTACGCCGCGCTCGCGCTACGAGACGTACAGCGGCGTGCGCTTCTCTCCTGACGGGCGCTGGCTCGTCTCGCCGTTCTACGGCGAGGACCAGCCCGGCGGCCTCGTGCTCGTGGACGTGGAGCGGGGCGAGCGTCGGTTCCTCGACTCCCTCGCCACCTCGTCGGGGGGTGGCTTCCCCCAGAGCGCGGTGTTCACCGCCGACAGCCGGTGGCTGCTGTTCGCCGATCCGAGCACCGACGGCCAGCCGATCAAGGCCATCCGCATCGAGGACGGCGCCATCGCCGAGATCGACCTCGGTCTCGATGCTCCCCTCGACCGCCAGCAGGGCGTCGTCCTGCTCGCCTTTCCCTCGATCCCCGCCGACGCCGACCCCGCCGGCTGACCCCCCGGTGGGGGGCAGGTCCGAGCGCATCTCCCGAACTGTCGGTGGCAGGCTCCGAGGGCCGGGACGCAGCACCGACACAACGAGGAGGTCCGACGAACTGTCGGTGGCAGGCTCCGGGGGCCGGGACGCAGCACCGACAGAACGAGGTCGTCAGCCCGGGAGGTCAGACCGGCGGACCTTGCCGAGGGCGGTGCGGGGGAGGGCGTCGACGAGGACGAGCCGGCGGGGTGCGGCCCACGGGGGGAGCACCGCCTTGACCACCTCCCGAAGCGCGTCGAGCGTGGGCGGCTCCGCCAGATCGGTGGGCACGACCCAAGCGACCACGGCGTGGCCCCACTCGGGATCGGGGCGCCCGGCCACCGCCACCTCGGCGACGCCGGTCGCCGTCCGCAGCACGGCCTCGACGGAGTCGGGCCACACCTTCTCGGCGCCGGTGACGATCACGTCGCCCATCCGCCCACTGACCTGGAGGCGGCCGTCGGGGTCCAGCGACGCAGCGTCGCCGGTGCGCAGCCAGCCGTCGGCGTCGAGGGTCGGCGCGCCGTCCCTGTAGGCCCGGGCCAGCATCGGCCCGCGCACGTGCAGCTCGCCCTCGACGATCCGGAGCTCGACGCCGTCCAGGGGCTCCCGGTCGTAGACCACGCCGCTGCCCGTCTCGGTCATGCCCCAGGTCGTGTGCACGTTGGCCGGCAGGTCCGCCGGCGGGGCCGCGCCGCCGAGCACGACGGCCCGGAACGCCGACGCGTCGAGGCGGCTGAGGGCGGTGGCGACGAGCGAGACGATCGTGGCGCCACCGGTCCGCGCTGCGGACTCGACGGCGGCGGGGTCCGGTCCGGGGAGGACGGTCAGGCGGGTCCCGGTGTGCAGCGCCCGGGTCACGACCGAGAGCCCGCCGACGTGGGCGAGCGGCAGGCACGCCAGCCAGTGGTCGTTCGCAGGGTCGACGCCGAGCCGAGCGCTCGTCGCATCCGCCGAGGCGGCCACGGCGTCGTGCGTCAGCACCGCGCCCTTCGGCGCGCCGGTCGTGCCGCTGGTGGCGACGACGAGGGCGTCCCCCGGCTCGATCGGACGACCACCCGGACGGGGCTGGCGCTGCCCGTCGAGCGGGTCGACCAGCGCCGAGGGGGCGAGCGCCTCCAGCAGCGCCTCCGTGGCGGGCGCCGGCAGCCTCGGGTCGAGGGGGAGCACCGCGTCGCCCGCGTCCCATGCGCGCCGGAGCACGTCGACGAAGGCGTCGCTGCCCCGGGCGACGACGGCGACGAGCTCGGGCACGTGTGCAACCTACGGGCCATTTCCCGCACCGGAGGGCGCAGGGGTACCGTCGCCGCGATGGACGCAGCAGCGGTGGCATGGCAGCCCGCAGGCGAGTGGCAGGACATCCGCTCCGAGACCTCGGAGGGGATCGCCAAGATCACCATCGACCGTCCCGAGGTCCGCAACGCGTTCCGGCCCGAGACCGTGGTCGAGCTGGCCCAGGCGTTCGAGCTCGCCCGAGAGGACACCTCCGTCGGGGTGATCATCCTCACCGGGGAGGGCCCTGACGCCTTCTGCTCCGGCGGGGACCAGCGGGTGCGGGGCGACTCCGGTTACGTCGGTGGCGAGGGCGTCAGCCCCGGTGGCGTCGGCCGGTTCCACGTGACCGACCTCCACGTGCAGATCCGCCGGCTGCCCAAGCCCGTCGTCGCCATGGTCGCCGGCTACGCCATCGGCGGCGGCCACGTGCTCCACATCGTCTGCGATCTCACCATCGCCGCCGACAACGCCCGCTTCGGCCAGACCGGGCCCAAGGTCGGCAGCTTCGACGGCGGGTTCGGCGCCGGCGTGCTCGCCAACCTCGTCGGCCCGAAGAAGGCCAAGGAGATCTGGTTCCTCTGCCGTCAGTACGGCGCGCAGGAGGCGCTCGACATGGGTCTCGTCAACACGGTCGTGCCCCTCGACCGGCTCGAGGCGGAGACGGTGCAGTGGTGCCGGGAGATGCTCGCCCTCTCACCGTTCGCGCTGCGCTTGCTGAAGGCGAGCTTCAACGCAGCCGAGGACGGCCTGTCGGGCATCCAGCAGCTCGCCCACGACACGAACCTGCTCTTCTACATGAGCGAGGAGGCCCAGGAGGGGCGCAACGCCTACCGGGAGAAGCGCCCGCCCGACTTCGGCGCCTTCCCCCGCCGTCCGTGAACCGTTGGGTGGTGGGTGCACGCCCCCGCACGCTCCCCGCTGCCATCGTCCCCGTCCTCGTCGGCACCGCCGCTGCGGTCGGCGTACCCGACGCCGAAGTCGTGTGGTGGCGAGCACTCGCAGCGCTCGTCGTCGCCGTCGCCATCCAGGTCGGCACGAACTACGTCAACGACTTCGCCGACGGCGAGCGGGGGACCGACGACCACCGGGTCGGGCCGGTGCGCCTCGTGGGCTCCGGCCTCGCCACGGCGGGGGAGGTCAAGCGTGCGGCGCTGGCTGCGGCGGCTGTCGCTGCCGTCGCCGGCGTCGCCCTCGCCGTCGCCGTCGGCCCCGAGCTGCTGCTCGTTGGCGCCGCCTCGTTCGCCGCCGGCTACCTCTACACCGGAGGCCCCCGTCCGTACGGGTACGCCGGGCTGGGCGAGCTGTTCGTCTTCGTGTTCTTCGGCCTCGTCGCGACCGTCGGTTCGGCCTACGTGCACCTCGAGCGGATCTCGGGCCTCGCGGTCGCGGCAGCGATCCCCGTCGGCCTCCTCGCCACCGCCCTGCTGGTGATCAACAACCTCCGCGACATCCCCACCGACGTCGTCGCCGGGAAGGTGACGCTCGCCGTGCGGTTGGGGGACCGGGACACCCGGAGCCTCTACGGCGCCCTCATCATCGGGACGTTCCTGTCCGCTGCGGCCGTCGGCGTGGTCCGCAGCGGAGCGTTCGCTGTGGTGCTCGCCATCCCGTTCGCCGTGCCGCCCGTCCGCGCCGTGCTGGGCGGGACCGCTGGCCCCCGCCTCATCCCGATCCTCGGTGCCACCGGGAAGGTCCAGCTGCTGGCGGGCGGGCTGCTCGCCGCCGGGCTGGCGCTGACGCCATGACCGGCTCAGGTGCGGTGCGCCGACAGCCACGGCCGGAGGACGTCGAGGAAGGCGTCCGGTTGCTCGAGGTGGGCAGCGTGGCCAGCTCCGGGGACCAGGGCGAGCTCGGCGTTCGGACCGATCGACTCGACGAGCCGCTCGCCGGTCGCCCGGAACTTCGCATCGAGCGCACCGGCGAGCACGAGCACGGGCACGTCCACCGCCTGGAGGCGGTCCCACAGCGGCGCCTGCGTGCCGGTGCCGGCGACGCGGAGGCTGGCAGCGAGCGCAGCCGGGTCGTTCTCCAGGCGGGCGGCTCGGTGCTGCGCCTCGGGCGACAGGCCACCGAAGAGGGGCAGCGCGAGCCAGCGGTCGAGGAACGACTCGAGCCCGTCGACCTCGAGCTGGCGGGCCAGGCGCTCGTCGGCGGTGATGCGATCGGCGCGCCCGGCCTCGTCGTCGATGCCGCCCGTGGCACCGAGCACGACCAGGGCGGTCACCACGTCGGGTCGCTGGAGGGCGAGGTGGAGGCAGTAGCGCCCGCCCATCGAGTAGCCGAGCCACGTGGCGCGACCGACAGCATCGGCGAGGAGGTCGGCCCCCGACACCAGATCCGCAGTCACCGCTGCAGACCGGCCGTGGCCGGGCGCGTCGACAGCGATCACCTCGTGGTCCGCCACCAGGTCGTCGAGCACCGGACCCCAGCAGCGTCGGGTCTGGGTGAAGCCGTGCACGAGGGCCAGCGGGGGACCCGTCCCGGTTCGCTCCGCCCACAGCACAGGGTCATGCTCGCATGACCGGGGCTGTCCCACCTGACGGCGTCGCCCAGGCGACCTTCGCGGCCACGCTCGTCGACGAGTGGGTGCGCGGCGGCGTCCGACATGCGGTCGTGAGCCCCGGGAGCCGTTCGACGCCCCTCGCCCTGGCGCTCGCCGCCGACGAGAGGCTGCGGCTCCACGTGCACCTCGACGAGCGATCAGCGGGGTTCACGGCGCTCGGCGTCGGCCTGGCCACCGGCGTGCCGGCGGTGGTGCTGTGCACGAGCGGCACGGCGGCAGCGAACCTCCACCCCGCGGTGGTCGAGGCCCAACAGGCGAGCGTGCCGCTGGTCGTGTGCACCGCCGACCGCCCCCCGGAGCTGCAGGGGTTCGGCGCCCCGCAGACGATCGACCAGACCCACCTCTTCGGTCGGGCGACACGGTGGTTCGCCGAGCCTGGTCCGGCCGACCCCGCCCATGCCAGCACCTGGCGCTCCCTGGCCGCCCGGTCGGTCGTCGAGGCGACAGGCTCACCGCCTGGCCCCGTCCACCTGAACCTCGGCTTCCGCGACCCACTGGTGGCCTCGCCCGGGGAGCTGCCGCCGGGCCGGTCCGGCGATCGGCCCTGGCACGAACGGTCGGCGACCTCCGCTCCAGAGCCCATCGTCGTCGCAGCGATCGTCGAGCGGCTCGCGGGCCGTCGCGGTGTGATCGTCGCCGGGGGAGGGGCGGTCGACGACCCGGCGGCGGTCGCCCGCCTCGCCGTTGCGCTGGGCTGGCCCGTGCTCGCCGACCCCCGGTCGGGATGTCGGACCACGTCCTCCGCCACCGTGGCCGCTGCCGACGCCCTCCTCCGCCACGCAGGCTTCGCCGCCGACCACCGGCCGGAGGCGGTGCTGCGCCTCGGTGCCCCGCCAGCCTCGAAGGTCCTCGGTGAGTGGTTGCGAGCGAGCGGCGCCGACCACGTCGTCATCGCGGGTGCGAGCACCTGGATCGATCCGGACCGCACGTCGGCCCTCCTGGTCGCGGGCTCGCCGGGGGCGTGGGCCTCGGCGCTCGCCGACGAGCTCGACGATCGGGCACCTGCCGACGGCGGCGCCTGGCTGGCGTCGTGGGCCGCCGCCGAGGCACGTGCGCAGGGGGTGCTCGACGAGCGGCTCGGGGGCAGTGAGCTCACCGACCCGGCCGTGGCGAGGACCGTCGCTGCTGCCCTCCCGGTAGGCACCACGCTCGTGGTCTCCTCCTCGATGCCGGTGCGCGACCTCGAGTGGTACGCCTCGCCTCGCGACGGCCTGCGGGTGCTCGCCAACCGCGGCGCCAACGGGATCGACGGGGTGACCTCGACCGCAGTCGGGGTGGCGGCCAGCGTCGGGCCCACGGTCCTCCTGACGGGGGACCTCGCCTTCCTGCACGATGCCAACGGCCTGCTCGGTCTCGCCGAGCGGGGGGTCGACCTCACGATCGTGGTGGTCGACAACCGGGGCGGCGCCATCTTCAGCTTCCTCCCCCAGGCCTCGGCGCTCTCCGAGGCTCGCTTCGAGCAGCTGTTCGGCACCCCCCAGGCGACGGACCTCGCCGCCCTCGCCGAGGCCCACGGCGTGGCCGCCCGCGCGGTGGCGGACCGGGGCGAGCTCGCCAGCGCGCTCGGCAAGACGACGCCAGGCCCCCGGGTCCTCGTCGTCCGCACGGATCGGACTGCCACCGTGGCCCTGCACGACGCCCTCCACGCCGCCGTGGCAGCTGCGCTCTGACCGATGCCGAGCCAGGCCCGGCTGAAGATGCGCGACGATGCCGCCGGGGTGGTCCCCGGCGGCATCCGAGCTGGTGGCTACGCAGGTGCGGGCACGTGGGCACCCGCCTTCGCTTGTGGGACGCAGAAGGACGCGCCCGGGGCGATCCCGGCCGGCAGGTGACCGTGCGCCGCGGGTGCGCCAGGGTGGAACGCACCACCGGCGGCGTCGACCTGTCCCGCAGGCGGCCACGTCATCGAGACGTGGCCCTCGCCGTCGACGTAGTCGCCCACGACGTGGTGACCGTGGTTGACACCGACGACGCCACCACAGGTGGGGCTGCCGGCGGCCGAGGCCGCCGAGGGGTTCGAGATGAGGATCGCAGCAGCGAGCGCGATCACGGCCATGCCTCGCTGCGCCCGCCTGCTCATGTGTGCTCACTGACGGGGTAGATGGCGTCGGCGACGAGGCCGTGCGCCTCGCGGTGCACGGTGGCGGCGTCCTCCGCGCTCTCCGCCTCGACGAGGCAGAAGATCTTGCCTCCTCCCTCGTCGACCCAGTAGCGGAGGTAGCTCACCCCGTACTTGTTCTGGGTCTCGAGGTCCTTCTGGTGGGCGGCGGCGACGTCACTCGCCGAGGCCCCGCCTTCCATCTCGTGGACGTCCATGAAGAGGGCCATGCGCAACCTCGCTCTGCTCGTGTGGTGTGACCGGTCCACCGTGGCAGGAGGTGGTGGCAGGGTCATGGGGGCCGACCACCCACTTCTGGGCGCGGCACCACGCACATCTGGCACCCAGAGCAGGTCTCAGGTGGCGACGGGCACGCCACGGGAGCGGGCGGCGACGACTGCCGCCTCGCGACTCGGCACATCGAGCTTCATGAGGATGGAGGACACGTGGTTCTCCGCCGTGCGGAGCGAGATGAAGAGCCGGTCGGCGATCTCGGTGTTCGTGCACCCGCCTCCGAGCAGGCCGAGCACCTCGACCTGTCGAGCGGTGAGACCAGCCACGTTCTGGCGAGTCGAGCGGGCGCGTCCCCGTGGCAGCCGCACGCCTGCGGCACGCAGGTCGTGCTTCAGGCGGTCCGCAGCCGCTCCTGCTCCGAGCGTCTCGAAGATCTCGAGTGCCAAGAGCCGATCGGGCACGTCGCCCTGCAAGAGCGCCAGCGCCCGGTCGTACGGCGCCCCTCGCTCCTCCCACAGCCGCGCCGCGTCCTGCCACCGACCCTCGATCGTCCACCGGTAGAAGTCGGGGGTCCTGGCTGGTGTCGCAGCGAGGAGCCCGAGCTGCCACAGCCAGAACGAGAGGGCGCCGGACGGCCAGGGCGAGGCGCTGCGCTGGCCCCGCAGGTGCACGTCGAGGAGCGTGCGCACCAGCTCGGGATCGTCTCCCCTGGTCAACCAGTGGTGCTCGGCCAGCAGCGCAGCCGCAGGATCCAGGTGCTGCAGCTCGCCCGTGCTGTTGGCGAGCGCCCACATCCGCTCGAGGAGCTCACCCGAGTCCGGTCGACCGCGGCGCACCTCGATCGTGGCCAGGACCCGCACAGCGATGACCTCTGCGTGGGAGTGCGGGCTGCGCGCCTCGGCGGCGACGTCCTCGGCGTCGGCCCACCTGCCCTGCCACAGCAGGATCTCGGCGTGCATGGCGTGGGTGGCCACCTCGCGCTGGCGGAGCTCGTAGCGGACGGCGGTGTCGCGCGCCCGCTGCACGAGGTCGATGGCTCTCTCGATGGCGCGCTCGTCGGCGGCCGCCCCGGCGAGGACGACGAGCGCGTACGTCTCGTCGTCGTGCTGGTCCCTGGCCTGCGCCCGATGGAGCGCCTCTTCGACCAGCGGTGTCTGGCTCCGGCCTTCTGCGTCCTCGCCGATCGCACCCTTGAGGATGAGGGCACGGGTGACGATGCGGTCGTCACCGGAGGCCTCGGCGACAGCGATGGACTCATCGGCGAGGGAGACGCCGTGCACGTCGTCGTCGCCCCGCACCATCACGAGCCACGCCTGTTCGAGGAGCGCTGCCGCCAGGTCGGCGCCCACCGGCAGCTGGCGCAGCAGCGCGACCGCCTCGGCGGCGCAGCGGTCGGCGTCCCGTGGCCGGCCCGTCGCCTCGTAGACCCGCACGCCGAAGGACAGGGCCCGTGCCAGCGCGGCTGCGTCCGACCCCTCTCGGCGCAGCACGAGCGCACGGTCGAGCACGGCTGCTGACCGCTCCGAGACGACGGCCCACTCGCTGCGCGCCCACTCCTCGACGAGACCGGCGAGCGCGTGCGGCGCCACGAGCGCCAGGTGCGGCTCGAGGGCGCGGAGGTGGGCGACCGCTTCGCGATGGCTCGCGATCGAAGTCGCGGCACGGGCGGCTCGGGGCGCCAGCGCCACGATCGCCTCGGCGTCGCCTGCAGCCACGGCGTGGTGGACCAACCGAGCGACGGGCCACCGCCCGCTCGTCTCGGCCAGCACCAGGGAGTTGAGCGCTCGCCGGTCCTCCTCCGCCAGCGTCGACTCCACCGCTCGCCTCGTCAGCTCGTGGTGGAACCTGACCGTGCGGTCTTCGGCGACGAGGAGCCCAGAGCGGATGCACTCCTCGACGTCTCCGGAACCCGCCTCGACGACGGCGTCCACCACGTCGCGATCGGCACCACCGGGGATGACCGAGACCAGGTCGACGAGTCGCCGTGCGCTCGCAGGGAGCTTCGCGGCGCGCGCGAGGACCGCGTCTTGGATCGAGGCGGGGACGCCGACGGTGCCCCCCGAGAGCACCTCGGTGACGAACAGCGGGTTCCCGCCGGTGAGGGCCAGCACCTCGGCGAGGTCGACATCGGACTCACCGACCATCGAGGCCACGTCACCTGGTGCGAGGCACTCGAGCTGGAGCCGGACGAGGTGCTCCGCCGGGAGCTCGCCGATCACGCTGCGCAGTGCGTGCTCCCGATCCACCTCACCGTCGCGGTAGGTGAGCACGAGGAGGCCGTTGGCCCGCCCGATGCGCCGCCCCAGGTACTTGATCGTGTCGAGGGTCGCTTCGTCCGCCCACTGGGTGTCCTCGATGACGAGCACCGTGGGGGTGTGGCCGGCGAGCAGGCGCATCGCAGCCCCCCAGACACCCGGCCGATCATCGGCTGCGAGTGGCTCGACGAGCGCGGTGCACTCGCGGGCGATGTCCCAGAACGGCCCGAGGGGCTGGGGCGTCGTCAGGTCGTCGCACCACCCGACCAGCACGTGGACCTCGCTGCCGTGGCGGGCGGTGACCTCACGGATCAGCGAGCTCTTCCCGACCCCCGCCTCGCCGCGGACCAGCACGACCCGCCCACCTGACCGAGGGAGCCCGGCGAGGAGCGCAGCCACCGATGCGAGTTCGGGCTCTCGGCCGACGAGCACTGGACGCAAGGGTACAAAGCGGGGTGTTCGGCCGCTGGTCCGCAAGCTCACGCCGATGGCGTTACTCTCGGTTACATGTCTGTCCCGCTGCCGGCCACCCCTGCCTGATCGGTGCTCGCACGGCTGCGCGCGCTGCGCGACGAGTGGCGGCCTTCCGTCGTCACGATGGGCCAGCCAGTGTTCCCGCTGGCGGTGCTCTTCGGCCTCAACGCCGTCGACGAGCTCGACCGAACCGCCTTCGCCGTCCTGCTCCCCGACATCCGTGACCACTTCGGGCTGAGCGACGCTGCTGCCCTCTCGCTGGTCGCAGCGACGACGGTCGCCGTGCTGCTCATCGAGGTGCCGCTGTCGTTCTGGTGCGACCGTCGCAACCGGGTCCGCATCGCCACCATCGGTGCGGCCACGTGGGCGCTGTTCTCCTTCGGCACGGGCCTCGCCGTCAGCGTCGCGCTGCTCGTGGCCGCCCGCATCGGTGCTGGTGCGGGCCGAGCGGTGGTGACGCCGACCCACAGCTCCCTGCTCTCCGACTGGTACGAGCCGGCCTCGCGGGTGAAGGTCTTCGCCTTCCACCGCTTGGCGAACTCCGTCGGCCAGATCGTCGGGCCGGCCGTCGCCGGCGTGGTCGCCTACTTCCTCGGGTGGCGCTGGCCGTTCTTCCTCTTCGCCGCGCCGACGGTCGTCTTCGTGCTGCTCAGCCTGCGCCTGCGCGAGCCGGTGCGGGGTGGCCAGGAGCGACGAGCGGCTGGCGCTGACATCGCCACCGCCGCACTCGAGGACCGGCCCGAGTCGCCGTGGGAGACGATGCGGGTGCTCGGTCGCATCCCCACCTTCCGCCGCATCTGGATGGCGGTCCCGTTCCTCGGCATCGCCCTCTTCGGCGTCCCGAACCTCCTCTCGCTCGTCTACGAAGACGTGTTCGGGCTCAACGCCGCAGCGAGGGGCATCATCACCGCTGCCATCGAGCCGCTCCAGATCGTGGGGGTGATCGTCTCCCTGCCCGTCGTCGCCCGGATCTCCTCGACCAACCCTGCGTTCCTGCTCCGCTTCGTCGCTGTCGTGGGCGTCCTCGACGGGGTGCTGCTCGTCGGACTTGCCTACGCCCCCAACGTCGTCTTCGCAGTGATGATGCACGCCGTCCTGGCCGCGTCGATCGGGACGCTGGCGCCCGCCTTCTTCGCCATGCTCTCGCTGGTGGCACCGCCACGCGTGCGCTCGGCGGCCTTCTCCACGATGTCGGTCTTCGCCATCCCTGGCATCGCGGTGTTCCTGCCGCTCATCGGCGTGGCGTCGGACTCGCTCGGCATCCAGGCGAGCATGCTGCTCATGGTCCCGGTGTCCCTCGCCGCCGGGTTCATCCTGTCCTCGGCCAGCCGAACGCTCGAGGCCGACATCGAAGCGGTGCGTGTGGAGTCCATCGCCCGGGTCCTCGGCACCACCCCGGTGGACCCCGGCGTCGGCACACCTGCGCCCTCCTGAGCGGCGATGCTCAGGGGCGGACGACGGCGCTGAGCATGGCTTGGAACTTGGCTCGGGTCTCGGCCAGCTCGGCGGCGGGGTCGGAGTCGGCGACCATGCCCCCGCCGGCGAAGAGGCGGGCACGGCACCCGTCGAGCTCGGCGCTGCGGACGGCCACGGCGAACGTGCCGTTGCCGGCGGCGTCGACCCAGCCCACCGGTCCTGCGTAGCGACCCCGGTCGAGCAGCTCGAGCTCGGCTCGCAGCGCGAGCGCCTCGGCGCGTGGTGCCCCGCCCACCGCCGGGGTGGGGTGCAGGGCGGTGGCGAGGGCCAGTGCGCTGGCAGGGGGTGACGAGAGGCGGCCGTGGACGAGCGTGGCCAGGTGGGCGACGTTGGCGACCGCAGCCACCGACGGCTCGGCCTCGGCGTCGACGTAGGAGCAGAACGGCAGGAGCGTGTCGAGCACGGCATCGATCGTGATGCGGTGCTCGGAGAGGTCCTTGGCCGATGCGAGCAGCGACGCCGCGAGGCGGGCGTCGGCGGTGGGATCCCCGCTGCGAGGGGCCGTGCCGGCCATCGGGTGTGACCGCACGAGGTCACCTGCCCGGCTCACGAGCAGCTCGGGGCTGGCGCCGACGAACCCGTCGATCGAGAACCGGTAGGCCGACGGGTACCCGGCGCGGAGGCGCTCGAGGACCTCGGCTGCGGAGAAGGGCTCGTCGGCGTCGACCACCAGCTCCCTGGCGAGCACGACCTTGGTGAGCGCGCCGGATCGGATCCGGTCGCGGGCGGCGGCGACGGCGCCGCACCAGTCCTCGGGTGTGCGGCTCGAGGTCACGGTGAACCGTGAGGGTCCCGCGCCGGCGCGGCGCCGGGGTGCGGCCTCGTGCACCGACCAGGGGCTCGCGAGCGCCGCAGCGGTCCCGGTGCGGGTCGCCCAGCGCGTGCCGTCGCCGGCGCGGCCGACGACGAGCGTCGGGACGATCACCGAGGCGCTGGCCTGATCGTCGAAGGGGAGTGCGGCGAAGGCGACGGGCCCGGTGCCCGGTCGGTCGACCTCGTCCTCGATCCTGATCGACCCGAGTGCGTCGGCGACCACGTCCGCGGCGCGGCGCGACCGGTCGGCCCCGACCGGGAGGGGCAGGCGCAGTGCCTCGCCGCGCCCCGCGAGGCCGTGCTCGGTGGACTCGAAGACGAGGCCGTCGTCGCCGGCGAAGGCGAGCAGGTCGACGTCGTCGTCGAGGCGGGTCGTGCGGGCGAAGAGCTCGCCGCCTCCTGGCACGTTCAGCGCCGCGTGCCGATGAGCAGCTGGCTGGCCCCGGCGGTGAGCAGGTCGCGCGTCACCTGCTCGAAGCCGGCTGCCTCGACCTGGGCCACGAGCTCGGCCGGCGGCGGCAGGTAGGCGACCGACCGGGGGAGGTAGCGGTAGGCGGCGCGATCGGAGAGCAGGCCACCGATGCGGGGCACGACCTTGCCGAAGTACACGCTGTGGCCGGCGCGCAGCACGGGGTGCTCGGGGGTCGCGACATCGAGCAGGCCGATCCGCCCACCCGGGCGCACGACCCTGGCCAGCTCGGCGAAGAAGGCGGGCAGCTCGACGAGGTTGCGCAGGGCGAAGCCGCACACCGCCCCGTCGACCGACGCGCTCGGGAGCGGCAGGCGGAGGATGTCGGCGTGCACGAGGGGTGCGTCGGTGCGAGCGTTGGCGAGCATCCCGAAGCTGAGGTCGACGCCGATCGGGTGGTGGCCAGCATCGGCGAGGTCGCGGCAGAGGTCGCCTGTGCCGGCGGCGAGATCGAGCACCACCGACCCTCGACCGAGCGACAGGTCCCGCACCATCCGACGGCGCCAGCGGACGTCGAGGCCGAACGTCATGATCCGGTTGACGAGGTCGTAGCGGGGAGCGATGGCGTCGAACATGCCCCGCACGGCAGTGACCTTCGCGTCGCCCTCGGGCAGGGATTCGGGCATGGACGAGGTGGTGCGGGGCACGGATGCCATCGTAGGGACGCCCCCGTCGCTTCTCACAGACGTGCCAGCTGGTCCTGGTGGGTCAGATCGCGTCGGGCTGCTCGGCGTCGCAGTGCTTGCAGCGGGGGTACGCACGCGAGGTCGGCCGGTCGCAGAAGAAGCAGCGGTACACCCTGACCTCGCCCCGACGGAGCCTCCCGACGGCAGCGACGAGCATCCCGCCGACGGCGACGACGATCAGCACCTCGAGTCCGTCGCGCACGAGCACCTCCACACCCACAGTGTGGCGTCGGCTGCCGCATCAACCGCTGGCGGCCGCCTTCGCCCACTGGAGGTCGGCCTTGCCGGCAGCGGTGCGCACGACCTCGTCGACCACCACGAGCCGACGAGGCAGCTTGTAGGCGGCGAGGTCGATCCGGCAGTGCTCGTCGATGTCGACGACGTCGAGTTCGGCGCCCGGCCGCACGGAGATCAGTGCGGTCACGACCTCGCCCCAGCGATCGTCGGCCACACCGACCACCACCGCGTCGAGGACGGCGGGGTGTGATCGCAGGACGGACTCGACCTCCTCTGCGTGCACCTTCTCGCCACCGGTGTTGATCGTGGTCGCGCCTCGTCCGAGCACGACGATCGACCCGTCGGCATCGATCGACGCCCGATCACCCGGGAGGGCCCAGCGGGTGCCGTCGACCACCGGGAAGGTGCGAGCCGTCCCGGCGGGGTCACCGAGGTAGCCGAGAGGCACGCGACCCCGACGGGCGAGCCAGCCGACCTGACCGTCGCCGGCGGTGAGCGGGACGAGGTCGTCGTCGACCACCACGGTGTCAGCGCCCATCGTGAAGCGGTCGCCCGGGTCGGGGGCCGAGCCCGGGTAGCTCACCCGCTGTCCCTGCCCGCCGGTCTCCGACGCACCGAACCCGTCCACCACCATCGCCCACGGCACGAGGCGCAGCAGATCCGCCTTGGTGCTCGGCGAGAGGGTCGCACCGCCTGAGAGGATGACGTTCAGCGACGAGAGGTCCTGGGTGTCCGCTCGCCGCTCGAGCGCGTCGACGAGCGGGCGGCCGAAGGCGTCACCAACGATGACGAGGAACGTCACCGCCTCGCGAGCGACGACGTCGAGCAGGCGGTCCGGATCGAAGCGGGCGTCCCGCAGCGCGACGACGGTCCCGCCGCCGAGCAGGGTGGTCAGCGCCATCCACTGCCCGGTGCCGTGCATGAAGGGGCTCGCCGGGAGGCAACGGGTCCGACCCCGCACAGCCGCCACGGCGACCTCGTCGGGGTCCTCGACCGGGTCGCCGCCCGGCGCCCCACCTCCGAGGGCAGCGAAGAACAGCTCCTCGTGGGTCCACACCACGCCCTTCGGCCCTCCGGTCGTGCCGCCGGTGTAGAGGACGTAGCGGTCCTCGCCCGAGCGGGAGCGATGCACGGGTTCGGCGGGGGCGGCGGCGAGTGCGCCCTCCCACGCCGTGCCCCGGGCGAGGAGGGTGAGGGCGGGTGCTGCGGTCGTGAGGACCGGCGTGAGGTCGGGATCGTGCAGGATCACCCTCGCCCCGCAGTGGCCGAGCACCGCACTGAGCTCAGGGGCGACGGCGCGGTGGTTCAGGTTGACCGGTACCGCCCGCAGCTTGAAGCAGGCGAGCAGCGCCTCGAGGTGCTCGTTGCCGTTGCGCAGCGCGACGCCGACCGCATCGTCGCGACCGACGCCGAGGCCGGCGAGGACGTGGGCGAGCCGGTCGGCTCGTTCGCCGAGCTCCCGGTAGGTGACGCGCCGCTCGGGCTCGGTGTCGGAAGCGGGGCACACGATCGCGTCGCGGTCGCCGACCGCCGCCACCACCGACTCGAGCAGGTCAGCAAGGTTGAACGACCCCACCTCGTCGAACCTAGACCGCTCCTGGGAGCGGCTAGACCGAGGCGATGCCGGGGCGAGGAGACCAGCCCCTAGGAGAACCAGAGCCGCTGGTAGTCCTTGCTCTGCGGGTGCAGGAGCAGCGCGATGAGGGCGATCTCGAACAGCAGGCCGATCGGGTCCCGGCTGAGCAGGGCACCCGGCCCGAAGAAGAGGATCCGCAGCGCAGCGGGAGCGAAGGCCATGGCGACGCCGAGCGTGTAGCCCCACCTCTTCTCGTTGGCGATCCCGTAGGCGCCCGCCGCCTGTCCGATGGCCACGAGCACGAACAGCGGGTTGAACCCGCTGAACAGGATGCCGAAGGCGGCGCGGAAGTAGAGCAGGAACACCGCGATCTGCAGCGTCTGGGGCTGCGACGGGTTCGTGAACCGGCGGGTCTCCATGGCTGACAGTCTGGCAGCGATCGTCCTGGCTGCTGGAGCCGGGTCCCGGTTGGCGCCGCTCACCTTCGAGCGGCCCAAGGCGCTGTGCCCCGTCGCCGGTCTGCCGCTCCTCGACCATGCCCTTGCGGCGGTGGGGGCGGTGGTCGGTGCCGGCGCCGATCGCATCGCGGTCAACGCCCACCACGGCGCCGATGCCGTCGTCGCCCACGTCGGCGACGGTGCCCACCTGTCTGTCGAGGGTCCCGAGGCGCTCGGGACCGCAGGTGCGGTGGCGAACCTGCGTCACTGGCTCGACGGGCGCGGTGCGCTCGTGGTCAACGCTGATGTCTGGCACGAGGCCGACGTGGCGGCGATGACCGATGGCTGGTCGGGCGACGTGGTGCGGGTGCTGGTGGCCGGGGAGGGAGGTGGTCGGCTCGCCCGGCGCCCGCGCGTCATCGGGTCCGTCCTGCCGGCGTGGGCGATCGCCCCGCTGCCGATCACGCCGAGCGGGCTCTACGAGGTGTGCTGGCGCGCCCTCGACGCTCTCGGTCGCCTCGAGGTCGTGGGCACGGCAGCGAGGTTCGTCGACTGCGGGACGCCGTCGTCCTACCTGGCCGCGAACCTGCTCGCCTCGGGTGGCGACACGGTGGTGGGGGAGGGTGCCGAGGTCCTCGGCGAAGCCGTCCGGTGCGTGCTGTGGCCCGGGGCGGTCGTGCGAGCCGACGAGGTCCTCACGGATGCGATCCGAACGACAGCGGGGCGGACCGTGCTGGTGCGCTGAGGGTCAGGCTCTGGGTGCGCCCTCGCGCCCTCAGCGGCGGCGTCGGCCGATCTTGACCTCGTGGCCGGCGCGGAGCTGGCCGCAGGCGGCGTCGATGCCGGTGCCCCGGTTGCGGCGCACGGTGGCGTTGACCCCGAGGGCCACGAGACCGTCCTTGAACCGGGCGACCCCGGCCGGGGGGGTGCCGGGCGTGGCGTAGCCGGGGGTCGGGTTGAGCGGGATGAGGTTCACGTGGGCGCGCACGTCGCGTGCCCGGTCGGCGAGCTCGCGGACGTCGACGGGGCGGTCGTTCACGCCGGCGATGAGCGCCCACTCGAAGGAGACGCGGCGCCCCGTGGTCTCGAACCACCCGCGGCACGCAGCCATGAGGGCGTCGAGCGGGTGACGGCGGTTGATCGGCACGAGCTCGTCGCGCAGCGCGTCGTTCGCTGCGTGCAGCGACACCGCCAGGTTCACCGGCAGCTCGGTCGTCGCCAGGCGCTCGATGCCGGGGACGAGGCCGACGGTCGAGACGGTGAGGTGACGGGCGGAGATGCCGACGTCGTCGTGGAGCCGGTGGAGGGCGGGGATGACGCGATCGAGGTTCGCCATCGGCTCGCCCATGCCCATGAACACGACGTTGGAGAGCCGCCGGGGCCGGGCCCGCTGCACGGCCCGGACGACCTGCTCGACGATCTCCCCGGTCGTGAGGTGTCTTTCGAAGCCGGCTTGACCGGTGGCGCAGAAGCCGCAGCCCATCGCGCAGCCGGCCTGGGAGGAGACGCACACCGTCGAGCGCTCGGCGTAGTGCATGAGCACCGTCTCGACGAGGGCGCCGTCGTGGAGCTTCCAGAGCCACTTGACGGTGTCGCCGCCGTCGGCCTCCGAGACGAGCTCGGGCTCGAGGGCGAGGGGGAGCGCCTGGTCGAGCCGGGTGCGCAGGTCGAGCGGGAGATCGGTCATCTCCGCCGGCTCGATGGCCCGACGGTAGAGCCCGTCCCACACCTGACGGGCCCGGTAGGCGGGCTGGTCGCCGAGCGCAGCAGCGAGGTCCTCGGGCGCGGCGTCGTAGCGGGTGGGCACCACCCGAGGCTACGGGCCAGGCCCAGGTCCACCAGAAGCCAGGGGAGGCCGGTACCGTCGCTGCCATGGAGGCTGACGTGTCCGCTGCCGGCAACGCCGAGGTGATCCACCCCCCGTCACCTGAGCACCACCACCGCGACATCCAAGGCGGGAGCGCTCGGGCTGCGGTCTTCGGCGTCAACGACGGCCTCGTCTCCAACGTCGCACTGGTCCTCGGGGTCGCCGGCGCGAGCCCCGGTGCCGGCTTCGTGCGCCTCGCCGGCCTCGTCGGCCTCATCGGTGGTGCCGTGTCGATGGCGGCCGGCGAGTACGTGTCCATGCGCGCCCAGTCCGAGCTGCTCGAGCGAGAGCTCGAGATCGAGCGCATCGAGCTGGTCCGCAACCCGCTGCACGAGACCCAGGAGCTGACCCAGCTCTACCGCTCCCGAGGCATGGACGAGGACCAGGCGACCTCCCTCGCCGAGCACCTCATGAGCGATCCCGAGCTGGCGCTGCAGACGCACGCCCGCGAGGAGCTCGGGATCGACCCCGAGGGCCTCGGCTCACCCTGGGGCGCGGCGGCGTCGTCCTTCGTCGCCTTCGTGGCCGGTGCGATCGTCCCCCTCGCCCCCTGGTTCTTCACGACCGGTACGGGTGCGGTCGTCGCATCCGTTGTGCTCGCCGTGGTCGCTGCCCTCGCCGTCGGCGTCGCGCTCGCCCACTTCACCGGGCGCAGTGCCATCCGGTCGGCCCTGCGCCAGGCAGGGATCGCCACGTTCGCCGCGCTGGTGACCTGGGTGCTCGGCAACCTCGTCGGGGTCGGCGCGCTCGGGGGCTGAGGCCCCTCCCCGGGTCAGGGGCCGACGTCGCCCACGTAGGCCCGGTCGACGTGGTCGGTGGTGAACCCGAGCCGCTCGTAGAGCGTGACCGCAGCGGTGTTGGCAGCATCCACGTAGAGCATCCCGTGCTGCAGGCCACGCCCGTGGAGCCACGCCAGGCCGGCGACGACGAGGTCCCGCCCGAGCCCGAGGCCCTGGTGGCCAGGATCGACGGCGATCACGTAGATCTCGCCGAGGGGCGGGTCGTGGTCGACGTGGACCTTCGTCCAGCAGAAGCCGGCGAGGACGCCGTCGCGCTCGTGGAGGAGGAACCCCGCCGGGTCGAACCAGGGCTCGGTGAAGCGGCGTCGGAGGGTGTCGAGATCCCAGTCGCCCTGCTCGGGGTGCCAGGCGAAGGCACGGTTGTTCACGTCGAGCCAGGCCCGCTCGTCCTGGCCGGGCACGAACGGCCGCAGGGCGAGGTCGGGTGGTGCGTCGTCGAGCGGCAGCGACCGCTGCAGCTGGAGCAGGTCGCGCCCCCGTCCGAGGCCCGCTGCCGCCGCCATCTGGTCGTGGGCGACCGCTGGCTGGTGGACCCACCAGTGGACGTGGCCGCCACCCTCGCCCTTCACCACGTCGAGGGCGGCGTGGAGCATCTCCGGCCCGATGGCGAGCGCGTCGTAGCGGTGGTGCGGGTCGATCACGAGGTCGAGCGCCCAGCTGTGGAGCCCCCGCGACACCTGGGCGTAGGCAACGGGGTGGCCGTGGCCCGGCTCCCAGGCCACGAGGGCGGCGAAGGCCTCCCGCCCACCCTGGGCCATGTCGAGCCAGCGGTGCTCGTCGACGGGAGGGTGACCGTCGGCCGCTTCAGCGAGCTCGAGCAGGTGGGAGACCGCCTCGAGGTCGTCGACGGCCAGCTGCCGCTTGATCTCGAGGCGTCGCACCGGTGCACGCTACCCAGGTGCCCTTGACGTGGTCGGGTGACGGCGTCAGGGCGAGGGGAGCCAGCAGCAGATCCGGGTGCCGCCGCCATCGCGGTCCTCGACCCAGGTGCGGCCGCCCATCGCTCCCACGAACGTGGAGCAGATGAAGAGTCCGAGACCGGTGCCAGACCCCCCGGTGGAGAGGCGCACGTCCTTCTGGAAGACGCGCTGCCGGTCGGCCGGTGGGATCCCGGGACCACGATCGGCGACCTCGAAGACCACCCCACCGACACTGGCCCGCGCGGCGAGCTGGATCTCCTCGTCGGCGGGGGCGAACCGGACCGCGTTCAGGATGAGGTTGGCCAGCACCTGGCGCAGCCGTTCTCCGTCGACGAGCACGACAGGCAGGTCGGGGGGGACGACCAGGGTGAGGGCACGTGCACCGGCGATCGGCCGGAGCAGCTCCACCATGCGGTCCAGCAGCGCCGCTGGCTGCTCGACCGTGAGATCGACGTCGACCTCACCTGCCGCCGCCAGGTGGGCGGCGAGCAGGTTGTCGCACATCGTGTGGAGGACCCGCGCCTGGGTGACCATCCGGCCGACCGTCGCCCGCCGCTCGGCGTCCTCCAGGCGATCCCAGCTCGCCGTCAGCGTCTCGCCGAAGCCGGCGATGACGGCGACCGGCCCCCGCAGGTCGTGGGCGGCGATGCGCACCAGGTCGGCATCCGAGAGGCGCGGGGGCTCCGTGGCAGCGACGTCTCCGACCGCCTCTGCGGCGCGCGCGCCGCCTTGTCGTGTGGCGCCGTCGACGACCTCGCGCACCCGAGCGAGGAGTGCGTCGGGGGAGAGGCCCTTCTGCAGGTAGGCGGCCGCACCGAGGGCGAGCGCGCTCGCCGCCACCTGTGACTCCTCGAACCCGGACAGGATGGCGATCGTCGCGCTCGGTGTCGCCTCCCGGAGGAGGGGCAGCGCCTCGAGCCCGTCCATGCCCGGCATCGAGAGGTCGAGCAGGACGAGGTCGGGCTGGTGCTCCGAGGCGAGGCTGATCGCCTCGGCGCCGTCGCCGGCTTCCGCCACCACGGTGAAGTCACCGGAGCGCTCGAGCACGAGGCGGACGAGCCGCCGGAGGTCCGCCACGTCGTCCACGAGCATGACGCGGCACGTGGCCACCATGGTGCTGTTCACGCGCCCGACGCCTCCGTCGGCACCACGCCTGGCTGGCGGAGCCCACCGGGGGCGAGCGCGGCGTCTGACGTGTCATCCACGAGGAGGGTGGTGATGATCCGGCGGGAGGAGGCGAGCGTGGCTTCCAGCACCGCCAGCCCGTGGTCGGTGTCGCCGACCTCGATGGCGAGCTTCGCGGTGGCGATCCCCTGCACGATCTGATCGTGGATCCCGAAGGCCTGGCGTCGTCGCTCCTGCAGGTCGTCGAAGAGGGCGGCGCCGCGGACGAGGGCCGGGAAGCGGCTGCGGAGCGTCCAGTACCAGACGCCGATGGCGGCGGTGCCGAGGTCCCAGATGCCGAGGTGCCAGTCGTGCGCCGCCCGTGCCGCGGCGTCGCCGAGCAGGAGGTGCTCGAGGTGCAGGCCGTGGCCCACCCCGCACGTGAAGAAGATCAGCCCGGTGGCGAGCGCCAACGGGTTCGACCCGAACCTGCCCGACCGTGCGAGCCCGGCGAGGATCGTCCACGAGATGGCCAGGTACGCGAGCAGCAGCGCGCCGTTGGACGCAACACCCACCTGCCACCAAGCCATCGTCTCCACCTCGCTCTGGCGTGCCCCTCCTCCTCCATCGGCAGGTCAGGACCGGAGTTGAAGGCGCCTACCCTCCCTCCATGGGTCGGCCGAGGACGCCAGCGGGTCGGGCGAGGGCAGTGGCCGCGCGGCTGGCGGACGAGCACCCGGGTGCGCCTGCCGAGCTGTGCGAGCTCGACTTCGCCGACCCCTTCCAGCTGCTCGCCGCCACGATCCTCTCCGCGCAGACGACCGACGTGCGCGTGAACCTGACGACCCCTGCGCTCTTCGAGCGGTTTCCCACCCCGCAGGACCTCGCGGCCGCCGACCCGGCCGAGGTCGAGGCGCTCATCCACGCCACCGGCTTCTTCCGCCAGAAGGCCAAGAGCCTGATCGGCATGGCGGCTGCGCTCGTGGGGCGCTTCGACGGCGAGGTGCCCGCCGCCATCGAAGACCTCGTCACGCTGCCCGGCGTCGGACGCAAGACGGCGAACGTGGTCCGCAGCGTCGCCCTCGGCCGACCCGGCCTCCCCGTGGACACCCACGTGCTGCGCCTGAGCGCTCGGCTGGGGCTGACCGAGGAGGTCGACCCCGTGAAGGTGGAGCACGCCCTCGGCGCGATGGTGCCAGCGGCTGCGCGCGGCGCCCTCAGCCTGCGGCTCATCCTCCACGGCCGCCAGGTGTGCGCAGCACGGTCGCCGAGGTGCGATGCCTGCGTGCTCAACGACATCTGCCCGTCGGCGTTCCAGGTCTCTCGCCCCACCGGGAACAAAGTGAGAGCCGGCGTGGTTCGGTCGGGCAAGGCCAGGTCCCGCCACCTGGCAGGCTGAGTCGGTCCCCGCCGACCGATTCGCCCGTTGACGGCGCCCCTCGGGGCGCCGTCGGCGCGCCCGGTCACGGCCTGCGGGCCTCAGCGGAGGGTGCGGAGCACTGCCTCCAGGCGCCGGCTCCCGGTCACGAGCGCCCGCTCGACCTCGAACAGCGCGCTCGCGACGTCCTCCCGCTCGGTGCCGTGCAGCGACTCGGCGATGGCCGAGAGCCGGTCCGTCAGCTCGGAGAGCGCCGACGCGATGGAGGAGAGCTGGGGGCCTTCGTTCATGGGGGGAGTCTCCCCGAGAACCGGTTCCGGTCACGTCAGGTCCCGCCGGTAGGCTCCTCCGGCCATGCTGACCAGGCTCGACCTCCGTGGCGTCACCGACGAGCTGTCCGCCGTGTTGCCTCGGCCCCCTGCGCTCGGCGAGGGCCCCGTCGCCGCCGTCCGGGCCATCCTGGCCGAGGTCCGGGAAGGTGGCGACGCCGCGGTGCGTGCCTGCACCGAGCGCTTCGACAAGGTGGCCATCGACGACCTCGAGGTCCCCCACGCAGCGTGGAAGGTGGCGCTCGACGCCATCCCCACTTCCCTGCGCCACGCACTGGAGGCCGCCGCCGAGCGGATCGAGGCCTACCAGCGGGCCAGCGTCGCGCCCGAGGTCGTCCACGAGCGGGACGGCATCCTCGTCCGGGACCTGCGCCGCCCCGTCGACCGCGCCGGCTGCTACGTGCCAGGTGGGCGGGCCACGTACCCCTCGACGGTGCTCATGACGGTGATCCCGGCAAAGGTCGCCGGCGTCGCCGAGGTCGTGCTGTGCGTCCCCCCCGGCCCCGACGGGACGGTCCCCGACGAGGTGCTCGCCGCCGCCGCCATCGCCGGCGTCGACCGGGTCTTCCGCATCGGTGGCGCCCAGGCCGTCGCGGCGATGGCCTACGGCACCGAGTCCGTCCCCGCCGTGGACGTGATCGTCGGGCCGGGCAACGTCTACGTGGCCGTGGCCAAGCGCGAGGTCGCCGGCGCCGGCATCGTCGGCGTGCCGTCGAGCTTCGCCGGCCCGTCCGAGGTCGTGGTGATCGCCGACGGGTCGAGCCCTGTCGCCTACGCCGCCATCGACGTCGTCGTCCAGGCCGAGCACGGCCCCGACGGCCTCGCCTGGCTCATCACCTGGGACGAGGCCGTGGCCGACGCGGTGACCGAGGAGGTCACCCGCATCGTCGAGGCGTCGCCCCGGCGAGCCGACATCGAGTCGACGCTGCTCCACG
>JBBSLC010000005.1:0-35157 GCA_038255685.1 Acidimicrobiales bacterium | reverse complement strand
GCAACGCCGGACCGTGTCAGTGCCCGCTCGTGATGAACGACGTGTGAGCACTGATGACGAGCGGTGCACGCATCCCACGGGTACGTGGGCGTCCTCTGCCGACGGACCCCGAGGGGATCATCGTCAGAGGGGACGATGGCGGAGAGACGACCGACCGACGTCAGGCCGAGGCGTTTCTCCGTCGCTTTCCCGATTGGGAGCGCTACGGGCTCTCCGCCTTCCACGCTGTGGAGGACGCCGACTTCGACGAGCTCGCGGCCACGGTGCTCGAGCGCTACCCCGTGCTCCGCATCTACAGGCCCGGTGCCCTACGGGCGCTGTCGGTCGAAGTCGTGCCCACATTTCGCAGCCCGCACGTCACGCTGGCGTTCACAGACCTCGAAGCCGGCCTCACCACGCTCGCAAGATCGAGACACGAAAGACGCCCCAACCCGTACCATGAGCCCGTGGAGAGGGGGCGCTGATGGAACAGCTGGACCTCGTCGTTGACCTCAACAGCCAGGACGACACGGGACTGCCGTGGGCGTTCCTGGATGCCGCAGCCGAACCGGATCGGATCGTCCCTGGCGCCCACGTCCTCGTCGGCTCCGGCGACGTGCGCGCCGTTGCGAGGGTCGCGGACGTGGATGGTGACATCGTCCACGTGGTGCCGCTGCACGGTCCCGTTGCGAACCACCGCCACCTGCTCTCCTCTCGCGCGATCTCGTAGGCGCTCCAGCGACAGCTCCTCCGATGCAGGGCATCGTCCATCCCCAGAGGATGTGGTCGGGTCGTGCCGGGCTCGCACCGGCCGAGAGCGCGCCGCCTCGTCGGTCCTGCCACCATCGGGGGGTGGCGGCGGCGACGGTCAGCAAGGTGGAGCGGCTCTTGAACGTCGTGGCGATGCTGCTCGACTCGCCGCAGCCGGTGCCGCTCGTGACGATCGTGCACGAGGTGCCCGGCTACCCGCCGGCCTTCCCGTCCGCCCGGGTCCAGTTCGAGCGGGACAAGAGCGACCTGCGGGCGGAGGGGATCGAGGTCGTCACGTCCGGTGAGGGCGCCGAGGCGAGGTACTGGATCGACCCGGCCCGCCACTACCTGCCCGACCTCGGCCTCGACGAGGAGGAGGCGGTCGCCCTCAACGTCGCCGCCAGCGCCGTGCGCTTCGAGGGCGACGACCCGGACGAGGCGTTGCTGAAGGTCGGGGCGGCCGGCGCCGACGGTCCCGCCCTCGTCGCCCTGCCCGCCGACCCGCGCCTCCCCGCCCTGTACGAGGCGGTGCGGGCCCGGCGCCTGCTCTCCTTCGCCTACGACGGCGTGGACCGTGCCTTCGAGCCGTACGGCCTCCTGTGCCGAGACGCCTTCTGGTACCTCGTCGGCCACGACCGGACCCGTGACGCGCCCCGCAGCTTCCGGGTCGACCGGATCGCCGGTGCGATCGAGCCGGGCGACGCGGCAGCCTTCGACGTACCTGCGTCCTACGACCCCGCCCGTGCCCTCCCCGAGCAGCCGTACGCCCTGGCGCCCGGGGAGGCGGTGGAGGCGACGATCGAGGTCGACCGGGTGATGGCATCGCGCGTCGTGCGCGAGGTCGGCGAGGCGGCCGTGCGCGAGCGGCGGACCGACGGCACCGTGGTCGTGGCCATCCCGGTCCTCAACCCCGCCGGCCTGCGCTCCTGGCTGTTCGGGTTCCTCGACCACGCCCGGGTCCTCGATCCGCCCGAGCTCGTCGAGGTCGTCACCGGGTGGCTCGAGGCGATGGCGGGGGAGGGGACCTGATGCCGCCCGCTCCTGCGGTCGATCGGCTCAGCCGGCTGCTCGTCATGGTGCCGTGGCTCACCGCCAGGCGCCGCGTCCCCCTCGACGAGCTCGCCGACGCATTCGACATCACCCGCGCCCAGGCCGAGGCCGACGTGCTGCTCGTCGGCATGCTCGGCGTGCCCCCCTACACCGGGGGGTGCCTCGTCGAGGTCACGCTCGAGGAGGACGACGTCGTCGCCCACCCCCAGCCGTACCTGTCGCGCCCGCCCAGGCTCACGCCCTCGCAGGGCTTCTCGCTCCTCACCGCCGGCCGCGCCCTCCTGGGGGTGAGGGGCGCCGAGGCGGAGGGACCGCTCGCCCGGGCGCTGGCGAAGCTCTCGACGGTGCTCGGCGACGGCACCGGCCTCGCCGTCGACCTGCAGTCGCCGCCCGCCCTGCCCGAGGTTCGCCGGGCGGTGGAGGAGGGGCGCACCTTGCACATCGAGTACTACGCCGCCTGGCGCGACACCGTCACCGAGCGGGCCATCGAGCCGCACGTGACGTACCAGCGCCGGGGCAGGTGGTACGTGGCTGCGCAGTGCCTTCTGCGTGGCGGCGAGCGCCGGTTCCGCATCGACCGCATCCAGCACCTCGAGGAGACCGGGCAGCGGTTCGAGCCGGTGCGGGCGGACCCGCCCGACGGCATCTTCGACCCCGGTGCGGACGCCACCCACGTCGTGCTCGACCTGCCGGTCTCGGCCCGCTGGGTGGTCGAGGCCTACCCGCTCGAGTGGGAGGAGGCAGACGGCCGCCTCACCGTGCACGTCGACCTGCTCGGCACCGCCTGGCTGGAGCGGCTGCTCCTAAGGGTCGGCCCCGACGCCCGGGTGGTGGAGCCCCCCGAGCTGCGCGATCTCGGGGCGCAGGCAGCTCGGCGGTTGCTGGCCGAGTACCGGTAGGCCGCGCACCCGGCGGCGGCCGAGGGCGTTGTGGGACGATCGGCGACGTGGACGACGCTGACCTTCAGGTGCGCCGGGCGACGTACCGGCTGTTCGTGGAGCTCGGGGCTGCACCCGTCGCCGAGGAGGTGGCGGAGGCGCTCGACCGGCAGGTCGAGGACGTGCGGGAGGGCTGGCGCCGGCTCCACGACTCCCACGCCCTCGTGCTGCACGACGACGTGGACGAGCTGCGCATGGTGAACCCGTTCTCGGCGGTGCCGACCGCCCACCGGGTCCGGGCGCTCGACCGGTGGTGGTACGCGAGCTGCGCGTGGGACGCCGTCGGCATCTGCGCCGCGCTCCACACCGACGGGCGGATCGAGACCAGCTGCCCGGACTGCGCCGACCCGGTGGCGGTGGAGATCGTCGACGGCTGGCCCGACGACGAGACCCTGCTCTTCCACTGCCTGGTGCCGGCGGACTCGTGGTGGGAGGACATCGGCTTCACGTGAGCGACGATGAACCTCTTCCGGTCGGAGGAGCACGTCGTGCGCTGGCTCGGTGCCCGTGAGCCGGGCATGACGATCACCGTGGCGCAGCTGTGCGCCCTCGCCCACCGCTGGTGGGGCGACCGCCTCTCGCCCGACTGGCGGCCGCACACCCGCGACGAGAACCAGGCGATCCTCGACGACCTCGGCCTCGACAGCCCGTTCTGGCAGCTGCCCTGAGGACTGGCGCGGCTGGGGGCGTCAGAAGACCCAGCGGGTCGCGCGGGTGGCGAACTCGTCGGCGCGCTCGATGACGCCGAAGGCGCGCTCGGGGACCACCTCGACGAGGAGGTTGGCGGCGATGAACTCGGCGCTGAGGTCGGGAGAGGCGGGCTGGTACTTGGCCAGGTAGCGCTCCACCCAGACCGAGGTGCGGTCGGCGTCGTCGACGGGGGCGGCGGCGCCCTCGACCGACACGCACTCGACGGTGTCGTCGACGGTGACGACCACCCTCGGGTTCTGCGCCAAGTTCCGGGCCTTGCGGGCGTCGGGCGAGCAGCTGAACGCGAAGCGGTGCTCGTCGTCGTCCCACACCCCCCACACCGGCAGGGCGTGGGGGCGCCCGGCGCCCGAGACGGTGACGACCCAGTACGACGCGTTCGGGACGAGGCGCTCCGCCGCCCACGACCACGGCAGCGGGTCCCACGTCTCGGGCCGCACCCCGTAGCCGGCCATGTCCGGTCGCTCAGCCCTTGGCTCCGTCACGAGCCCGCAGCGTAGGACGACCCGCCCGCCGGCGACGACGGCGGGGTCGATCAGATGGTGACGACCGTGACGCTCTTCGTCCCCGCCACCGCCCGCATGTCACCAGGGTCGCTCGTGATGACCGTGACCCGCTCCCGCGGCGTCGAGCGCATGGCCGCGCCGAGGTGGGCGTCGGTGACCGAGACTGCGACCTCGTCCCGGATCCCGGCGGCGACGTCGGCGTGCGTGCCATCGAGGACGGCATCGGCGATGCGGAGCCGGTTGGCCAGCGCCCAGGTGGGTGCGCTCCGGTCCCAGCCGGCCTCGACCCGCACCGTCGTCGGGACCTCGACCCGCACCGCCTCGCCACGGCGCGTGCGCTGGGCGACGACCTGCAGGTGGCTCAGGACCCGCCGGTGCTTCGGGTGGTCAGGTGTGCCGAGTGCCTGCACCGCCTCGTTGTCCAGGAGCACGAGGTGGCTCATGCGGAGAACCGAACCGCCTGCGCCTCCGCCCAGAGCAGCACGTCGTCGGCATCGGCGTCGGGGTGGCGCTCGATGATCTCGGCGGCCGCCCGGCGGAGTCGCTCGGGATCACCTGCGAGCGGGTGGCCATCGAGCTCGGCGGCGGCGAGCGCGAGCTCGGCGAGCGTGGCTCGGGCTTCGGGATGCTGGTCGTAGTGGTCGTCGAGCACCGCCTGGACGACGATGGCCTCGAGCCGCAACCGGAGGGCCGAGGCGGTGAGGGCGGTGGTAGAGGTGGCGGCACCGAGCTCCCGCACCGCCAGCGAGGCGGATGCCTGCAGCGCCTTCGGGATCCGCATCGAAGTGTTCGTCGTCGTCACGTCCTCGCTGTCGAGGAGCTCGCTGATCCGGTGGATGGCATCGGTCCGCTTCACGACACGACCGTACCACGTATCTGTGGTACGACTGGCGTCACGCCGCCAGGGTGACGGCCTCCACGCCGACCAGCGGGCGGAACAGGGCGAGACGGCGGAGGTCTCGGCTCACCGAGCCGTCTCTGGCGACGACGATGACGGCGAGGCCGTGTGCCCGCAACGCCGAGGCGAGCGGGCAGAAGAGGTGGTCGCCGCTGCCGATCACGACCCGGTCGTAGTGGGAAGCGGCGAAGGCGGTGTCGACGTCGTCGAGGAGCGCGAGGTCGGCACCATCGAGGCCGTGGCCGACCCGGAGGCGGGCTCCAGGCCAGGCGGCGCCGGCGGCGCAGGCGAAGGTCGGGCCCGTGCCGAGCACCACGTGGTCGCCAGGGGCGACCCGCACGGTTGCCCGGTAGGCGGCGAAGGACGGCGCGATCGCGTCGGGGCCGGCCGCGGTGCCGCCGGCCAGGTTCTCGACGTCGAGCAGGTGGAGCGTGCGCCCCAGCGGGCGCTGGGCAGAGCGGGTGCCGGTGGCCATCGGTGTCTCCTCGGGGAGCGATCTCGACGACGCCGTGTCGTCTGCTCACACCGTCCCAGGCGCCTGTAGCAGGAACGCTCGCTGCCGTGGTGGACCCCCCCGACGTCACTGCTACAGGCACCCGTCACTCTTCGTTCGAATCGTTGCCGGAGGGAGGCGACCAGTGGACGGTCGAGAGCGAAGTGCGGTGGCGGCCCTGATGGGCCGCATGTCGGAGGGTGACAGGGCGGCGGCGTTCGAGCTGTACGCCGAGGTCGGTGACGCGGTGCGAGGCAGCGTCGCCCGGGTCGCACGCGGGCTGCACGCCACGCACCTGACGACTGAGGACCTCGACGCCCTCGCCCTCGACGTGTGCATGGCGCTGCTCCCGCTCTCCCGCTCCTGGGATCCGGCCGGCGGCGCCCTGCCCTGGGTGTGGGCCGGTCGCCGGGTGACGACCATCGTCAGCCGTTACGTCGGCCAGTACGCCTCGGCGTACGAGGACGAGCGTCACGACGAGCAGGTCGAGCTCCATCAGATCGACGAGGAGGACGTCCCCGACGAGGTGGCCCTCGCCCGCCTCGCCCGCCGCGAGCCGATGGCGGCGCTGCTGCTCGACGCACTGTCCTCGGTGGTGTCGGCGCGGGACCTTCGAGTGGTGCTGCTGTTCACGGTGCAGCAGTCCTCGGGCGACCCGTCGCCGTCCCGCACCGTCGCCGACGCCACGGGCCTCCAACCCGACAACGTCCGCCAGATCGTCTCCCGCACCCGTCGCCGCCTCGGCGACCTCGTGGAGGCAGACACGCGGTACGAGGCGCTGGGGACCTTGCCGTTCCTCGGGCTGTCGGCGGCCGCCTGAGGCCTGTCACGAGAGGCGAGACGTGATCAGCGGGGCAGCAACGGGTCATCTCGGACACAGGTCTGAGGCACGCGTACGGCGAAGGGTGTCGTCGTGGCCCCGGCAGACGAGCGCGCCCTTGCGGCCGAGCACGAGGTGCTGGTGGCAATGGCCTGCGGGTTGCCGCTCCCCGACGTGCTGCACGCCATCGTCGCCATGGTCGAGCGCCGCACGGACGGGACCTGTCGCATCGAGGTCGGGGAGGTCGTCTCGACGATCGCTCACACCGACCGGACGAGCGCAGCGACGGTGGCCATCAGCGGCGAGCACGTGGCCCGGGTCACCGTCGAGCTGCCCGCACCCACCGACGGGGCCGCGGGCGCCGTCGTCGCTCGGGCAGCCACCCTCGTCGGGATGGCCGTCTCGGCGGCCTCGCGGGCGGACCGGCTGACCCACGGCGCGACGCACGACTCGCTGACCGGTCTCCCGAACCGCGTCCTGCTCCTCGACCGGCTCCGTCATGCCGTCGCCTCGTGCAAGCGCCGCAAGGGGGAGATCGCGCTCCTCTACCTCGATCTCGACGACTTCAAGCACGTCAACGACCGGCTCGGCCACCGCGCCGGCGACCAGCTGCTCGTCGAGGTCGGGCGCCGTCTCGCAGGGTGCATCCGGGAGGGCGACACCGCAGCTCGCCTCGGCGGGGACGAGTTCGCGATCGTCCTCGACGCCACCGACGACCTCACCGCCGCCACCGTCGTCCGCCGGGTCGAGGCCGCCCTCACCCCACCGATCGAGCTCAACGGGTCGACGATCTCGATCGGTGCGAGCATCGGACTCGCGATGGGTGACAGCCGCTCGACCGCCGACACGCTCCTCGACGAGGCCGATGCTGCGATGTACGCGCGCAAGCGCTCCGGCTCGCAAACGAGTGCGAAGCCTGTGGTGCCCTCGTAGCCTCAGCGGCATGAGCACCGAGGTGAACGAGGTCCACTGGCGAGGCGTGCACCACCTGGCGCTCGTCACCGTCGACATGGACGCGACGGTGCGCTTCTACCACGGGGTGCTCGGCGCCCGGCTCGTGGTCACCCTCGCCACGCCGGCGTTCCGGCACTACTTCTTCGACTTCGCACCGGGCTGCACGATCGCCTTCTTCGAGTACAAGGGCCAGCAGGTCGACACGTACGCCAAGCCGGCGGGCGTCCCGTTCCCCCAGGCGTCGCAGTTCGACCACCTCTCGCTGCACCTCGCCGACGAGGACGCACTGCTCCGGCTACAGCACCGGCTGAAGGAGCACGGCTGCGAGGTCACCGACGTCATCGACCACGGGATCATGCGGTCGATCTACTTCAGCGACAACAACGGCATCGCCCTCGAGGCGTCGTGGTGGGTGGTCGACCCGACCGGTCGGCCTGCCGACCTCGGCGACGACCGGCTGTTCTCCGACCCCGACCCCGTGCCTGCGTTCACCGAGCTGGCGGCGACGGGCACCCTCGAGCACACCGTCGTCACCCACCTCGTCGACGAGGTGACGAGGGACCTCTACAAGCCGACCTGACCCGCCAGCGGATCATCGCTGGCGAAGAGATTCAGTGCCGCCCGGCGAGGTACTTCACCATGCCGTCGGCGTAGCGGCGCAGGTCGGGGTCGTCGGCCAGGAGCGGCTCGAACTTCTCCCGGGCAGCGGCCCGCTTGTGGGGGTAGTACTCGGTCGGCCAGAGGCCCTCGTGGGGGCGGTAGCCCTTCAACACGTTGCGGGCGACGGTGACCTTGTGGACCTCGTCCACCCCGTCCATCACGCTCATGGTGGGCGAGCCCGCCCACATGGCCTGGAGCGGCGTGAGGTCGGTGGTGCCGAGCGAGCCGTAGATGTGGATGGCCCGGTAGGCCACGTCCTTCAACACCTTGGCGCAGGTGTACTTGCACGCGGCGATCTGGGTGCGTGCCTCCTGGGTGCTCGAGTTGTCGATCGTCCACGCGGTCCAGAGCACGAGCAGCCGGAGCTGGTTGATGTCGGCGTAGGAGTCGGCGATCGCCTCCTGGACCATCTGGTGGTCGGAGATCACCTTGCCGTGGGCCTCACGGCTGAGCGCCCGCTCGCACATCATGTCGAAGGCGAGGCGGCACTGGGCGATGGAGCGCATGGCGTGGTGGATCCGGCCGCCACCGAGCCGTCGTTGGGCGAGCACCTTGGCGCCGTCCTCGGGACCGAGCAGGTGGTCGAGGGGGATGCGCACGTCGTTGTAGCGGATGTGGGAGTGGGCTCGGGGCCCGCCCTCGACGAACTCGACGCCAGGCGTCTCCTTCGGCACCACGAACATGCCGCTCGTGGTCATGACGAAGAGGATGTCGGCGTAGCGCCCGGCGCTCGTGAACCACTTCTCGCCGTTGATGACCCACTCCTCGCCGTCGCGCACGGCGCTGGTCTTGAACAGGTTCGGGTCGGAGCCGCCCTGGGGCTCGGTCATCGAGTACGCCGACCAGATCTCCTGGTTCATCAGCGGGACCAGCCAGCGCTGCTTCTGCTCGTCGGTGCCGTACATGGCGAGCAGCTCCATGTTCCCGGTGTCAGGAGCAGCGGTGCCGAAGAACCCGGGGGCGGCGGGGTAGCGGCCGAGGATCTCGTTGATGAGGGCGAGCTTGAGCTGGCCGAAGCCGGGGCCACCGAGCTCCTCGTCGAGGAACAGCGCCCACAGGCCCCGGTCCTTCACCTGCTGCTGCAGGCCCTTGACCATGGCCTTGACCTTGGGGTCAGACGTGCGGATGGCGTAGGGGAAGACGAGGTCGAACGGCTCGATCTCCTCCCGGCAGAACCGCTCGACCCAGTCGAGCTGCTCCTGGAACTCAGGATCGGTCGAGAAGTCCCACGCCATGCTCATGCTCCTTGGTCAGATGATGCACTTGCATCAATCCTGACCGTACACGGCCCAGCGCGGTCGGTCAGCGCTCCCGTCGACCCGTCGCCGGGTCGCGCTCGGGGTCGACGCCGCCGGGCTGGTCCACCGACTCGGCGTCGGTCACCGGCGACTCCTCGAGCGGGATGATCCCCGCCTCGCGGTCGGCCTTGTCGGCCCGGAGCGAGGCGACGATCGAGACGGTGAGCACGATGGCGATCACGCTGAGCGACACGTAGGTCGGCAGGTGGATCTCGAGCGGCTCGCCGATGATCAGCATCTTCACGCCGACGAAGGCGAGGATCACGCCGAGGCCGACGTTGAGGTACCGGAACTTGCCCTGCATCCCCCCGAGGAGGAAGTAGAGCGACCGCAGCCCGAGGATGGCGAAGGCGTTCGACGCGAACACGATGAACGGCTCGCGGCTGACAGCGAGGATGGCGGGCACCGAGTCGACGGCGAAGAGCACGTCGGTCGCCTCGATGAGGATCAGCACGGCGAACAGTGGCGTGGCGACGCGCTTGCCGTTCTCGAGCGTGAACAGCTTCTGGCCGTCGTAGCGGTCGGTGGTCGGGACGATCCGGCGCACCATGCGCATGATGACGTTCTTGTTGTAGTCGACCTCCTCGTTCTCGTCGTGGCGGGCGATCTTGAGCGCCGAGTAGAGGAGGAACGCACCGAAGACGTAGAGGATCCAGTCGAAGCGCTCGATCAGCGACACGCCGGCGAAGATGAAGATGCCGCGCAGGACGAGAGCGCCGAAGATGCCCCAGAACAAGACGCGGAACTGGAACTCGCGAGGCACCTTGAAGAACGAGAAGATGACCGCCCACACGAAGACGTTGTCGACCGAGAGGCTCTTCTCGATCAGGAAGCCGGCGTAGTACTCGCCACCGGCTTGGCCGCCCTGCCAGATGAGCATGATCACGCCGAAGGCGAGCCCGATCGAGATCCAGATCGCCGACTCGATCGTCGCCTCCTTGATGGAGATGACGTGAGCGGTCTTGTGCACGGCGAGCAGGTCGAAGACGAGCATCCCGACGATGGCGGCGATGAGCGCACCCCATGCCCACGCGGGCACGTCGAAGCTGGCGAAGTTGTCCCGGGTGTCCGACGCGGCGGCGAAGATCGGGGCGAGCGCTGGCAACAAGGTGGGCTCCTATGGGGGGCGGTTGACCGCAGGCAGGCTACCCATGTGCTGATGCGGTGCGGCGTCGGCGTGCACGGCGGGCAGGTACCATGACGTCAGCGTCAGCGTGGCGCTGCGCAGCACACGAGGCGAACAGGGGTGGTCGTACCGTGAAGCACATGTTCCCGGTCGAGGAGCTGGCTCGAGACGAGCGGTTCGTGAGGACCAAGATCGAGGATCAGATCCTCGATCCCCGCAACGCCACCATGAAGAAGGAGCGCCGCTCCAACCTCACCCCGGACATGGCCGAGGCACCCGACGCCGCCCGGGGCCTCATGCACGGCATCTTCGTCGGGGAGATCCAGGCCCTCGAGGTGGCAGGGCGCACGTGCTGGGACTTCCCGACCGGCCCCGGTCGCGACCAGGCTCCCTTCGCCCTCAAGCTCGACATGGCCCGCCAGAGCTGGGACGAGGCTCGCCACGTCGAGATCGCCGTCAAGCTCTCCGAGCACATGGGAACCGAGATCGGCGAGTTCGCCGAGCAGACGATGCTCTACGAAGCCGGCTGCAACGCCGATCCGGTGCTGCGCCTCACCGGTGTCAACCGGGCCCTCGAGGGCCTGGCCATCGACGTGTTCAACACGATGCGGGAGTTCGGTGCGACCACGCAGGACCCGGTGCTGTACTTCTGCGAGGACTGGATGCTCGCCGACGAGGTGACCCACGTGAAGATGGGCTCTGACTGGCTCCGGCGCATCACCGAAGACGATCCCGAGCGGCGCAAGGGTGCGCTCGAGTTCCAGCGTGCGGTCGACAAGCTGTTCAGCTTCGGTGGCTTCCGGGGCGAGGAGGAGGAGAACCCGGTGCACCTGGCCCGGAACTTCCGTCGCCTCGCCGGCTTCTCCGACGCGGAGATCACCGACCTCGTCGAGGTGTCGGCCGAGGCCTACGCCGAGGCCCAGGCGCACCACGACGCCGCCATCGCCGCCAACGCCTGACCCAGGTCTTCCCGCTGGCCCTGCTCGACCTCCACGTGGTCCTCGCGTGGGTGGTCATCATCGCCAACGGGCTGGTGGGGGCGTGGGCTCTTGCTGCCCACCGTCTCCCCCCGCTGCGACAGCGCGCCCTGTGGTGGTCGACCGGGGCCGCCCAGGTGGCCATGTTCGTCCAGGTCGCCCTCGGCGTCGCCGCCATGTCGAGCGAAGGGGTCGAGGCGGAGCAGCTCCACATGTTCTACGGCTTCGTGGCGCTGCTCTCGATCGGCTGCCTCTACGCCTACCGGGCGCAGCTCAAGCACCGCCTGCACCTGCTGTACGGCTTCGGCGGCCTGTTCATCATGGGCCTCGGCATCCGCGCCGTGCTCCTCGGCGCGGGCTGATCACCTCACCGCGCACGACCTACAGGTGGACCACCGTGCAGGTGAGGGTCCGTGTGATCCCGTCGATCATCTGGACCCTGCTCACGACCATCTTGCCGAGGTCGTCGACGGTCTCGGACTCCGCCCGGGCGATGACGTCGTAGGGGCCGGTCACGTCCTCCGACGACACCACGCCCTCGATGGCGCCGACCTCGGCGGCCACGGCGGCGGCTTTGCCGACCTCGGTCTGGATGAGGATGTACGCGCTGACGGCCATTGCGGCTCCCGGGCTCGGTGGACGGCCGCATCGTAGACGGAGCGTCCGGCGCCGACGCCCGCCACCGTTGCACCCGCCGGTTCGCCGGGGAGGGGCGCCGGTAGAGTTGCACGGTGAGCGAGAGCCCCTTCGCGTTCCCGCCCGCCGAGTCGGAGGACGCCCAGCCGAGCTATCTGCTCTCGGAGAGCACGGCTCGACCGGGGCCCTCCTCGACCGAGGCTGCGCTGCTCGAGAAGGTGCTGTTCGAGGCGAAGAAGGTCATCGTCGGCCAGGACCGCCTGCTCGAGCGGGTGCTCGTCAGCCTCCTCGCACGTGGTCACTGCCTGATCGAGGGCGTGCCCGGGCTGGCGAAGACCCTCACCATCGAGACCGTCGCCACCGCCGTCGGCGGGACGTTCAACCGCATCCAGTTCACGCCCGACCTGATCCCCTCGGACCTCGTCGGCACGCGCATCTACCGCGCGTCGAGCGAGTCGTTCGACGTCGAGCTGGGCCCGGTGTTCGCCAACTTCGTGCTCGCCGACGAGATCAACCGTGCTCCGGCCAAGGTGCAGTCCGCCCTGCTCGAGGTGATGGCCGAGCGCCAGGTGACCATCGGGGGCAGGACCCACCCCGTGCCAGACCCCTTCCTCGTGCTCGCCACCCAGAACCCGATCGAGAGCGAGGGCGTCTACCCCCTGCCCGAGGCCCAGCGCGACCGCTTCCTGATGAAGCTCGTCGTGGGCTACCCCGGCCACAACGACGAGCTCGAGGTGGTGCGGCGCATGGGCGTGCGTGCGCCGAGAGCGCTGCGGGTCACCGAGATCGGGGACCTCGCCCGGCTCCAGGCCGCCGCTGACGATGTGTTCGTCGACGGCGGCGTCGCCGACTATGCGGTCCGCCTCGTCCTCGCCACCCGCCACCCCGCCGACCACGGCGTCGGCGAGGTCGGCCCCTACCTGGCGTACGGCGCCAGCCCGCGCGGCAGCCTCGGCCTGGTCGCAGCCGCCCGAGCCCTCGCCCTGCTGCGCGGTCGGGACTACGCCGTGCCCCAAGACGTGTTCGACGTCGCCTTCGACGTGCTCCGGCACCGGATCGTGCTGTCCTACGAGGCGCTGGCGGAAGACGTCGACGCCGACACGATCGTGGCCCGGATCCTCTCGGTCGTCCCCGCCCCCCTCATCGAGTCCCGTCGGCCGGGCGCAGCGTCGTGACGCCGAGCGGTCCGCCCCGATTGGTGGACCACGGCGCCGAGGTCCTGCTCCGCAAGCTCGAGCTGGCCGTCACCCGGCGCCTCGACGGGATGCTGCAGGGCGATCACCAGGGCCTCGTGCCCGGGCCCGGGAGCGAGCCGGGTGAGGCACGTGGCTACCAGCCCGGTGACGATGTTCGCCGCATGGACTGGAACGTGACCGCGAGGACGGGGATCGCTCACGTCCGCACCCCCGTCGCTGACCGTGAGCTCGAGACGTGGGTCGTGGCCGACCTGTCTGCCTCCCTCGACTTCGGCACGGCGTCGTGCGAGAAGCGGGACCTGGCCATCGCCGCCGTGGCTGCCGTCGGCCACCTCACCGCTCGAGCGGGGAACCGCATCGGTGCCCTCCTCCTGCACGGCGATCGCACGGCGCGCATCCCCGCGCGACCCGGGCGCGACCACCTGAGCGCGCTGCTGCACCAGGTGGCCGTCGCCCCCCGAGCCGACGGCGGCGGACCGACCGACCTCGGCGCGGCCTTCGCCACCCTCGACCGCTCGGCACGCCGGCGGGGCGTCGTCGTGGTCGTCAGCGACTTCGTCGGCGCGCCGGGCTGGGAACGGCCGCTGCGCTCCCTCGCCGCCAGGCACGACACGGTGGCGATCGAGGTCGTCGACCCCCGTGAGCTCTCGCTGCCCGACGTCGGGGTGCTCGCGCTCGTCGATCCCGAGACCGGTCGCCGCCTCGAGGTCCAGACCTCGGACCGGCGCCTCCGGGCGCGCTTCGAGGAGGCTGCTGCGTCGCAGCGCCGTGCGGTGGCCGCATCGCTGCGCGCTGCCGGCGTCGACCACCTCGTGCTGCGCACCGACCGGGACTGGCTCATCGACCTCGTCCGCTTCGTCGACCGTCGACGGCGCCGGCGCGTCGCCGTGCCCCGTCGCCCCGTGGCGGTCACCGGATGAGGTTCCTCGAGCCGGGGCGGCTCCTGCTCGGCATCGTCGTCGTCGCCCTCGCCCTCTCGTACCTCGCCATGCAGCTGTGGGGCCGCCAGCGCTACGCGGTCCGGTTCACGAACCTCGACCTCCTCGCCTCGGTCGCCCCGAAGCGGCCCGGTTGGCGCCGCCACCTGCCCGCCGCCCTCCTGCTCGTCGCCCTGGCGTCGATGGTCGTGGCGGTGGCACGACCGACCCGTTCGGAGCGGGTCCCGCGGGAGCGGGCGACGATCATCATGGCGATCGACGTCTCGATCTCGATGGACGCCACCGATGTCCGGCCTTCGCGCCTCGAGGCAGCGAAGGCAGCGGCGTCGTCGTTCACCGGCCTGCTGCCGGCGCAGATCAACCTCGGGCTGGTCGCCTTTGCCGGTTCTGCCACCGTCCTCGTCCAGCCGACGACTGACCGCGACCTGGTCTACGGGGCGATCGACCGGTTGACGCTCGCCGAGGCGACAGCGATCGGCGAGGCCGTCGTCGCCTCGCTCAGCTCGGTCGCGTCACTCCCCGGCACCGAGGACGGCGAGGAGGTACCGGCCCACATCGTCTTGATGTCCGACGGCGAGACGACGGCGGGCACACCGAACGAGCTCGCTGTCGAGGCCGCCGTCGAGGCCGGCGTCCCGGTCACGACCATCGCCTTCGGCACCGACGGCGGCACGATCGAGTACCAGGGGGAGACGCTGCCGGTGCCGGTCAACAGCGACGACCTGGCGGCCCTGGCGGACGCCACTGGCGGGAGCGCGTTCGAGGCCGCGACCGGGGAGCAGCTCCGCGGCGTCTACGAGGACATCGGCAGCTCCATCGGCTTCACCGACGAGGAGCGTGAGATCGGAGAGCTCTTCACGGGAGGGGCACTGGCCGCTGCCCTCGTCGCCTCCGCCCTCTCCCTCGCCTGGTCGAGCCGCCTCCCCTGACGCGCTCGGATATCACGGGAGGTTCTCGACGTTGCGGCATAGCCTCGGCCCGTGGACGACTCGTCGCCGGAGGTCGTCGCCACTCGGATCGATGGTCGTACCGCCCGTCGGCACCGGACCCGCATCGCCATCGTCGAGGCAGTGATCTCCCTGCTCGACGAGGGCGACGTCACCCCGACCGGTGCCCGCATCGCTGAACGGGCGGGGGTGTCGCTGCGCTCGATCGGCCTCCACTTCGACGATCGTGAGCAGCTGCTCGAGGCCGTCGCCGCCCAGCGCGTCGGCGCCGTCCTCGCCACGGCGGTGCAGATCGACCCGGCGCTCCCCTTCGCCCAGCGCGTCGACGTGTTCGTCGAGCAGCGGTCGGTGGTGCTCGAGGCGCTCTCGACCGTCAGCGTCGCCTCGAGGATCTACGAGGCGACGTCTCCTGCTCTCCGCCGGCGCCGCCAGGGCCTGTTGAAGATCGGCAGGGCCGAGGTGCGGGGGGTCTTCGAGCTCGAGCTGCAAGGAGCGGACGGGGTCGACGAGGAGCTGCTCGACGCCGCTGACGTCGCCGCCGGCTGGAACACGTGGTCGTGGCTGCGCGCCGGTGGCCACGACGAGGCGTCGGCCCGCCGGGTCCTGCGCCGCCTCCTCACCGCGCTGCTCGAGCCCCGCTGAACGAGGGCCCGAGCAGCCGGCGGTGAGGATCGCTACCGGCAGGAGCGGCAGCGCTCCTCAGCGGCGTGCTTGTGGCCGTCTGCGGCGTGGTCGAAGAACGTCTTGCCGTCGACGGAGTAGACGGGGTTGGCGCCCTGGGCGAAGACCTTCGGGTCACCCTGGGGCCACTGCCCCGCCTGGTAGCGACGGGCACCGTCAGACTTGAGCATCCGGCCCACACCGTCGTTGCCGACCTCGTCACGGCCTGACCCGGTGGGGTCCCAGTAGACTTCGACGAAGTCCTTGATGACCGAGTAGCTCTCTGGCGTCGCCTTCACGAGGACCGTCCCCACCGGGCCGCCCTTGGCTGGGGCGTCGTGGAGCGCCTTCGCGAACGTCGCCGGACTCAGGTCCGGCCCCGCCTGGTGGATGCCGCTGAACAGGAGGCTGAACGCTGGCTCCCGGACCAGGATCTGGGTCCCCTCGTCGCCGGGGTTCCCGCTGCCCTTGCCGTGGAAGTACTCCTGGAACGGCGCTGTGTCGCTGATGTTGGTAGCCGGCACCGGCAGCGGGCTGACGCCGAAGGCGTGACTCCACTGAGCCTGGTCGTAGGTGCGCCCGAAGAACGTCGTGTCGGTCAGCTGCGTCCCGGTCATGAACCACTCCGGGTAGTACTGCTGCTGGGTGGCTGCCTTCGTGAAGAAGATGGGCGTCAGCGGGTCGCACACGCAGGCGATGGTGGTGACGCCGGCGTTGCTCATCTGGGCGATGAGGTTCGCTGCCACCGACTGCCCCTGGGCCACGTCGACGGTGTAGGCCACCTTGGCAGCCAGCTTGATCCCGTAGCGGGCGAGCTCCTGCTCGTAGTAGGCAACGCCCTCCTTGGCGCGAGGATCGATCTGGTTGCCGGTTCCCTCCTGGTAGATGAGCCCGAACTTGCGGGTCGCGGACTGGATGCCAGCAGGCAGGTTGCCGGCGTAGCGGGCCGGCTTGCCGGCCAGGCGCTTGCCCTGGTACTCCGCCATCTGCTGGTAGTGCTCCTCGAGCTCCGGGAAGATGGCGAACACGTGCGGGGCGTTCTGCTGGTAGAAGCCGCTCGCCTCTGTCGCCGTGCAGACGCACATGATCCCGCGCGCCGCAAGCTCGGTCGCGGTGACGTCACCGGCGCCGATCACCGCGAACGGCTGGAGGTCGTTGTCGATCTTCACTGCGTCGGCCCGTAGGGCGGCCTCGTCGTCGGTCGCCGCCGTCGACTCGAAGAACGTGACCTTCACCTCCCGTCCGTAGGTCTCGTAGTGGATGTTGAAGTAGCGGGTCAGCGCCTTCGCCACGTCCATCGTCTGCGGCCGGGGATCGTCCGCGCCGATGGCTTGCAGGGTGGCGTTGGTGGCTGCGGAGGCGTTCGGGAAGTAGTAGACGAGGCGGATCTCGTCTGCGCTGACGCCCTTGTGGGTGGCGTCGCCGTTGTCGCCGGAGAAGACCGGCGTGCAGAAGGGCGCGTAGTACGAGAACGACGAGATGTTGCCGTCTTCCCGGCACGCCACGCCGTCGAGCGAGGCGCCGCCCGCGGCAACGCCCCCGGGCGCACCCGGGCTCGCTGCCGTCCCGCCGCCTCCCGCAGGGCTGCCGCCGGACGTCGCGGCCCCGCCGCCCGTCGTACCCCCGCCAGCGCCGCTCGCCGTGCCGGCCGTCCCCCCGGTGCCGCCGCTCGTGCCCGGGCCGCCGAAGCCGTCGCTGCCCGCCACCGTGCCGGTCGCGCCGCCCGTGCTGGTGCCACCGAAGCCGGTCGAGCTGCCATCGGTGGCGATGACGCCGGTGCCGTCGAAATCGCTGCCTCCTGTGGCGTTCAGCGCCTGGTCGGCCCCGCCGCCGGCCGGCGCCAGCACCACGAGCAACGCCAGCACGACGATGATCGCCATGGCTGGTCCGTAGCGGTCGAAGACCTCTCGCATCGTCAAGTTCACGGTTCCCCCCGGTTCGAGTTCCAGGAAGGTTCCACAGCACGATCTGTCCTTCCTGCCCGATCTGCACGATTTCTTCGCATCGGAGGCAGGAACCTGTCGCCGTCGGGGCGAACGGTCGTGGGGGAGCAGCGCCGGGGAGCCGGGGGACGCAGCCGAGTGGACGGGGGGCAGGTGGCGATCATCGCCGAGGAGCGCACGACGGGGGGCGCCAACCGCGCTCGGGAGCGGGTCGACGGCTGGCTGACCGATCCCGACGTCCGTCTCGGGATGACGGTGTTCACCGGCGTGCTGACCTTCTGCATCCTCGTCGGCTTCGTCTTCCCGGCCCCGCCTGCCATCCTCGCCCTTGGCGCCGTGCTCGGGTCGCTCTCGGCGCTCACCGCCATGGGGCTGGTCCTCATCTACCGGGCCAACCGGGTCATCAACTTCGCCCAGGGCGACCTCGGCGCCCTCGCCGGTGTGCTCGCCGTCTCCCTCATCGGAGGCCCGAAGATCGGCTTCTTCCCTTCGATCCTCCTCGGCCTGGTCGCCGCGCTGGCCATGGGGGCGTTCGTCGAGGTCGTCTTCGTGCGCCGCTTCGCGAAGGCGCCGCGACTCATCCTGACGGTGGCGACGATCGGCATCGCCCAGCTGCTCGCCGCCGGGCAGCTCGGTGTTCCCGTGCTGTTCGGCTTCAACCTGGCGCCGCAGGACTTCCCGACGCCGCTCGACTTCTCGTTCCGGTGGAGCCCGCTCGTGTTCCGGGGCAACGAGGTCTTCGCCGTCATGGTCGTGCCGCTCGTGGTCGTGGGGCTGGGAGCGTTCTTCCGCTTCAGCCGCGTGGGCATGGCCGTGCGAGCCTCGGCCGAGTCATCCGACCGGGCGCTGCTGCTCGGCATCCCGGTGAAGCGGATCGGGACGATCGTGTGGATCCTCGCCGCCCTCCTCTCCGGCGTCGCCGCCTTGCTCCGGGCGCCGATCGTCGGCGTGTCCATCGGCACGGTGCTCGGTCCCGGCCTCTTGCTGCGCGCCCTTGCCGCAGCGGTCATCGGCCGCATGCAGAACCTGCCGGTGACGTTCGCCGCCGCGGTCGTGCTCGGCATGGTCGAGCAGGCGGTCGTGTGGTCCACGGGTCGCACGCTCATCGCCGACGTCGTCCTCTTCTTCGTCATCATCGGCGCACTGCTCGTGCAGCGCCGGGGAGACATCTCCAGGGCGGTCGAGAAGGGCCAGTCGAGCTGGCAGGCGATCGGCGAGGTCCGCCCCGTCCCGCCCGAGCTGCGCGGGCTCCCCGAGGTCCGCTTCGGCTTCGCCGGCGTGAAGGTGGCGGTGGTCGCGGCGCTGGTCCTGCTCCCGCTCGTCCTCGGGGCGGGAACGGTCAACCTCCTCTCCTACGCCGTCATCCTCGGCATCCTCGCCATCTCGCTCCTCATCCTCACAGGGTGGGCCGGGGAGCTCAGCCTCGGCCAGTGGGCGTTCGCCGGCTTCGGCGCGGCCGTCGCCGGCTCGGTCGCCCAGGGCGGCGGCGACTTCTTCGTGGCGATGGGCCTCGCCGGCGTCGCCGGCGCCGTCGTCGCGATCGTGCTCGGCCTCCCGGCGCTGCGCATCCGGGGACCGTTCCTGGCAGTCGCCACCTTCGCGTTCGCGCTCGCCAGCTCGTCGTTCTTCCTCAACCAGGAGTTCTCGTTCTTCGCCTGGTACGTGCCTGACCCGTTCACCCGCATCGTGCGGCCCAGCCTGTTCGGCAAGATCGACCTCGAGAACGAGACGACCTACTACTACGTGGCCCTCGCCTTCCTCGGCATGGTGATCCTCTCGGTGCGCTCGCTGCGCCGCAGCCGGACGGGGCGCGTCCTCGTCGCCGCCCGCGAGAACGAGCGGGCGGCGCAGTCCTACGGGGTGAACCTGATCAGGGCCCGCCTGACCGGGTTCGCGCTCTCCGGATTCTTCGCCGCCATCGCCGGCGGGCTGTTCGCCCTCCACCAGCACAACATGCTCGGGACCCAGCTGCAGCCGGCCGAGAGCATCGCCCTGTTCTCGATCGTGGTCTTCGGCGGGCTCGGCTCGATGACCGGGGTCCTGCTCGGAGTCGGCTGGTTCTCGGTCCTCACCTACGCCGTCGCGTCGCCCACGGCACGGCTGCTCACCACCGGCGTCGGATTGCTGCTCATCCTCTTGCTCCTGCCCGGTGGCCTCGGCCAGCTCGTCTACGGGCTGCGGGACAACATCCTCCGGCGCGTGGCCGTGCGACGGGGGATCCTGGTGCCGAGCCTGCTCGCCGACCAGCGGGTCGATGGTCCGAGCGACGGACCACCACCCGACGACCCGTCCGACCACCACATCGAGCTCGAGCCGCTGGTCCTCGAGTACGAGGCCGCAGCCGTGGAGGCCACGACCGCCGAGCGCGTGGAGGTGCGGGTCCCGTGAGCACGGTCACCCCAGACATCCCCGAGCTCCCCACCATCGAGGAGCTCAAGGCCCCGTTCAAGGGCGGCTTCATAAAGCGCATCCGTGACGTGGGGAGCCGTTCGTCGCTCGTCACCCTCGCCATCCTGTTCGGGTTCAACGCCGTCGACGAGCTCGACCGGGCAGCCTTCACCGTCCTCACCCCGGAGATCCAAGAGGCCTTCGACCTTGACCTCCAGGGTGTGCTGTCGCTCGTGGCCGTCGTCAGCTTCTTCGCCCTCGGCGGCCAGGTGCTGATCGGGTACTACGCCGATCGCTTCAACCGGTCGCGCATCGCCATCGGCGGGGCGACCGCATGGGGCGTGTTCTCGCTGCTCACCGGTGTCGCCCCGGTGGTCATCCTGCTCATCGTCGCCCGGATCGGCTCGAGCCTCGGCAAGGCGGTCAACGACCCGACCCACAACTCGCTGCTGGCCGACACGTATGAGCCGGACGACCGGGTCACGGTGTACTTCGCCCACCGGATCGCCAACAACCTGGGCCAGGTGCTCGGTCCTGTGCTGGCCGGTGGCCTCGCCCTCTTCCTCGGCTACCGAGCCCCCTTCATCCTCTTCGCCATCCCCACCGCGATCCTCGTCCTCATCGCACTCACCAAGCTGAAGGAACCGGTCCGGGGTGCCCACGAGCGGCGCGCCGCCGGCGGTGACGAGGCAGCCATAGCCCTCGAGGAGGCACCCCCGTCGTTCAGCGAGGCATGGAGGGCCTGCATGCAGGTCCGCTCCCTGCGGCGCGTCTTCTACTCGCTGCCGTTCCTCGCCGGCTCGCTCGTGGGCGTGGGCTCTCTCTACTCGCTGCTCTACGAGGATCGGTTCGGGCTGAACGAGCTCGAGAGGGGCGTGCTGTTCGGCGTGGCCGAGCCCGTGCAGGCGCTCGCCGCCATCTTCATCGGCATCCCGCTCGCCACGAAGCTCTTCGTCAAGGACCCGGGGCTCATCCTCAAGCTCCTCGGCTTCCTCGCCGTGCTCATCGCTGCCGGCCTCGCCGGCCTCGCCGTGATCCCCTCCCTCGTCGGCGTCGTGCCCATGCAGATGCTGGTGAGCGGGGCGGGTGCCATCGTCACCCCCGGCATCTACGCCGTCCTCTCGACGGTGATCCCTCCGCGAGCCCGGGCGATGGGCTTCGGCATCGGAGCCCTGTGGGCGATGCCCGGCGCCCTGGTGCTCCTCGTCTCCGGCGCAGTCGCCGACTCTGCCGGGCTCACCGGGGGCATCCTGCTCCTCGTCCCCGTCTTCCTCGTCGGCGCACTCATCCTCGCCTCCGGCGGTCGCTTCGTGGCGGAGGACATGGAGCGGGTCCGGGTCTCTGCGCTCGCCCAGTCGGAGACCATGCTCGGGCGGCTCGACGGCAACGGCCCGTTGCTCGTGGCCAGGGGCGTCGACATCGCCTATGGCCAGACCCAGGTGCTGTTCGGCGTCGACTTCCACGTCGACGACGGCGAGATCGTCGCGCTGCTCGGCACGAACGGTGCCGGGAAGTCGACGCTGCTGAACGGCATCTGCGGTCTGGTCGAACCGAAGGCGGGTGCCATCGTGTTCGACGGTCGCGACATCACGACCCTTCCGGCGAACCAGACAGCGGCACTCGGCATCGTCCTCGTCCCTGGTGGCAAGGGGGTGTTCCCCACCCTCACCGTGCAGGAGAACCTCGACCTCGCCGGTTGGCTGTTCCAGAAGGACCCCGAGCACGTGAAGCGGGCCACGGAGCAGGTGTTCGAGTACTTCCCCATCCTCCTCGAGCGACGCGACCAGAAGGCTGGGAACATGTCTGGCGGCGAGCAGCAGATGCTCACCCTCGGCCAGGCGTTCATCGCCAAGCCGCGCCTGCTGATGATCGACGAGCTGAGCCTCGGCCTCGCACCGGTCATCGTCGAGCAGCTGCTCGGCATCGTGCGCGCCATCCACGCCCAGGGCACGACCATCATCCTCGTCGAGCAGTCGGTGAACGTGGCCATCACGCTCGCCCAGCGAGCCGTGTTCATGGAGAAGGGCGAGGTCCGCTTCGACGGTCCCACGGCGGATCTGCTGGAGCGGCCAGACGTGCTGCGGGCGGTGTTCCTCCAGGGAGCGGGCAGCGTGAGCGGCACCGACGGCGCCCCCGCCGCGGGCGCGCCGAAGATCACCGTGCGGGAGCGGAAGGTCTTCGTCGCCGAGTGCGGGGCGTGCGGCTCCGAGCACCGGCCGGTGCTCGAAGTCGAGCAGATCGGCGTGAGCTTCGGCGGCATCCGGGCCGTCGACGGGGTGACCTTCTCGGTGCGGGAGGGGGAGATCCTCGGTCTGATCGGTCCGAACGGGGCCGGCAAGACGACGATCTTCGACCTCATCTCCGGCTTCTTGACCACGTCCGGGGGTCACGTGTCGGTCGCCGGCGAGGACGTCACCCGCCTCGGACCCGACGGCCGGGCCGAGCGGGGGCTGGGGCGCAGCTTCCAGGACGCCCGCCTCTTCCCGTCCATGACGGTGGACGAGAACATCGCCATCGCCCTCGAGCGCCACATCCGCACGAAGGACCCGGTCGCAGCGGCGCTCGGTTCACCGGCCACGAAGGCCTCGGAGAAGAAGGTGAAGGAGCGCGTCGACGAGCTGCTCGAGGTGATGAACCTCGGCGCCTTCGCCAACAAGTTCGTCTCTGAGCTCTCCACCGGCAGCCGCCGGGTCGTCGACCTCGCCTGCACGATGGCCTTCGAGCCGAAGGTGCTCCTCCTCGACGAGCCCAGCTCGGGCATCGCCCAGAAGGAGACGGAGGCCCTCGGGCCGCTCCTGCTCGACATCCGCGACCGGACCGGCGCCGCCCTCCTCGTGATCGAGCACGACATGCCGCTCATCACCGGGGTCGCCGACCACATGATCGCCCTCGAGCTCGGGCGGGTCATCGCGACCGGCGATCCCGAGGCGGTGGTGTCGGACCCACGGGTGGTCGAGTCCTACCTGGGTGGCGACGACGCCGTCATCCACCGCTCGGGGGCGAACCCGTCCCGCTCGTCGAAGGCCGGAGCCGAGGCGAACGGCACCGGGACCGGCGGCAACGGGAGGAAGGCGAAGCCGAAGGTCGACACGGAGGATCGAGACGGGAACGGGCATGCCCCGCCGAACGCCACGGTACGAGCCGCTGCGCTGCTCGAGCTCGCCGGCACAGAGGAGGCGCTAGCAGTCGTCCCTGGCGTCGAGGGCAGCGAGGGCGCTGCCGCCGACGGGAGCGGAGCGACGAGGCCGAAGCGACGACGGGCACCGTTGGTCGCCGCCGGCCGCGACCGAGACGGAGGTGTCCGGTGAGGGCTCGTCGGTCGTCCACGGGTCTGCTCGCCGCGAGCCTCGTCCTCCCCATCGCTGCGATGCTGTCCGACGCTCCGCCGGCGGCCGCCGCCGAGCCGGTGGTCGAGGTGGGGTGGTGGACGCGCTCGCCCAGCCAGTCCGCACCCGAAGGTGGCTTCGCCGTCGCCGCCGGACCCGATGGGCCGGCCACCGTCGCCGCCATCCGCGTCACCTCGTCCGGCCTCTCGTCGGTCTCGGTCGTCGCCGTCGAGACCGGTGGCCTCAACCAGGGCTTGGCTGCGGTGCAGGCGTGCACGACGACGGTCACCTGGGCGCCTACGGCTGCCGGCGAGCTGGCCGAGGCACCGGAGGCCGACTGCGAGGCCGGCAGCGTCGACTTCACCCGCGATGCGGGGGCCATGCGCTGGGCGGGGGACCTGACGCCGCTCATCCGCGACGGCGCGCTCTCGGTCGTCCTCGTGCCCGGCGAGGCCTCCGGTGCGGCCGTGATCGGCTTCGACGTCCAATTCGCCGTCCCGCAGGTCGCCGCCACCAGCGGCGAACCCGAGACGCCGAGCGAGGAGCCGGGCACCGGTGGCGGCACGACCTCGGACGAGGCGGGCACGGGCTCCACCGGATCGGGCTCGGCCGGGTCCGGCGGCGCCACCGGCTCCTTCGGAGGCGACACGACGTCGTTCACGCCACTACGCACCGACGCCTCGGCCACCCCCTCGAGCGGCTTCGGCTCCTCGGTCGGGTCGAGCTTCACCGCGTCACCCCCGCCGGCCGCTCCCGTACCAGCCGGCAGCGCCCCCCAGCCGCTCGCCGAGTCGAGTGGGGACGAGGTGGCCCTCGCCCCGACCGCAGCCGGCGAGGGGGCCGCCGCCACCGCCTTCACCCCCCTCAGCGGTGGGAGTGAACCCGCCGAACCCCGCTGGGGGCAGGCGCTGTTCTTCGTGGTCCTCTCGGTGCTCGCAGCGGTCGTGACGGCAGGCGGGAACCGGCTCCGGCGCCAGCGGGCTGCCGCCGCCTGAGCGGCGCCGCCGGTCGATCCGACGGCGCAGACCCAGGGGGTCAGCGTGCGGCGGCGGCGTCCCGGTAGGCCTGGCGCAGCGCCTGCTTGTAGAGCTTGCCGTTGTCGTGGCGGGGGAGCTCGTCGGTGAAGTCGACGCTGCGGGGGCACTTGAAGCTGGCGAGCTTCTCCCGGCAGAAGGCGAGCAGCTCGGTTGCGAGCTCTGGCGTCGGCTCGACGCCGGGCTGGGGCTCGACCACGGCCTTGACCTCTTCGCCCCACTCGTCGTTCGGGACGCCGATCACGCCGACGTCACCGACCTTGGGGTGGGTGAGCAGGACGGCCTCGACCTCGGCCGGGTAGATGTTCACGCCACCGGAGATGATCAGGTTGGCGCTGCGGTCGGTGAGGAACAGCCAGCCGTCCTCGTCGAGGTAGCCGACGTCGCCGAGGGTGTACCAGTCGCCCTTGTAGGCGCCCTCGGTCTTGCCCTCGTCCTTGAAGTAGTTGAACTTCCCGACGGCAGGGGACTTGAGGAACACCGTGCCCGCCTGGTTGGCGGGAAGGTCTTCGCCGTCCTCGTCGAGGATCCGGATGTGGTCGTCGGTCACGGGCTTGCCGACCGTGCCCGGCTTCTTCAGCCAGTCGGCGGAGCCGACGGTGGTTCCCGAGCCCTCGGTGGCGGCGTAGTACTCGAAGACGATCGGACCCCACCACTCGATGAGGGCCGCCTTCACCGGCACCGGGCACGGCGCAGCGCCGTGGATGACGAACTGCAGCGAGGACACGTCGTGGGCGTCGCGCACGTCCTGGGGCAGCGAGAGCAGCCGGTGGAACATCGTCGGGACCATGTGGGAGTGGGTGATCCGGTACCGGTCCACGAGCTCCAGGGTCTCCTTCGCGTCCCAGCCGTCCATGAGGACCACACCCACGCCGGCGTTGAGCGAGGGCGCGAGGGAGAGCAGCAGGGGAGCGGCGTGGTAGAGCGGCCCGGTGCAGAGGTGGAGCTGGCCTGTGCCCGCCTGGTAGCCGCTCACCGTCGCGGCAGCAGCGGCGGTGACCGCCGCCTCGGCGGCCGAGGCGGGCGGGCGGAAGACCCCCTTGGGGCGCCCCGTGGTGCCCGACGTGTAGAGCATGCGCGTACCGAGCTGCGGGTCGTCGATGTCGGTGCCGTCCTCGGCCGACACCGCTGCCTCGTAGTCGTCGAAGCCCTCGATGGCCCCGTCGACAGCGAGGCGCACCGTCGCGGCAGGCGCGGCGGCCGAAGCCGCTGCGGCAGCAGCCGCGAAGCGGGCGTCGGCGACGAAGGCGACCGCTTCGCAGTCGTCGACGATGTAGCCGGCCTCTTCGCCGTTGAGGTGCCAGTTGACCGGCGTGAAGCGCAGCCCGGCGCGCTCCGCAGCGGCGCACACCTCGACGAACTCGACGCGGTTCGAGCACATGAGCGCGATCCCGTCGCCGGTCTTGACGCCGCGGGCTCGCAGCGCGCGCACGAGCTGGTTGGCCCGGGCGTTCAGCTCGGCGAAGGTGACCGTGCGCTCCCCCTGGATCACCGCTGGCTGGTCGCCGTGGAGGTGGGCGAAGTGGGAGACCACCATGCCCTGGCTCAGGGCCTGGATGCGGGGGTCGTCGGTCGTTGTCGTGCTCACGACGTGGTCTCCTCGTTGGTCTTCGGCGCTGCTTCTGGCTGTCCGGTCGGCTTGGCCTCTTGCTGTTGGGTCGGCTTCGCCTTCGCCTCCATGCCCGGCTCCTTCGGGAGGCCGAGCACCCGCTCGCCGACGATGTTGCGCTGGACCTGGGCCGTACCACCCCAGATCGTGACGGAACGGTTGCTGAGGAAGCCGCGTTGCACGCGACCGAGCGCATAGGAGTCGCTCTCCCCCTCGGCATCGGCGGGGCGGAGCATCCCCTCCGCGCCGAGGATGCCCATCTGGATCTCACCGAAGCGCTGCGCGTACTCCGACCAGAACATCTTGTTGATGGACGCTCCCGGTCCTGGCTCCTTGCGGGCCACGACCTCTGACAGCGTCCGCAGGCCGGCGAAGCGCATGATCTCGCAGTGGGTGAACGCCCACGCCAGCTCCTGGCGCACCACCGGGTCGGTCTCCTTGCCCTGCTTGCGGGCGAGCTCGACCGTGCGCCAGAAGTCCTTCGTGTACGCGACGTGCTGGGTCGTGGCGTTGCCACCCCGCTCGTTGCCGAGCGTGGTCATCGTCACCCGCCAGCCGTTGTTGAGGCCGCCGATCACGTTGTCGACCGGGGCCCGAGCCTCGGTGATGAAGGTCTCGGTGAAGTGGCTGGCACCGGTGAGCTGCTTGATCGGGCGCAGCTCGATGCCGTTGGACGAGCCGTCCTCGCGCCGCATGGGGAGCAGCACGTAGGAGATCCCACGGTGCTTCGGCGCGTCCGGGTCGGTGCGGGCGAGGCAGAACATCATGCTCGCCGCCTGGGCCCCGGAGGTCCACACCTTCTGGCCGGTGATGACGAGCTCGTCCCCGTCGACGACGCCCTTCGTCTTCAGCCCGGCGAGGTCGGATCCCGCATCGGGCTCGGAGAACCCCTGGCAGTACGTGTCCTCCCCAGAGATGATCCGCGGGAGGAAGCGCTGCTTCTGCTCATCGGTGCCGTGCACGATGATGGAAGGGCCGACGAGCCACTCGCCCATGCCCCGAGTCACCCGTGGCACGCCGGCCCGGGCGAACTCCTCGTTCATCACCGCGACCTCGATGCCGCTGAGGCCTCGGCCGCCGTACTCCTTCGGCCACGACACGCACAGGTAGCCGGCGGCGGCGAGCTGCTCGGTCCAGGCCCTGATGCCGGGGTGCTGCTCGCCGGGCCCGATCTCCACCCCCTCGAGGTCAGACGGGTGGTTGGCCTCGAGCCACTGGCGCAGCTCGTCGCGGAAGGCCGCAGCCTCGGGTCCCAGATCGATCTCGAGTGCCATGGCGGCCTCTCCTCCGTGCGTGTCGTTGGTCCGTCTGCGCCGTGGCGCGTGAGGGGAAAGCGGGCACGCCCCGTCCCGGGGGACGGGGCGTGCCCAGGTGCGACAGGTGCGTCTGGGGCTACTCCACCCAGACCTGACCCCAGATGGTGACGCCGTTCTTGGCGCCGTCGCCGACGGCGCCGTCTGGCAGCTTCCAGGTGTCGACGCCGTTCACCGCCGGCTGGGTGGCGATGAACTCGTTGTTGCCACCGGTCCAGGTGTTGGGCACGTCCTCGGCGAAGAGGAGCCCGAGCTCCTCGAGTGCGTCGAAGCGCTCGTTCTGGTCATCGGTGGTGCGCAGCCGCTCCAGGATGTCTGCCACCTGGTCGTTGTGGTAGTTCGTGAAGTTCAGCGGCTGGGTCTCGGGGTCGCCGAAGGCGTTGAACAGCACCGTGTACGGGTCGGTGTCGCCGCCCTGGCGCCAGCAGTTGATCATGTACTGGTTGGTGACGGCGTTCTGGATGTGGACCGACTGCTCGATGGCGTTCAGCGTCACCTCGACGCCGACGGCCTGCCAGTACGCCTGGTACGCCTGGGCCTGCTCCTGGAGGCTCGGGATGGCCGTGCAGTTGAACTCGATGGCGATCGGCGAGCCAGGTGCCTTGCCGTCGGAGCGCTCCGGGTCGTTGACGTACTCGTCGAGGAGCACCTGGGCGGCCTCGGGGTCGTCGGTGGGCCACGCCTCGGCGACGGCCTGGGAGTAGAAGGGGCTCGTCTCGCTGAAGTACTGGTTGCGGGCCTCGGCAGCGTCGGGCGAGCCGGCGATGACGTCGATGAGCGCCTTCTGGTCGAGCGCGAGCGAGAGGCCGCGGCGGACCCGGGGGTCGTCGACGGGCGGCACCTCGACGTTGAAGATGGCGCCGCTGCCGGAGTTGCCGGGGCCCTCGTAGACCTCGACGTCGGCGAGCCCGCGGACCTGGGTGCCGAAGCCGCTCAGGCGGACGCTGTGGACAGCGTCGAGGTCACCGGCCTCGAAGGCCGCAAGGCGGCTCTCCTCGTCGGGGATGGGACGGAACGTGATGCCGTCCAGGTAGGGGAGGCCCTCCTGCCAGTAGTCCTCGTTGCGCTCGAGCACGAACTCGCTGTCACGGGTGTAGCTCACGAACTTGAAGGGACCGGTGCCCACGGGCTGGCTGCCGAAGTCCTCGCCGAGGGCCTCGGAGGCGGTCGGAGAGAAGGGCCAGCCGATGGAGCCGGTGAGCAGGTCGGGAAAGGCGGCGTTCGACTGGTTGAGGTCGTAGGTGACGGTCAGGTCGTCGACCACGGTGACGCTGTCGACGTCTCGCAGCGCGCCGGCCGTCGCTGCGCCGTCGGCCTTGAGGTGGTCGTCGAAGTTCGCCTTGATGGCCTCGGCGTTCAGCGGGGTGTCGTCGTGGAACATGACCCCCTCGCGCAGGGTCAACGTGAACTGGGTGAGGTCCGCGTTGCCCTCGAAGGACTCGGCGAGGTAGGGCTGGAGCTCACCCGCCTCGTCTCGCTGGAGCAACGGGTCGAAGACCGACTGGGCGACGTTGTCGCCGGCGAAGGTCCCGGTGTAGGTCCCGGGCAGGTAGCTGTTCGTCTCGGACTCGAGCCCGACGGTGATCTCACCGCCCTGGACGGGCTCGCCCTCGTCGATCGCCTCGGTGGTCGACGAGGTGTCGTCCCCCGCGGTGGTGGAGGAGCCGTCGTCCTGGGCGACAGGGTCGTCGTCGTCGCCCCCCCCGCACGCGCCGAGCACGAGTGAGCTCGCGAACAGCAGCGCAATCAATCGCCTTGCGCGCAAGCTGCGCGCGTCGGATGCGGTCTTCATCAGTGGATCCCCCCGGTTTCAAGTGTGGAGCTGCCCGCGCAGTCCCCACAGCTGCGAAGCCGAAGTATTGCACGCTGGGTCAGGGTGAGTGCACCGTGGAGGTCGTCCTCGTCGCACCCGCGACCGGACGCGCAACCGGCGACCCCCGTGGGAGCCGCCGGTGCATGCGCTGGGACGCGGTCTTCTTCAGTCGGCGAGGCGCTTCTCCAAGGAGGCCAGCTCGTCGTGCAGCTCCTGGGGCAGGCGCTCGCCCACGGCCGCGAAGTGCGCCTCGATGAGGGGCAGCTCGTTGCGCCACTCGTCCTCGTCGACCGTGAGGAGCTGTTGGAGCTGCACCGGGTCCACCTCGAGGCCATCGGTGTCGAGGCCCGTCATCGTGGGGACGCGCCCGATCGGTGTGTCGATGGCCTCGCCCTCGCCGGCCACCCGCTCGAGCACCCACTTCAGGACCCGGCTGTTGTCCCCGAACCCCGGCCAGAGGAACTTCCGCTCGTCGTCCCGGCGGAACCAGTTGACCCAGAACAGCTTCGGGAGTGCGTCAGCGTCGGCCTCGGCACCGATCGAGAGCCAGTGGGCGATGTAGTCGCCGACGTTGTATCCCGTGAACGGGAGCATGGCGAAGGGGTCGAAGCGCACCTCGCCGACCGTGCCGGCAGCCGCTGCGGTCTTCTCCGAGCTCATGATCGAGCCGAGGAAGACGCCGTGCTGCCACGACAGCGACTCGGTGACGAGCGGGACGGTGGTGGCGCGCCGGCCGCCGAAGAGGATCGCCGAGATCGGCACGCCCTTGGGGTCCTGCCACTCCGGAGCGATCGAGGGGCACTGCGAGGCGGGCGCGGTGAACCGGGCGTTCGGGTGCGCCGCCGGGGTGCCGGACTCGGGCGTCCAGGCGTTGCCCTTCCAGTCGGTCAGCTGCGCGGGCGGCTCGTCGCTGAGGTCCTCCCACCACACGTCGCCATCAGGTGTCTCTGCGCAGTTCGTGAAGATGCAGTTCTCGTCGAGCGTGCGGAGCGCGTTCGGGTTGGTGCGCTCCGACGTGCCCGGCGCCACGCCGAAGAAGCCGGCCTCGGGGTTGATGGCGTAGAGCCGGCCGTCGTCGCCGAACTTCATCCACGCGATGTCGTCGCCGACCGTCTCGATCTTCCAACCCGGCAGGGTGGGGATCATCATCGCCATGTTCGTCTTGCCGCAGGCCGACGGGAAGGCGGCGGCGACGTACTTCTTCTCGCCGCCGGGCGGTGTCACGCCGAGGACGAGCATGTGCTCGGCGAGCCAGCCCTCGTCGTGGGCCATGGCCGATGCGATCCGCAGCGCGAAGCACTTCTTGCCGAGCAGGGCGTTGCCCCCGTACCCGGACCCGTACGACCAGATCTCCCGTGTCTCGGGGAAGTGGACGATGTACTTGTTCTCGGCGTCGCACGGCCAGGGGACATCCGCCTCGCCCGCCTCGAGCGGGGCGCCGACGGAGTGCAGGCACGGCACGAACGCGCCGTCGCCGAGGGTGTCGAGCACCGGCTGGCCCATGCGGGTCATCAGCTTCATGTTCACCGCCACGTAGGCGGAGTCGGTCAGCTGCACGCCGATGTGGGCGATGGGTGAGCCGAGGGGACCCATGGAGAACGGCACCACGTACATGGTGCGGCCCTTCATCGAACCCCGGAACAGGCCCGTGAGCAGCTCCTTCATCTCCGCCGGGTCCCGCCAGTTGTTCGTCGGGCCGGCATCGCCCTCGGTGGCGGAGCAGATGTAGGTGCGGTCCTCGACCCGGGCGACGTCGCCCGGGTCGGAGCGCGCCAGGAAGCTGTTCGGGCGCAGCTCCTCGTTGAGCTTCGTGAACGTGCCCGCGTCGACCAGGAGCTGGGTGAGGCGCGCGTACTCCTCGTCGGAGCCATCGCACCACTCCACGGTGTCGGGCTCGCACAGCTCAGCGACCTCGGCGACCCAGGCGAGCAGGTCGGCGTTGGTCGTGCGTTCGGTCTGCGTTCCTGGGCGCATGGCGTCTCCGTGGTCGTTGGCCCCGGCCGGGGCGATGGCTGGGTGCCTTACCCGAGCTCGGGATCGGGGATGCGAACGCCTCTGCCGTCGTAGCCGGGGGTGCCCATGTCGACCTCGGATCCGAGCCGGATGGCCGTGGCCCGCCCGCTCTCGTCGAGGTCGAAGACGACCCGCTGGCCCTGGCGGAGCATGCGGAAGACCGAGCCGGCGAGCGCAGCCGGCGCGAGGTCGTACTCCGAGCGGTCGAGGTCGCGCAGCAGCACGCCCTGTCCGGTCCCCGGGTCATACGCCTTGACCACTCCCTGCACGGTGCCTCCACGACGTCGTTCGCCCGCCGGACGTTACCGGAGGGTCACGAGGTACGACGATTCGCTCAGCCGGGTGTCAGAGCGAGCAGCGCTGCAGGTTCTCGGCGAGTGCCGGGCGGGCAGCGTCAGGCGACGGGACGGACGGACCGGGCGGCCTTGGTGACCTTGCCGGCCTTGATGCACGACGTGCAGACGTGGAGGCGCTTCGGAGCACCGTTCACGATCGCCCGCACCCGCTGGATGTTCGGGTTCCAACGGCGCTTCGACCGGACGTGGCTGTGGCTGATGCTCATGCCGAACGACGGGTGCTTGCCGCACACCTCACACACTGCTGCCATGGGGACGTGCACCTCGAGCCAAGAGTCGAAACAGGAACCGGGAGACGATAGCAGCGGAGCCCTGACGCCCACCAGCCGGGGTTAGCATCAGCGGCCATGACGACCCTCGAGCGCCTCGGCGCCGACCACCTGCGCCTGGTGGTCACCGGCTTCCGGGACGCCCTTCGGTCACACCAGGACGCCGTCAACCGGCTGAACGTCTACCCGGTGCCCGATGGCGACACGGGCACGAACATGGCCCTCACGCTCGAGTCGGTGTGCACGGAGCTCGCGGCTGCCGGATCCGACATGACGGCGACGTGCAAGGCCATCAGCCACGGCTCGCTGATGGGCGCTCGCGGCAACTCCGGTGTCATCCTCAGCCAGATCCTGCGGGGGATGGTCGGTGGCTTCGGCGGCGACGACCGGGGCGTGGACGGGGCGACCCTCGCCCTCGCCCTCACCGCCGCTGCCGAGGCGGCCTACCTGGCCGTCATGCGACCGGTCGAGGGCACGATCCTCACCGTCGTGCGAGAGGCGGCGGCCGGCGCCACGGCGCAGGTCGCCACCGGTGCCGCTGCGCTCGTCGACGTCCTCGACGCTGCCCGCACCGCTGGTCAGACGGCGCTCGACAACACCCCCGAGCTGCTGCCCGTGCTCAAGGAGGCAGGCGTCGTCGACGCCGGCGGTGCCGGTTTCTTGCTCCTGCTCGACGCTGCGCTGCACGTCGCTGCCGGTCGACCCGTGCCCGCCCCACCTGCGGCGCCCGCCGGCGGGTTCGAGCTCACGAGCGCTGCGGCGCACGCCGAGGTGGGCGACGGCGGCTCGATCGCCGACCTCCGCTACGAGGTGATGTACCTCCTCGAGGCACCCGACGCCGCCGTCCCCGCCTTCAAGGAGGTGTGGATGGGCATCGGCGACTCGATCGTCGTCGTTGGCGGCGACGGGATCTGGAACTGCCACATCCACACCGACGACATCGGTGCGTCGATCGAGGCAGCCATCGACATCGGCCGGCCCCGGAGGATCCGGGTGACGGACCTCCTCGAACAGGTCGAAGAGGAGCGCTGGGTCCGCGACGGTGCGGACGCCGTCGCCGAACCGGCCCCGCCCCGCGACGTCGTGACGGCTGTGGTCGCGGTGGCCACCGGTGACGGCCTGCGCCGCATCTTCCGCTCGCTCGGGGTGCAGACGATCGTGGCGGGCGGCCAGTCGATGAACCCGTCGACGGCCCAGCTCCTCGAGGCGGTCGAGTCGACGGGGGCGTCGGAGGTGGTGCTCCTGCCGAACAACAAGAACATCATCCCGGTCGCCGAGCAGGTGGACGCGCTGACCGACGTGACGGTCTCGGTGGTGCCCACGCGTGGTATCGCCGAGGGGTTCGCTGCGCTGCTCAGCTACGACCCCGACGCGCCTGCCGCAGAGAACGCGAAGGAGATGTCGGCGGCGGCCGAGGCCGTGGTCGCCGGTGAGGTCACGAGGGCGGTCCGCGACAGCAGCTGCGACGTCGGCCCCATCTGCGCGGGCGACTGGCTCGGCATCGCGCGCGAGGGCATCGTCGCCGTCGAGGCGAGCCTGGCCGGGGCCACCACCGCGCTGCTCGAGCGCCTGGTTGGCGACGGCCACGAGATGGTCACCCTGATCGAGGGCGAGGGTTCGACGGCGGCTGACACCCGGCGTGCGACGGAGTGGCTCGCAGAGCACCGTCCTGGGGTCGAGGTCGAGGTCCACCACGGCGGCCAGCCCCTGTACCCCTACCTCCTCGGTGTGGAGTAGCCCCGAAGCCTCGTGCACTGGCCTGTCGGCGGCTGAGCCAGCGAGGACGGGTCAGACGTCCTCGGTGTGCGCGGGCGTGCTGGCGGCGTCGGTCTCGATCGCAGCGGTGAGCGCGGCAAGGGTCCAGCTGGGACCGACGCCCGGCCATCGGTGCAGGTGGGTCGCCGCTCGGTCGCTCGACCAACCGTGCGACTCGGCCAACCCGATGGCGATCGTGCGGAGGTAGGCGGCGCTCGGTGGCGCAGGCTCGATGTCGGCGACCGACCATGCCGAGGTGATCGTGAGCAACGGCTCACCGTCGACGTCCCCGACGTGTGCGACCGTCCCGTACCACCCAGGGCAGACCGTCGACCGTCCAGTCGCGAGGATCGCGTCGAGGTCGAGATCGACCGAACCAGGTTGGCGGCCGTTCTCCTGGGCGACGACGTCGGCCAGCTGGTCGGCGGTGAGGCGGTACGCCCGGCCCGGGCAGCTTCCGGGAGCGTCGACGTCGAGGAAGGCGACAGCGCCACCCCACCCGACGGCGTGCTGTGCGAAGTGGACCTGCCCGGGCATCGTGGTGCGCCGGTCACCGGTCGGCGCCGAGCCGTCCCGGCAACCTGGCTGCGCCCGCGTCGAGCCTGCGGGGGTGCCTCCCTCCAGGTAGCAGCGGAACCGCGCCAGCGAGAGGTTCGACCCGTAGCACCCGTACCAGACGTTGCGGGCGCTGCTCGGCTCCTCGACGTGCTGGGGCGAGGTCACGATCGCTCGTCCGCACCTTGCTTCGCCGGCGTGCGCCGAGGCGGGTGCACGTGCCGGCGGGGTTGGCAGCGAGGACACGCGGTGGTGCCCCGCGCCGCGACCACCGAGCGCTCGAGCGGCGTGCCGCAGCGGTTGCACGGCTCGCCCGCACGCCCGTAGCAGTCCAGGTGCTGCTGGTGGGAGCCGCTGCCACCCTCGCCGTCCCGGTAGTCGCGCAGGGTCGTGCCCCCGTGCTCGATCCCCTCGGTCAGCACTGCCCGGATGGCGCTGTGCAGCGCCCCGACCTTTCCTGCGGGCACCTTCCGGGAGCCGGGGTGGATGCCGGCGCGCCAGCACGCCTCGTCGCAGTAGATGTTGCCGACGCCGGCGACGACCCGCTGGCCGAGCAGGACCGCCTTGAGCGGTGCGCCGCCCTGACGCAGACCGCGACCGAGGTGCTCGGGTGTGAATTCGTCGCCGAGCGGTTCGGGGCCGAGGCCGGCGAGGGTCGGGAGCGCAGCGTGCTCACCGTGGGGGACGACGACGGTGCGCCCGAAGCGACGGACGTCGGTGAAGGTGAGCACCTCGGGGCTGGCGTCGGATACCGAGTCCAGGGCCCACCAGGCCCGGAGGTAGGGCGAGGAGGTGGGCCCGGTGCCGGGGGTGAGTGCGAGCACGCCGGTCATGCCGAGGTGCACGACGAGGTCGAGATCGTGGTCGAGCTCGGCGATGAGGTACTTCCCGCGCCTGGTGAGCGAGCTGACCCGGCCACCGACGGCATCGACCGCCGTCGAGAACTTGGCCGACGGGTGGGCGCCGGCGGCGAGGACCTCGCGGCCCTCGACCCGGGGGGCGAGCTGGCGGCGGATCGTCTCGACCTCGGGCAGCTCGGGCACGCCCGCTACCGGGCGTCGGCGAGGAGGCGCTCGACGACCAGCGCCACGCCGTCGTCGTCGTTCGAGGCCGTCACCTCGTCGGCGAGCGCACGCACCTCAGGGTGGGCGTTCGCCACCGCCACGGCGTGGCCCGCCCACGCCAGCATCGGGAGGTCGTTCGGCATGTCGCCGAACGCGACCGTGCCCTCCGGTCCCGTCCCGAGGTC
>JBBSLC010000004.1:0-37936 GCA_038255685.1 Acidimicrobiales bacterium | reverse complement strand
TCGCCGAAGCTGCCCCCAACGCTGGCATGGGCGGCCAGCGCCCCAAGGCGTAGCCGTAGCTCGTCCCACCCGCCGCTTCTGTCGGTGCGCTGTCCTGGGGGCCGGGACGTGCCACCGACAGAACGGGAGAGCGGGTGGGTCAGGTGCGGGCGTCGGTGAGGGCGGTGCCCTTGGCGAGGGCCCGCGCCTGGCTCACCTGGTAGACGGCGAGACCGAAGATGGCGACGCCGTTGGGGATGTGCCACGACGCTGCCTCGTTCGACTCCCGGCCGGTGTAGCCGAGGCCGATCTGGACGGTCATGAGCACGACGATGGCGGCGGCGACCCCGATGGCGGCCTTGTTGGCCCGGGCGATCACGGTGAGGGCGAGCGCCCCGACGGCGAACAGGTAGGTGATGTTGCCGACGATGCCGTGGGTGACGATGTCCTGGTCGCCGAAGAGCCGCTGCGAGTCCCCGGCCATCCAGGCCTGGACGAGCACGAGCACGGCGACGAGGCCGGCGAGGGCGCGGTAGCCGTTGAGGAGCTTGGCGCGCGAGGCGACGGGGGACGAGGCGGTGGGCATGGGACCATCCTGCCCGTCCTCACCAGCCTCGGTCGATCCACTCCTGCAGGTGTGGCCGCTCGGCAGCGACGGTGGTGTCGGCCCCGTGGCCCGGCAGCACGATCGTCTCCGGCGGGAGGGCCAACAGCTTGGTGTCGACCTGCTCGATGATCTGGGCGAAGCGGGCCGGGTCCTTCTCGGTGTTGCCCGGCCCACCGGGGAAGAGCGTGTCGCCGCTGAACAGGATCGGTGCGCCCTCGAGCTTGAAGCACATGGAGCCCGGTGTGTGGCCGGGGGTGAGCATCGTGCGCAGTCGCAGGCGGCCGACCTCGACCACCGCATCGTCCTCGAGCACCTCGTCGTACGACGGGAGCATGGCTGCGTCCGCAGCAGAGACCGCCACCGAGTAGCCGGCGTCGCGGATGGCGGGCACGGCTTGGATGTGGTCCCAGTGGCCGTGCGTCTCGAGCACCTTGCGGACACCGAGGGCCTGGCACAGCTCGAGGAGCCGCTCGTGCTCGTTGGCGGCGTCCAGGAGCGCAGCGTCACCCGTCTCGGTGCAGCGCAGCACGAAGACGTTGTTGTCGTAGGGGCCGACGACCACCTTGTGGATCTCGGCCCGCTCGTCCGACCAGTGCAGGGTCTGGGGTGCCATGACGCCAGTCTGGCCGGCGACGGGGGTGTCTGCTCCTCCGCGCGCCGCTCGTGTGGAATCTTGACCGCGCGGTCTAGTAGACAGGACCTCGTCCGAATCCGACCGCCAGCGAGCGCGCCACACAGGGGGCCCACCAGGTGAACTTTGCCTTCTCCGAGGAGCAGGAAGAGCTCCGCAAGACCGTCCGAGGCTTCCTCGAGTCCAAGTCCAGCGAGACCGAGGTCCGCCGGCTCATGGAGACGGAGTCGGGCTACGACGACGCCGTCTGGAAGCAGATGGGTGAGCAGATGGGCCTCCAGGGCCTCGCCATCCCCGAGGAGTTCGGGGGCTCGGGCTACACCTACGTCGAGCTCGTCGTCGTGCTCGAGGAGATGGGTCGTCGCCTGCTGTGCGCGCCCTACTTCTCCACCGTGGTGCTCGCCGCCAACGCCATCCTCCACTCGGGTGACGACCAGGCCAAGAAGGACCTGCTGCCCGGCATCGCCAGCGGCGAGACCATCGCAACCGTCGCCTTCACCGAGGAGAACGGCCGCTGGGACGAGGCTGGGATCACCATGACCGCCTCGAAGTCCGGCGACGGCTACACCCTCGACGGCGCCAAGAGCTTCGTGCTCGACGGCCACACCGCCAGCCTGATCATCGTGGCTGCACGCACCGACGCCGGCGTGAGCCTGTTCTCCGTGCAGGGCGACGCCTCGGGCCTGACCCGCACGGCGCTGCCGACGATGGACCAGACCCGCAAGCAGGCGAAGCTCGAGTTCTCCGGCACCCCCGCAACGCTCGTCGGCACCGACGGCGGCGGCTGGACGACCCTCGAGCGCATGCTCGACCTCGCCGCGGTCGGCCTCGCCGCCGAGCAGGTCGGTGGCGCCCAGCTGTGCCTCGAGATGGCCGTCCAGTACGCCAAGGACCGGGTCCAGTTCGGTCGGCCCATCGGCTCGTTCCAGGCCATCAAGCACAAGTGCGCCGACATGCTCCTCGAGGTCGAGTCGGCCAAGTCCGCTGCGTACTACGCAGCCTGGTGTGCCGCCGAGCTGAACGACGAGCTGCCTGCCGTCGCCAGCCTGGCCAAGGCCTACTGCTCCGAGGCGTACTTCCACGCCACCGCCGAGAACATCCAGATCCACGGCGGCATCGGCTTCACCTGGGAGCACCCCGCCCACCTGTACTTCAAGCGGGCCAAGAGCTCCGAGCTGCTGCTCGGCGACCCGACCTACCACCGAGAGCTGCTCGCCCAGCGCATCGGCATCTGACCGCTCGCGGCATCGGCCGCAGCGCACGATCGAGACGAGGCCCCCGCTCCGGCGGGGGCCTCGTGCTCTTTTCGCCGTCGATAATCCGACGGCGTGCTCCCGGACGACCGGCGGAGCCGGATCGTCCTCCGCTTGCTCTTTTCGCCGTCGATAATCCGACGGCGTGCTCCCGGACGACCGGCGGAGCCGGATCGTCCTCCGCTTGCCTCGTCGCTCTCCCTGCGCTGCGGCTCGTAGCCTGCGGCGGTGCTCGCCATCGTCCTCGGCGTGATCGCCCTGCTGGTCGTGTTCGCCATCGCCGCTGCGGTCGTGGGGAGAGAGACCCACCGCCTCGTGGAGGAGGCACCCCGCCCGGTGTTCGACCTCGACGAGGCGGTGGCGTGGGTGGCGGCGGCCCTCCCCTTCGAGGTGTCGGCCCAGCTCAGCCACGACGACGTCCGCCAGCTGCTGTCGTGGAGCCTCGAGCACATCGCCACCCTGGGTTCCACCTCCAACGGCCACGGTCCCGCCACCCCCGGACCTGCGGTCGTGGCGACGGGGGAGGCGGTCAGGCACCTGCTCGACCGGGCGGCCGAGGCCGGTCTCGACTGCACGGCCGCGCAGGCGCACGCCGTGGTCGACGCCGAGCTCGGCTACCTCCAGGCCATCGGCGCCATGGGGCCACCGGAGCCGCCCGACCGGGGCTGAGGCGCGCCGCTTTCTGGACGCTGGACCACCTCTGGCGTGGTCGATCGTCCAGAAAGGGTCAGTGGGTCGGGCGACCGAGGGGTGAACCTCCGGTGATCGGACCGTGCCGGTGCAGGTCGGCGACCGGGGCGCGTCGAACCGAGAGGGTGTGCTCACCAGGCGACGCTTCCTCCGCAGCACCGGGCTGGCGGCGGCAGCCACCGTCCTCGCCGGTCGCGGTGCCTTCGCGCGGCCGGTCAGCGCCGAGGAGGAGGTGGTGCTCACCGACACCGTCTTCGGCACGGGCATGTACCGCTACCTGCCCTTCGAGGTGCCGGCCGGCGTGAACCGGGTCTCGGTGGCGATGACCAAGATGGGCGACGCCGCCCTCGGCATCGGCCTGTTCGACCAGCGCGGGCCGGGCTACCAGAGCCGTGGGTTCCGGGGGATCTACGGAGAGGAGCGCAGCGCCTTCTTCGTCGCCGCCGACTCGGCGTCGCAGTCGTTCCTCCCCGGCCCCATCGAGGCGGGGACCTGGACGGTGATCGTCCCCGTGTTCCGTGCGCCGGCGCCGACCCCGATCACCGTCCGCATCGTCCTCGGCTACGGCCCCCAGCCCATGGGCAAGAAGCCTGGCCGGGAGCAGGGCGTGGTGAGGGACGAGGCCGGCTGGTACCGCGGCGACCTGCACTGCCACACCCCCGAGAGCAGCGACGCGTTCAACTCGGGGACGGCGTTCACCCCGGCCGAGTGGGCCGACGAAGCCCGTCGCATCGGCCTCGACTACGCAGCGATGACCGACCACAACGTGGTCTCTCAGAACCTCGATCTCAAGGCGGCGGCCGGCAAGGGCGTCCTGCTCATGCCGGGCGAGGAGATGACGAACTGGTTCCACGGCCACGCCACCGTCTCGGGCATCGACGTCGGAGCCTGGCTCGACTGGCGCCAGCGCCCGGCCGGGATCGAGGTCGGTCCCAACGAGGCCCGCATCCAGGACTTCATCGCCGTGGTCGAGGAGATGGGCGCCTTCGTCTCGGCCGCCCACCCCTTCGGTCCCTCCGTCGGGTTGCCGTGGACGTTCTTCGCCGAGGCCGAGGCCGACCCGGCGGCGCGCACCCACTCGATCGAGGTCTGGACCGGCAACTTCCAACCCGACGACGAGGTGGCGCTGCGGTCCTGGGACACGATGCTCCAGCAGGGCATGCGCATCTTCGCCAACGGCGGGAGCGACCTCCACGCCAGGGACGACACCCGGTTCCGCTACCAGGCGGGCACGCCGACCACCGTCGTCTACGCCGAGCGGCTGGAGAAGCAGGCGCTCGTCGCTGCGCTGCGGGCAGGCCGGTCCTTCGTGACCCGGCTCCCCGACGGGGTCGAGGCGTACCTGACCGCCACCGGTGTCGACGGCCAGCGCACGTTCGTGGGCGGCACGATCTTCGGGGCACCGACCGACACCGCCGAGGTCGAGGTCCTCGTGCGACGCGCCGGCGGCATGCGCCTCGTGCTCTGGGCCAACGGCGCGCCGGTGTCGGTCACCCCGCTGACCAGCGACGAGCAGGTCGTGTCCGCCTCCGTCCCGATCGGTCCCGGCGGCTACGTGCGGGCCGAGGTCCGCTCGGAGCCGGTGTTCTTCTCCGATGCGCCGTTGGCGAGCCGCCTCGACATGGAGGCGTTCACGAACCCGATCTTCCTCGTCGTCGGGGCCCCACCGGTCGGGAGCCAGCCCGAGACGGCACCGCCGTCGGGTGGCGCCGTCGAGCCGGCACCTCCGCCGCCCGGGTCCTCGATCGTCGGGACGAGCGAGGAGGCGCGGAACCTCCCGGCGACGGGGGGCAGCGCCCTGCTCGTCGCCGGTGGCGCGGCAGCCGCCCTCGGCGCCGCAGCGCGCGTCACCCTGACCGAGCTGCGGTGGCGGGCGGCATCGGGGGCGGGCGCAGGCCTCGACCGGGACGTCGAGCTCGTGGGGCAGGTCGACGACCGCCTGGCCGACGGCTCGCTGGTGCTCGGTCGATCGGTCCCCGGACGCTGCTGCGGGCGCCACGACGAGCAGGTACATGTCGAGGTCTCGGGCATCTCCGAAGACGCCGTCGACATCGGCGACTGGCTGGTCGTCGTGGCCCGGTGGGAGCCGGGGAGCGCCGCCGAGCCCGGCGCGCCGCCCCGCTGCACCGCCAGCTCGTGGGCGCTGCTCGCCGACCCTCCCGAGCGTCACGAGCTCTGACGGATCGCACGCGATCAAGTCGCGTGACGGAGCCCCGCATCGCTGGTTATCCTCTGCCTCACCAGAGAGAGGAGGTGGTCCAACTGTCAGATACGAACAGGACCCTGGAGGTGGTTGGCCGCTAGCTCGGCCTGCTGGACCACCCTGGCGAGTCCTCGCCAACCACCGCCGATCGGTCGGGCCAGGTTCGGTCCGCCTGGAGCACCAGTCCGCTGATCGGTTTCCGTATCCAGCGTGTTGCACACGAGGGGAGCGCGCGAGCGCTCCCCTCGTGCGCGTCACAGGGGCCAGGTGGGCCACGGGGCACAGCGCTGGTGACGGGCTCGGACAGGTGACGGGGCGTGGGGGGTCGAAGTGAGACCTGCGAGCGGTGCGTCGCCGGCGTCGCTCAGAGGACCGAGGGGGTCAGGTGATCGAGGGGAGCAGTCGGCGGATGCACGTCGGGCTGTCCGGGGCGATCGCCGTGGTGCTGATCGCAGGGCTCGTGGCCTCGTCGTCGCTGCGCGGCGATCCGAGCGTGGTCGTCGGCGTCCCCCGTGCCGAGGACCGGGTCGCAGCGCCGGGTCCCACGATCGTCCTCGGCCCGGAGGCCGGTGATCCTGCTGCGGAGCCCGAGCCCGTCCCGCCCCCCGTTGACGACGCCGGGGGGCCCGACGACCGACCGGTCCCCCTGCGAGCCCGGCCCGAGCCACTGCCTGCTGCAGGTCTGGCGCCGCCAGACGGGAAGCCGTGGCGCCCGGCGATCACCTTCACCAGCACCCACCCCGTGCCCGAGGGGCTTGTCTTCGTCCTCGTCGCCGGCTCCGACGCCCGTCCGGGCGAGGACCTGCGCCGCGCCCGGGCCGACTCGATCCACCTCCTGGCGGTCAACCCCGCTTCCCGTGAGGGCACCATCGTCGGCTTCCCCCGCGACGCCTACGTGGAGATCCCCGGGCACGGCCGCGGCAGGATCAACAGCGCGCTCGCCCTCGGCGGGCCCGACCTCCTGGCCGAGACGGTGCGACGGGTCACCGGCCTGCCCGTCGACTACTACGTCCTGACCGGCTTCGAGGGGCTCACCCGGATGATCGACGCCCTCGGTGGCGTCGACGTCCTCGTCGAGCGGCGGATGGACGACCGGTTCTCCGGTGCCCGCTTCGAGCCTGGCTGGCACGACTTCACGGGATCCGAGGCGCTCGCCTTCAGCCGCAACCGCAAGGACACCGAGCTCGGTGACTTCAGCCGGTCGGAGCACCACGGCGTCGTGATGCTCTCCATGCTGGCGAAGCTGCGCGCCGAGGTCAGCGACGACGGAGGGTTGCGCCGTTGGCTCGACGTGCTGCTCCGTGACGCAGACCTCGACGTGGCGATGTCGGAGCTGCCCGCGCTCGCTGCGCTCGCACGCCGCCTGGCACCCGCCGAGCTCGACAACGTGGTCGTCCCTGGCGAGGTCGGCATGGCCGGGAGGGCGTCGGTCGTGTACCTGACCCCCGACGCCGCTCGCCTCTTCGACGACCTCCGCGCCGATGCGGTGATCGGTGAGTCGGGCCCTCGCCGGGAGGACGAGCGGCCGGAGCCGACCACGACCTCCACGGCACCGACCACCACGACGACTCGCCCGGCGCCGACCACGACGACGACCACGACCCGCCCGATGCCTGGGGTGACGACGCCCTGACCGCAGGGTCGGGGCCGCGCACCGTCCGCGCAGTACCTTGACGCCCATGTCGCGGCCGAAGCAGTTCGAGGAGAACCGATGGGTGGGGGACAAGCGCAACCAGCGCGTCCACGACCTCGACCACACCGCAGAGGCCTGCCGGATCGACGAGCTGATGGTGGCGCAGACGTTCGTGTGCTTCGGGCCTGACACCCTCCCCGAGGCGCGCAACCGCTCGTACCGGCCGTGCTCGCACTGCGTGACCGACTGACGACGACGCGCTGGGCGCGCCAGCTCGGTGCCGGAGCGCCGGTACCCTGGCCCCGTGGAGACGGTGATCGACGCCGGCGGCGTCCGCCTTGCGGCCCACGTGGCGCGTCCGCCGTCGAGCACGGCGGTCGTGGGTCGGCCCGGGCTGGTCGTGTGCCACGGCTTCCCGGCTGGTCCCAAGGGCGCGGCGGCATCCGCGCAGACCTATCCCGAGCTCGCTGACCGCGTCGCCGCTGATGCCGGCTGGACGGTCCTCGCGTTCAACTTCCGGGGCACGGGCGACTCCGAGGGTGACTTCAGCCTCGGGGGTTGGCTGGCGGATCTGCGGGCTGCGGTGGGCCACCTGCTCGAGCACGAGGGTGTGGGAGGCGTCTGGCTCATGGGGGCGAGCACCGGCGGGTCCCTCGCCATCTGTGCCGCCGGTGAGGACGAGCGGGTGCGTGGGGTGGCCGCGCTGTCAGCGCGCGCCGACTTCGACGACTGGGCGGCGCACCCCCGGCGCTTCTTGGACCACGCCCGCGAGATCGGCGTGATCCGCGACCCGACCTTCCCGAGCGATGTCGACGCCTGGACGCGCGAGCTGCGCGAGGCTCGCCCGCTCGCCCTCGTGGCCAAGCTCACGCCCCGGCCGCTGCTGCTCATCCAGGGCTCTGATGACGACGTCGTGCCTTCGCTCGACGCCCGAGCGCTGGCCGACTGCCACGGTGACGCCGAGCTGCGGATCATCCAGGGCGCTGGCCACCGCCTGCGCCACGACCCCAGAGCGGTCGCCGTCCTGCTCGGCTGGCTGGAGCGCCAGGACACCGCCCCGCCCGCCTGAGCGACCTCAGCCGTCCCAGCGCGCCGGGGGCCCGGCCAGCTCGGCCAGGGAGAGGATGGCGTCGTCGGTGACGATGAACCAGTCGAGCAGGGTGACCGGTCCGCGACCGTGCGTCCGCACGAGTCGACGCCATGCCGCCAGGTCAGCCTCGGCCACCGTGTCGCCGTCGACGTCTCGGACCGAGAGCAGCACGACGCGAGCGCCAGGGGCATCCTCGAGGAGGACCTGCAGTCGAGCGCCGAGGAGCTCGACGCCTGAGGGGCCGGGGTGGCCGTCCTCGATCGAGAACACGACCTGGCCGTCACCGGGCAGGTGGTCGACGATGGCTGCAAGGGTGGTGGAGGGGTCGGTGTCCACCAGGGAGAGGATCACCTCGAGCGCGTCCAGCGCGCACGAGAGCGGGTGAGGGATGCGTGTGATTGCCATGGCTGCCTCCAGGGGCTCGTGAGAACGGGCTGGGGGAAGCCAGGATCGAACCTAGCGAGGGGGGTGTGACGCTCAGTCGGTCTTCGCCTTGCCAGCGGCCTTCTTCGCCCGCTTCCAAGCCCTGACGTCGAGCAGGGTCTCGGGGTCGACGGCGTCGGCCACCGACCGGCGCTGCTCGTCGGAGAACGGCGCTGCCGCCGCCTCCCAACCGGTGGGCGCCACGCCGAGGCGCTTGCCGAGCACGGCGGCGAAGATGCGGGCCTTCTCCTTGCCGAACCCGGGCAGCGCTTCGAGTCGGGCGACGAGCTCGTCTCCCGTCTTCGCCCCCTTCCAGACCCGATCCGCCCTGCCGCCGTGGTGCTCGACGAGCGCCCGGCACAGCTCCTGGGTGCGCTTGCCCATGGAACCGGGGAAGCGGTGGATCGAGGGCTTCTCCGCACAGACTGCGAGGAACTCGTCGGGGTCCATCGCTGCGATGGCGGCAGCATCGAGGCCACCGAGGCGCTGGTGCAGCTTGAGCGGCCCTGCGAAGGCGGTCTCCATCGACACCTGCTGGTCGAGCAGCATCCCGATCAGGAGGGCGAGCGGGTCCCGCCCGAGCAGGTCGTCCGCCTCGGGATCACCGGTGATGAAGAACGTCTTCCCGCGCTTTGTCCTCGTCGAAGCCACGACGTGACGCTACCGGTGGGGTGGGCGGCGGGTCAGGCGGTGCGGGGCTCGGGGGCGTCGGGTTCGATGCCGTAGCGGGCGATGGCGCCGTCGACGACCTCGTCCTTCAGCTGACCCTCGCTCGCCAGCGCGGCGAGCGTCGCCACCACGACGTGGGCGGCGTCGACCTCGAAGTGGCGCCGCAGCGCCTCTCGGGTGTCGCTGCGGCCGAAGCCGTCGGTGCCGAGCACCGAGAACGTCCCGGGCACGAAGCGGCCGATCTGGTCGGGCACCGCCTTCATGAAGTCGCTCACCGCGATGTAGGGCCCCTCGGCGCTGCCGAGCAGCTCGGTCACCCGGGGTGTGCGCGGGGGACGGCTCGGGTGGAGGCGGTTCCACCGCTCGGTGCTCATCGCCTCTTCTCGCAGCGTCTTGTACGAGGTCGCCGACCACAGCTCGGCGGCGACGTCGTGGTCCTCGGCCAGCAGGCGCTGGGCCTCCTCGGCGGCGAGGAAGCCGGTGCCGGAGAACAGGATCGTTGCCCGCTTCGACGGGCCATCGGGTGCCGGCGAGAAGCGGTAGAGCCCCTCGACGATGCCTCGTTCGGCACCGTCGGGCATGGCCGGCATGGGGTGGTTCTCGTTGTAGAGGGTCAGGTAGTAGAAGACGTCCTCGCCCTCGCCGTACATCCGCCGGCAGCCGTCCTGGATGATCGTGGCGACCTCGTAGGCGAAGGCCGGGTCGTAGGCCTGGCAGGTGGGCACCGTCGACGAGAGCAGGAGGCTGTGGCCGTCCTCGTGCTGGAGCCCCTCGCCGTTCAGGGTCGTCCGCCCGGCAGTGGCGCCGAGGAGGAAGCCGCGCCCTCGCTGGTCGGTCATGCTCCAGATGAGGTCACCGACACGCTGGAAGCCGAACATCGAGTAGAAGATGTAGAAGGGCAGCATCGGCGTGCCGTGGGTGGCGTAGCTCGTCGCCGCTGCGGTGAAGCTCGCCATCGCACCCGCCTCGGTGATGCCCTCCTCGAGGATCTGGCCCGACTGCGACTCTCGGTACGTCAGCAGCAGGTCGGCGTCGACCGGCTCGTAGAGCTGGCCCTGCGACGCGTAGATGCCGATCTCCCGGAACAGCGCGTCGAGCCCGAACGTGCGGGCCTCGTCAGGCACGATCGGCACGACCCGATCGCCGACGCGCTCGTCGCGCACGAGGTTGCGGAGCATGCGGGCGAAGGCCATCGTCGTCGACGCCGCCTGGCCACCCGATCCCTTCTTGAACTCGGCGAAGACCTTGTCATCGGGGAGGGGGAAGCCACGGCTGCGGCGCACCACCCGCTTGGGCAGCGACCCGTCGAGCGCCTTGCGCCTCCCCACCATGTACTCGTGCTCTGGGCTGCCCTCGGCCGGGCGGTAGTAGGGCGGGTTGCCGCCGTCTGCGATGGCCTGGTCGAGGACCTCGTCGGGGATCTCCTCCTGCATGAAGAGGCGATCCCGGAAGACCTTGATCTGCGGGCCCTCCATCTTCTTGATCTGGTGCGTCGAGTTGCGTCCCTCGACGTCGGGGCCGAGCGTCCAGCCCTTGATCGTCTTGGCGAGGATGACCGTCGGCGAACCCTCGTGCTCGGAGGCGGCCTTGTAGGCGGCGTAGAGCTTGCGGTAGTCGTGACCCCCGCGGGGGAGGGTGCGCAGGTCGTCGTCCGACAGGTGCTCGACGAGCTTGCGCAGCCGGGGGTCGGGACCGAAGAAGTGCTCCCGGATGTAGGCGCCGGACTCGACGGAGTACTTCTGGAACTGGCCGTCGACGGTGGTGTTCATCTTCTCGAGCAGCACGCCGTCCTTGTCACGCGCCAGCAGCTCGTCCCACTTCGAGCCCCAGACCACCTTGAGCACGTTCCAGCCTGCGCCCCGGAACACCGCCTCGAGCTCCTGGATGATCTTGCCGTTGCCCCGGACCGGCCCGTCGAGGCGCTGCAGGTTGCAGTTGACCACGAAGACCAGGTTGTCGAGCTGCTCGCGGGCGGCGATCGAGAGCGCACCGAGCGACTCGGGCTCGTCGCACTCGCCGTCGCCGAGGTAGCACCACACCGTGCTCTCCGACGTGTCGGCGATGCGGCGGTTCTGCAGGTAGCGGTTGAAGCGGGCCTGGTAGATCGCGTTGATCGGGCCGAGGCCCATCGACACCGTCGGGAACTCCCAGAAGTCGGGCATCAGGCGCGGGTGGGGGTAGCTGGACAGGCCGCCACCGCCGACCTCCTGGCGGAAGCCGTCGAGCTGGCTCTCCGTGAGGCGGCCCTCGAGGTAGGCACGGGCGTAGACGCCCGGCGCGCCGTGGCCCTGGAAGAAGACCTGGTCGCCGGCGAGGCCGTCGTCCTTGCCCTTGAAGAAGTGGTTGAAGCCGACCTCGTAGAGCGCAGCCGAGCTGGCGAAGGTCGCGAGGTGGCCGCCGATGCCCTCGGCCGCCTTGTTGGCCCGCACCACCATGACCGCGGCGTTCCACCGGATGAACGCGCGGATCCGGCGCTCCAGGTGCTCGTCGCCGGGGAACCAGGCCTGCTCCTCGGGCGGGATCGTGTTCATGTACGGCGTGGAGACGGTGGCGGGGAAGCCGACCTGCAGCGCGCGGGCTCGCTCGAGCAGCTTGGCCACGATGAAGCGGGCGCGCGCCTTGCCGTGCGCGTCCACCACCGCGTCGAGGCTGTCGAGCCACTCCTGGGTCTCGACCCGGTCGATGTCGGGCACCTGGTGCACGAAGCCGTCGAAGATCATGCCGCCATGCTCGCAGCACTTCAGCCGGACTGCTCTCCGTCGCCGGCTCGGCTCGTCCGCGGTCGGCGGTAGGGTCGCCGACTCGTGGCGACCAAGGCGTACACCGACGGCGCGTGCCAAGGGAACCCTGGGCCCGGCGGCTGGGCGTGGGCCGTCCGAGGCGGTCGGTGGGCGAGCGGCGCCGAGGCGCAGTCCACGAACCAGCGCATGGAGATCAACGCCGCGCTCGATGCCGTGAGGTCCCTCGAGGGCCCGCTCGAGATCGTGAGCGACTCGACCTACGTCGTCAACTGCTTCCGCGACGGGTGGTGGAAGGGCTGGCTCGCGCGTGGTTGGGTGAACAAGGCGAAGAAGCCCGTCGCCAACCAGGACCTCTGGAAGCCGCTCATCCAGCTCGTGAACGAGCGTGGTGATGTCACCTTCAGCTGGGTGAAGGGCCACTCGGGTGACGTCATGAACGATCTCGTCGACCGGCTGGCCGTCGAGGCGGCAGCGACGCAGCGAGCGCGCGCAGGCGAGGGAGACCCCGGGCCACTCGGCCCTGCCGACGAGGTACGCCAGGGGTCGGCTGCGCCTGGCGTCCCGGCCGGCCACCTCGTCGCCGTCGGTGGCCACCGGCCCCCGGCGATGGGCGGCTTCGACGTGAACCCCGTGGCAGACGGGGTGCGCCGCAAGCTCGGCGAGGTGCTAGCGGCAAAGGCGACGCTGCACCCGGATCTGACCCTGCTCTCCGGGCTCGGCCTCGGTGCCGAGCAGCTCGGTGCGGAGGCCGCCGCCGAGGTCGGCGTGCCCTACGTCGCCGTGCTCCCGTTCCCCGATCCCGACGCCCCGTGGCCGGCGTCGTCGAGGGAGCGCTACCGCACGCTCCTCGGCGGCGCCGTCGACGTCATCGTCCTCGATCCTGCTGCTCCCGCCACCAAGCAGCGGGCCGGTGCGGCCCTCGGTCGGCGCGACGCCTGGCTGGCGCGCAACGCCGCTGAGGCGGTCGTCGTCTGGGACGGAGCGGACCCTGATGTCGGGCGCCTCGTGCGCGCCTACGTCGACGCCCTCGGCGAGACCGAGGTCTGGGTGCTCGAGCCGTAGCGCCTGTCTCGCTCCCACCGCTCAAGGTGGGCGCTCTGTGCGCCGTTGTCCCTCCCGAAGAGATCCATCGGGACCGGAGGACGTGGTGGCAGCGACGATTGCGGGAGTTCGAGCGTGGTTGCCGGAGGGCAACACCCTCGATGACGAGGCCTTCGCCGAGCGCCACCGGCTGCTCCGGGTGCTCCTGGGGCTCCACGTCCCGGCGCTCGCCGCCTTCGCGCTGCTCCAGGGCGTCAGCCCAGCGGGAGCGGCAGCGGCGGTGGTGCTGCCAGCGGTGTGCGTCTTCGCTGCCTCGCTCTTCGGGACCAGGCGGGTGCAGGCGTTGTTCACGACGGCCGGTCTCCTCTGGTGCTCGGCAGCCCTCGTGCACCTGTCCGGAGGCATGGTCGAGGCCCACTTCCACTTCTTCGTGGTCGTCGGTCTCGTCGCCCTCTACCAGGACTGGCCGCCGTTCCTCGCAGCCGTCGGCTTCTCGGTGCTCAGCAACGGCGCTGCCGGCCTCATCGACTCGGACGCCGTCTACAACCACCCGGCCGGCCAGGCGAACCCGCTGCTGTGGGCGGGCATCGAGGGCGTCGCCCTCGTCGCCGCGAGCGGTGCCCAGGTCCTGTTCTGGCGCCTCACCGAGCGGTCGCAAGCCAAGGCGGCAGCACTTGCCGCCGACCTCGTCTACGCCGAGGAGCAGTCCGCCCGCCGGGCGTCGGTCTCGGAGCTGTTCGTCAACCTGGCCCGGCGGAACCAGAGCCTGCTCGACCGCCAGCTGGCGCTGATCGACGACCTCGAGCAGGGCGAGCGTGACCCTGATGCGCTCGCCGAGCTGTTCAAGCTCGACCACCTCGCAACCCGCATCCGGCGAAACGCAGAGAGCCTGCTCGTCCTCTCCGGTGAGGAGCCCTCCCGTCGCTGGGGCGCTCCCGTCGCCCTCGCCGAGGTCGCCCGTGCCGCCGTTGCCGAGGTCGAGGACTACAACCGAGCCGTCATCGCCATCGACGAGGGCGTCGCCGTCTCCGGTCGTGCGGTCGCCGACCTCGCGCACCTCCTCGCCGAGCTCGTCGAGAACGCCACGACCTTCTCCCCGCCGACGATGAACGTGCAGATCCGGGGCCGACGCACCAGCGATGGCCGTTGCCTCATGACCATCGAGGACCGGGGCATCGGCATGGCCGTCGACGAGCGGACGGCGGTCAACGCCCGGCTCGCCTCGCCGCCAGAGGCGGACGTCGAGCTCGACCGGCGCCTCGGCTTCCGCGTCGTCTCCCGTCTGGCTGCCCGGTACGGCGTGCGAGTCGCCCTGGCGGAGACGCCTGGTGGCGGCATCACCGCCGTCGTGGAGATCCCCGCTGACCTCGTCGCTGCCCCCGGCGGATCGATGGTGGGGGTCATGGCTGCCCCGACAGCACCACCACCGGCTGTCGTCGCGCCGCCCGAGCCCGCGCCGTCCGTCCCCGCACCGGTCGCTGCCGTCACGTCACTGCCCGAGCGGGTCGTCGAGCCCGTCGTCCACACGCCGCTGCCCACCCGGGTGCCCGCCGCGCACGCGCCGGTCGAGCCCGGGCTGGCGGTCCCCGTCGCTCCCTCCTCCACCCGCATGCCCGACGTGGTGACCTCCCCGGCTCCAGTCGTCTCCGAACCGGCCGTGCCTACCCCGGTGGCGCCCGCCCCGGTGGCTGCGGCACTGCCGCCGCTGCCGACCCGTCAGCCCGCGATGCCTCCGTCAGCCGTGCCCCAGGCAGTGCCAACGCCTCCGTCGTCGCCGAACAGCGAGGGCATCTCGCTGCCGAAGCGCACGCCTGCGGCCACGTCGTGGCCTGCGCCGCCCCGCCCGAGCGTGGCAGGTGGCCTGCCCCAGCGCGACGGGGCCAAGCCGGTCGTCCCCGGCATCGGCGGTGACGCAGCCAAGCCGGCCGCCGCCCGCACCCCTGAGCAGGCTCGCCTCCTGCTGAGCCGCTTCCAGTCCGGACAGGTCGCCGGGCGGACAGCAGCCGATGCCCGACGCGACACCCTTGCGGTCAGCGCCACGACCCCTGCTCCCACCACCGTCGAGGAAGACCGATGAGCGCCATGGAGACCCCCGTCACCGATCTGAGCTGGCTCGTCGCCAGCTTCACCGAGAAGGTCCCCGGCGTCGCCAACACCGTCGTCGTCAGCTCCGACGGGCTGCTGCTCGCGATGTCGAACGGGCTCGACCGGGTGAGCGGGGACCAGCTCGCTGCTGTTGCATCGGGGATCACCAGCCTCACCAACGGTGGCTCTGCCTGCTTCGACGGCGGGACCGTCAACCAGGTGATCGTGGAGATGGAGCGCGGCTACCTCTTCGTGACGTCCATCAGCGACGGCTCGTGCCTCGCCGTGCTCGCTGCCCCCGGTTGCGACATCGGTCTCATCGGCTACGAGATGGCCCTGCTCGTCTCGCGCGTCGGCGACGCCCTGACCCCGGCCATGCGAGCCGAGCTGCAGGCGGCGTTGCCGTTGTGAGCGCTGCCGCTGACCCGCCGCGCAACCTGTTGGTGCGCCCCTACGCCGTGACCGGTGGCCGGACCCGGTCCCAGCCTGTCGACCTCCCACTGGAGACCCTCGTGACCACCACCGACGAGGGCCATCGAGCCCTCACCTCGTTGCAGTTCGAGCGCCGCTCGATCGCCACGCTGTGCCGTGAGCCCGTCTCGGTCGCCGAGGTCGCCGCTCGCGTCGGCGTGCCGCTCGGGGTCGCTCGCGTGCTGGTCGGTGACATGACCGACGACGGCCACCTCGAGGTGCACCTGCCGGCAGGCGGCGGCCGTCCCGATGTGATCCTCCTCGAGCGCGTGCTGGACGGCCTCCGTGGCATCTGAGCTCGCAAGCCCGGGTGGGGCGGTCGCAGCCCCGCGCCACGCCCCCATCCCAACCAAGATCGTGGTGGCCGGCGGCTTCGGCGTCGGCAAGACGACCTTCGTCGGGGCCGTCTCCGAGATCGCCCCGCTGACCACCGAGGCGGCGATGACCTCGGCGTCGGTCGGCGTCGACGACCTGAGCGCGGTCTCGTCCAAGACGACGACGACGGTCGCCATGGACTTCGGGCGCATCACGCTCGGTTCAGACCTGATCCTCTACCTGTTCGGCACGCCCGGCCAGGATCGCTTCTGGTTCATGTGGGACGACCTGTCTCGGGGCGCGATCGGGGCGATCGTCCTGGTCGACACGCGTCGACTGGCCGACTGCTTCGCAGCCATCGACTACTTCGAGCAGCGTGGGGTGCCGTTCCTGATCGCGGTGAACTGCTTCGACGGCAACGCCGCGCACGGTGCCGCCGAGGTGCGAGAGGCCCTTGCGCTGGCGCCCGACATCCCGGTCATGCGCTGCGATGCCCGCACCCGTGAGTCGACGAAGGCGGCACTGATCGCCCTCGTGCAGCACGCACTGGTCCGAGCGTCGGAGGGCTGAGGCGATGGCCACCGCACTCGACGTGCCAACGGCGGCTTCGCCGCTCGTCGGCTCGCTCGGGGACTTCCCGGTCGACCAGGTGCTCCGCCTGATCGGTGGTGGCGGCCGCAGCGGGACCTTCTCCGTGGCGGGTGCGCTCCCGCTCTCCCTCGTGGTGGTCGACGGCTCGGTGGGCCCGACCGACGATGGCCTCTCCCGAGAGGACGTCGTGCAAGCGGTGTTCCACCTGGCCCTCGTGGGCGACGGTGACTTCGCCTTCGTCCCCGGTGCGCGAGACCTTGCCGAGGGCGGAGGCTGGCCACTGGACGACCTGCTGCACGACGTCGCCGACCGCGTCGGCCGATGGCGCCTCATCAGCGACGTCCTGCCCTCCCTCGACGTCGTCGTCCGCCTCCGATCGGTCGAGGCTGGAGCGGAGGTCGCGGTGAGCGCCACGAGCTGGAACGTCGCCGTCGCGCTCGACGGCGTCCGGCGTGTCAGGGACGTGACCATGCACCTGGGTGGTGACGCCTTCGCGACCATGGAGGCGATCCACGGACTCGTCGTCGACGGCATGGCCGAGGTCGTGGCCACCGACGCGATCCCCTGAGGCCGGTCCCAGACGCGACCCGACCCCCGCCCGGGGTCGTGGGCGGGGGTCGGGGCGAACGGTGCCGCCGTGGTGCGCGGCGCGAAGCGGTGGCGCGAAGCGCTACGGGGCGGGGAGCTCAGGGGCGGCTGGTGCCTCGACCACCTGGCAGCCCTCGGGGAACACCGGCGCCACGACGTTGTCGCCGTTGACGTTGACCTCTGCGCACACGGTGAGACCGGACTCCGCCTGGGCGGCGCCGATCCCGGCGATCGAGAGCCCGGCGACGGCGGTGGCGAGCAGGAGCTTCTTCACGGTGGTTCTCCTCGTGGTCCGAGACGCTGTGGTGGGGGCTCCGCTGCGGAGCACTGCCGTTCCAACGGGTGACGGGCGCAGACCTTGCGGTGCCGCCGGAGATTTCTCGTAACGTCGACGGGTGCGCGTGGGGGCCGACACCGGAGGCACCTTCACCGATGTGGTGGCCGCTGACGGCACGGTCGCCAAGGTGCCCTCGACGCCCGAGGACCCTGGCATGGCCGTTCGTCAGGGCATCGCCGACCTCGAACGCGGCGCGGCAGCCACCCTGGCCCACGGGACGACGGTGGCGACGAACGCGCTCCTCGAGCGGCGCGGCGCCGTCGTCGCCCTCGTCGCGACGACCGGCTTCGCCGACGTGATCGAGATCGCCCGCCAGGACCGGCCGTCCCTCTACGACCAGGCCGTCGACCGTCCGGTCGCCCTCGTGGCGAGGGATCTCCGCCTCGAGGTCGTCGGGCGCCTCGCTGCGGACGGCACCGAGCTCGAGGCCGTGGACGCGGCGGCCGTGCCTGCGATCCCCGACGGCGTCGACGCTGTCGCGGTGTGCCTGCTCCACGCCGACCTCGACCCCCGTCACGAACAGGTCGTCGCCGAGGTGCTGCGAGCGCGGGGCTTCGACGTGACCGCCAGCCACGAGGTGAGCGCGGAGTACCGGGAGTACGAGCGGATGAGCACGACCGTGGTCAACGCCTACCTGCGGCCGCGGTGCAGGACCTACCTCCGGGCCCTCGCGGGGGTCGCCGACGAGGTCCTCGTCCTGACCTCGGCGGGCGGCCTCGTGCCGGCGGTCGACGCCGCCGAGCGGCCGGCCTCGCTGCTGCTCTCGGGGCCGGCGGGCGGGGTGCGTGCCGGCGCTGCCGTGGCGATGGCGTGCGGGTGGCCCGACGCCGTCACCTTCGACATGGGCGGGACGAGCACGGACGTCTGCTTGATCCGCGACGGCGCTCCGGAGCCTGCCGCCGAGCGCAGCGCCGATGGGCTCCCCGTGCGGCTTCCCTCACTCGGCATCCACACCATCGGCGCGGGGGGCGGCTCCGTCGCGGTCGTCGACCCGGGCGGTGCGCTGCAGGTCGGGCCGAGGTCGGCCGGGGCGGCGCCGGGGCCGGCGTGCTACGGCCATGGCGGGACGGAGGCAACGGTCACCGACGCCGACCTGGTGCTGGGCCGGATCCCCCGGGACATGGCGCTCCCCGGGCTGGGGGTCCTCGATGTCGGCGCAGCCGAGCAGGCGCTCGCTCGTGTGGGGGTGGACGCCGCCGGGGTGGTCGCGGTGGTCGACGCCGAGATGGAGCGGGCGCTGCGAGCCGTGTCGGTGGCGCGCGGCGTCGACCCGCGCAGCCTCGCCCTCGTCGCCTTCGGCGGCGCCGGACCGCTCCACGCGTGTGCGCTGGCCGAGGCACTCGACATCCCCGCGGTGATCATCCCGCCGAGGGCAGGCGTGCTCTCGGCCGTCGGGCTCCTGTGCTCGCCCGTGCAGCGTGACCTCGTCCGCTCGTGGCTGACGCCGGGGGACCACACCGGGCTCGACGACGCCCTCGCCGCCCTCGCTGGCGAGGCCCGTCGCGCCGTTGCTGGATCCGGGTCTGGTGACGTCGAGGTCGTGACGGCCGTCGACTGTCGCTATGTGGGCCAGAGCCACGAGATCACGGTCCCGTCGGTCGAGGGCTTCGCCGAGGAGCACCGGTTGCGCAACGGCTACGAGCGTCCCGGAGCGCCGATCGAGGTCGTCGCCCTGCGGGCTCGCGCCTCGGTGGCTGCGCCGCTGGACGTGACCGACCTCCCCGATCCGCCGGCGCGCCAGGCGGTGCTCGGTCCGGCCGTGGTGGCCGAGCCCGACTGCACCATCTGGGTCGCGGCCGGATGGAGGGGCGATCCCGGACCGGTCGGCGCCCTGATCCTCACCCGGGTGGGATCGTGACGCTCGGCCCCGCCGACCTCCGGATCCTCGTCTCGCGCCTCACCGGGGTGGCCGAGGACATGGGGGAGGTGCTCCGCCGAGGTGCGTCCAGCCCGAACATCAAGGAGCGTGCCGACTGCTCGGCGGCGCTCTTCACCCCTGCTGGCGAGCTCGTCGTACAGGCCGAGCACATCCCCGTGCACCTCGGGTCCATGCCCGCCTCGGTGCTCGCGGCGATCGAGGCCTTCGGAGCGGACGACCTCGCCCCGGGCGAGCAGGTCGTGCTGAACGATCCCTTCGCCGGGGGCACCCACCTCAACGACGTCACGCTCGTCGCCCCGTGCCACGTCGCTGGCCGCCTCGTCGGCTGGGTCGCCAACCGTGCCCACCACGCCGACCTCGGCGGGATGGTGCCGGGATCGATCCCACCCGAGGCGACCGAGATCCACCAGGAGGGGCTGCGCATCCCGCCGGTCCGCCTCACACCCGACGTGGTGGCGATCCTCGTCGCCTCCTCCCGCACACCGGACGAGCGGCGAGGCGACCTCGACGCGCAGATCGGTGCCAACGCCCTCGGCGTCGCCCGCCTCGCTGCGTTCGCCGACGCGCCGCTCGACGAGGTGACCGCCTACGGCGAGCGCCGGATGCGAGCAGCGCTGGACGGGCTGCCCGACGGCTCGTGGAGCTTCACCGACGTGCTCGACTCCTTCGGACCCGCGCCCCACCAGCAGCACCCGGTCGAGATCGTCGTGCAGTTGACGGTGGCGGGGGACGAGGTCGTCTTCGACTTCGCCGGCACCGCCGAGCAGCAGGCTGGCAACGTCAACGCCGTCGAGGCGGTCACCGTGAGCGCGGTCGCCTTCGCGCTCCGGTCGGCACTCGACCCGACCATCCCCGCCAACGGGGGCGCCATGCGACCGGTCACGGTGCTCGCGCCCGTGGGGTCGGTGGTGGCGGCTCGTTTCCCCGCCGCAGTCGGCGCAGGGAACGTCGAGGTCAGCCAGCGCGTGGCCGACGTCTGCCTCGGCGCCCTCGCCCAGGTGGCCCCCGGCAGGGTCGGCGCGGCGAACCAGGGCACCATGAACAACCTGCTGATCGGGGGCGACGGCTGGGTGTACTACGAGACCGTCGGTGGGGGGCAGGGCGGCCGGCCGACTGGTCGGGGTCAGTCGGGCATCCACACGAACATGACGAACACGAGGAACACGCCGATCGAGGCGCTCGAGCGGGCGTTCCCGATGCGGGTGCTGCGCTACGGGCTCCGCCGGGGCAGCGGAGGTGCAGGTGCGGCGCCGGGCGGCGAGGGCATCGAGCGCGACCTGCTGATGCTGGAGGACGTGACGGTGTCGCTGATCACCGAGCGCCGGACGAGCCAGCCCTGGGGCCTGGCGGGCGGCGGACCGGGGGCGGTCGGGGAGAGCTGGATCCTGCCCGGTGGCGACGAGGCCAGGGTCGAGCGCCTGCCCGACAAGTGCACACGCCGGCTGCTGGCCGGTGACGTCCTGCGGATGCTCACGCCCGGCGGCGGCGGGTGGGGAGACCCCGTCGGGGGTGTCGATGGTCGCGGTCGGGGTAGGTGACGACGACCCACGATCTCTGCAGGAGGACCCCCATGGTCACCGACCAGGTGCACGCAAGGTGAGCGACCGGAACCCGGGGCCGACCCGTGACGCAGCGAGCATGGTGGAGATCCTCCGGGACTTCCAGCGTGACGGGTTCACCGCCGACCTCTTCGCCGAGGAGGGCGGGGTGGTCAGGTGCGGCGCGTGCGACACCGTGACGCCCGCGGGCGAGATCGACGTCGCGCAGCTGCGTCGGCTCGAAGGTGCCTCCGACCCGGCAGACATGGCGGCCGTGGTCGCTGCGCCCTGTCCGAGCTGTGGCTCGCAGGGCGTGCTGGTCGTCATGTACGGGCCCGAGGCCGGTCCGGCTGACAGCGACGTCCTCGCTGCGCTCCCGACGCCCGCCGACGTCGAGGAGCGCCCCGGCGCCTAGCGCGGTGGCGGATCCCATCGAGCGGGCAACCCGCACTTTCTCGTAGCTCTTGCGCTCTGCCACCATCTGGGGGTGGAGGGGTCCTCGGGTCTGAGCGCGACAGTGCCGATGGACGCAGGCGAGGAACCCCTCCGGTCCCTGCTCCAGGCGTTGCCCGTCCCCATGGGCGTGCACGCCGCAGGGAAGGTCGTGCTCGCCAACGGGGCGTTCGCCGAGCTCCTCGGAGCAAGCGACGCCAAGGCCTTGGAGGGCGCTGACGTCATGTCCTTCGTGGCGCAAGCTGACCTCGGGTGGGTCGGTGAGCGGCTTGCGTCGGTCTACGAGGGCCACCCAGCCGAGGCGGCGACGCTCGACCTGGTGACCCTCGACGGGAGGGTCGTGCCCGTCGAGGTGACCTCCATCCCGATGCGCTTCGAGGGTCGTCCGGCAGCGCTGCTCGACTGCCGCGACGTGGCACAGCGCGTTGCAGCGGAGCAGGCGCTGCGCGCCTCCGAAGCGAGGTGGCGAGCGCTCGTCGAGCACGGCAGCGACCTCATCGTGGTCCTCGACGAGAAGATGTGCTTCACCTTCGTGAGCCCGTCGGCCAGGGTGATCCTCGGGCGCCGGCCCGAGGACCTCATCGGCCGCTCGGCGGAGGAGATCCTGCACCCCGACGACCTCGCCAGTGCCGTCGCTGCGCTGCGATCGAGGATCGACGACCCCGACAGCAAGCACCGGGGGCTCCGCGTCCGCGTCCGCCACGAAGGGTCGGGCTGGCGCTGGCTCGACACCTTCGCCCAGAACCTCATCGACGATCCCGACGTCGCCGGCGTCATCGTCAACGCCTGGGACGTCAGCGCCCAGGTGGCCGCCGAGGCGCACCTGCGCCACCTCGCCCAGCACGACAGCCTCACCGGCCTTCCGAACCGGGTGCTCCTCGCCGAGCGGCTCGACCTCGCCCTGGCGGACGGGAGGCGGAACGGCCAGGTGACGGGTCTGCTCATGCTCGACCTCGACCGGTTCAAGGACGTCAACGACACCCTCGGCCACGAGAGCGGCGACCTCGTGCTCACCACCCTCGCCGAGCGCCTGGCCCTGGCCGTCAGAGCTGACGACGTCGTCGGGCGGATGGGTGGCGACGAGTTCGCCGTCGTGCTGCCCGACGCCGTCGACGCTGCGACCGTGGAGCTCGTGGCGCGACGGGTCCTCGAGGCGTGCAGCGCGCCGGTGCACCACGGTGGCCTGCAGCTGCGGGTCGGCGCGAGCATCGGGATGGTGATCGCCCCCGAGCACGGCGACGAGCCGAGCCTGCTCCTGCGCCGAGCCGATGCGGCGATGTACCGGGCGAAGGCGAAGCGCGGCGCCATCGCCACGGCGTCGGAGGGCGACCTGGACGACGGGCGACGCCGCCTCGAGTCGGCCGGGGAGCTGCGCCTCGCCTTCGAGCGCGACGAGCTCAGCTGTGACTACCAGCCGAAGCGAGATCTCCAGACCGGAGCGATCGTGGGGGTCGAGGCGCTCGTGCGGTGGCGCCACCCCACGCGCGGCTTCCTCGGTCCCGACCAGTTCCTGGTCGATGCCGAGCACCTCGGCCTCATGGCCCCCTTGACCCGATGGGTGCTCGTCGACGCCCTGCGCAACCTCGTCCGCTGGAGCCAGGCCGGCCTGGGCCTGACGGTTGCGGTGAACGTCTCGGCCGCGACGCTGCACGACCCGGCCCTCGTGGCCATGGTCGACGAGGTGCTCGCCGTCACAGGCGCTGACCCGACCCGGCTCGTCCTCGAGGTCACCGAGCAGGCAGCGATGGTCCACCCCGACGAGTCGCTCGCAGCGATGGGCGCACTGCGCGACCGTGGCATCTGCTTCTCGATCGACGACTTCGGGACGGGCCAGTCGTCCCTCACCTACCTGCGCCGCCTCCCGGTGTCGGAGGTGAAGATCGATCGCTCCTTCATCGCTGAGCTGACCGATGCGACACCCGACGCAGCCATCGCCCGCTCGGTCGTCGACCTCGCCCACAACCTCGGCATGTCGGCGGTGGCCGAGGGGATCGAGACGGCCGAGGCGCTCGAGCTCGTGCGGGCGCTCGGCTGCGACCTGGGGCAGGGGTGGCACCTCGGTCGGCCCATGGCGGCCGACCTGGTCCCAGCGGCGACCCGGAGCAGGGTCAGGGGCTGAGGAGCCCCTCCAGGCGGACGAGGCTGGCTTCGATCGCACGCGCGTTGCGGGCGGGGATGCGCATGACCTCGAGGGCGACGGGCGACTTGGCCTTCGACCAGTCGAACGTCTCGGTGACCTTGGTGCCACCCTCGACCGGCTCCAGCTCCCAGCGCCAGCGGTGACCCCCGAAGTGCGCCCAGGCGATGAGCCTGCCCTCCTCGAACTCGACGACCTCGTTCGTGATCCCGTACGGGACGCCGAGCTTCATCGACATGCCGAAGCGGGAACCGAGCGCGAGACGGGTGCCCGACGGCGACTTGGTGTCCTTCACCGTGCCGGAACCGTCGATCGCAGCGTGCTTGGACGGATCGGCGAGGAGCTCGAACACCTGCGCCGGGGGTACCGGGACGGTCCGCGAGGCTGAGACGGTGCGTTCGGTCATGGGGCGAACCTAGCCAGCGAGGTCGGCTGCGACCGCCTCGGCAGCGCGCCTGCCGGAGAAGAGCGCGCCCTGGATCGACGCGGTGTCGCGGTGGTCGCCGCAGACATAGGTGCCGGGTGCGATCCGCACCGACCGACGGGGAGCGAAGGGAGGGTCCTGCGCCGGCTGCGCATGGCGGATGACGTCAGTCCTGAGGTGGCGCCAGCGGTCGACCACGGGACCGAACCAGGCGCGGAGCTGGTCGCGCACGGCAGCGTCGAGGTCGGGGGCAGCGGGTCCGACGACAGCGCACGCCACGAGAGCGGCACCGGTCGGCGCGTAGCTCGGCGCCACGTTGGTGTGGACGACCACGTTGGCGGCCGGGCCTCGGCCCTCGCCGTCGAGCAGGATGAGTGGCTCGGGCCACGGCGCATCGTCGGCTGCGAACCACACGCACGAGACGGGCCGGGAGCCCGGGTCGGACAGGCCGAGCAGGTGTGCAGCCGTAGGGCCCTCTGTCGCCACCACGACCGCCCGTGCGCGCACCGTCTCGCCCCCGGCGAGCGAGACCGAGCCCGCTTCGAGACCGAGCACCTCGCGGTGCAGGCGGACGGTGCCCGGTGGGAGGGCTGCAGCGAGCTGCTCGGGGATCGCGCCCATGCCGGCTGCGGGCAGAACCGCGCTCCCCTCGGAGAAGGAACGCCAGAAGATGTCGAAGATGCGGCTCGACGTGGCGAGCGCTGGGTCGAGGAGCACGCCCGAGAGGAAGGGCTGGAAGAAGCGCTCGATGATGCGGGGCGAGAAGCCGGCCCGCCGGAGCGCGTCTCGCGTGGTCCCGTCGGGACCTCGCAGCAGGTCTGCGGCGTGGCCACGACGGACGCGCTGGCGCAGGGCGAGGATCCGCAGCTTGTCGGCGAGCGAGCCGATCGGTGCCCGCAGCGTGGGCAGGAGGTCCGCTGGCCGTCGGAACGGGTCGCCCACCCGGTGGGTCCGGCCGCCGACGCGCACGAGTGCGCCCGGGTCGAAGGCAGCGAGGTCGAGGGCGCCGTGGTCGAGGACCCGTCGTGCCTCCGGGTACGACGTCAGGTGGACCTGGAAGCCGCGGTCGAGCCGGAAGCCGTCCACCACGTCGGTGCGCACCCGCCCGCCGACGCCGTCGGAGGCTTCGAGCACGACGACCTCGTGCCCCCGGGCGACCAGCTCACGAGCGCACGCGAGGCCGGCGAGGCCGGCGCCGACGACGACGACCTCAGCGTCGCCGGTCGCCATCAGGTCGCCGTTGGACGGTCGAGCAGGTCACGGAGCGCGCCCTCGAGGGTCGGGTGGCGGAACCGGTAGCCGTCACCCTCGAGCACGGTGGGTGCAGCCCTCACGCTCCAGTAGAGGAGCTCCTCGGCGAGCTCCCGCCCGAGCAGGAGCGCAGGTCCGAACTTCGGGATCGGGAGGAGGGCGGGCCGACCGAGCACGTCGGCGAGGATCCGGGTGAAGGCAGCGTTGGTGACCTCGTCAGGGGCGACGAGGTTCACCGGCCCGGCGACCTCGGAGGTGAGGAGGTGGGTGATCGCCCCGACCTCGTCTTCGAGGGAGATCCAGGGGAACCACTGCTTGCCCGAACCGAGGCGGCCGCCGAGCCCGAACCGGAACAGGGGAAGCTGCTTGGCCAACGCCCCGCCCTCGCCGTCGAGCACCACGCCCGACCGCAGGTGGGCGACGCGCACGCCGGCGGCCGACGCCGGTGCGGTCGCCGACTCCCATGCCTCGACCACCGTCGGCAGGAACCCCTCGCCGCTCGGGCTCGTCTCGGTCCGTACGGTGTCGCCCCCGTCGCCGTACACGCTGATCCCCGACGCGCTGAGCAGCACGGCGGGGCGCGGCTCGAGGGCGGCGACGGTGCGGGCGATCAGGCCGGTGCCGTCGAAGCGGCTGCGCAGCACGAGCTCCTTGCGCTCGTCTGTCCAGCGCTTGTCGGCGATGCCTGCGCCGGCGAGGTGGACGACGGCGTCGACCCCGGCGAGGGCGCCGGCATCGATGGTGCCCGCCGACGGGTCCCAGCTGACCGAGCCAGGGCCCCCGCCCGAGCGCACGACGCGCCGCACCGTGTGGCCGTCGGCCTCGAGCGAGCTGGCGAGCGCCGTGCCGATCAGGCCGGTCGATCCGGTGATGGCAACGTCCATGGCAGTGCTCCTGTCGTCGGTCCGCGCCGCCGCAGCAGGCGACGGACCGAGTCTCGCCGCCGCACCGCCCCTCTGCCGATTCGGGTTCGTCTCGGCCCGAGGGTCGGCCGTACCCTGAGCGGACCATGCCCCCTGCCCTCCTGCCACTCCTCGGCGAACGGGTCGCCGCCGCCGTCGCGCAGGCCTTCGGTCCCGACGTCACCGCCCCCGGACCGCTGGTCCTGCCGACGAAGGACCCGAGACACGGAGACTGCACGGTCGCCGCCGCGATGGCGCTGGCGAAGACGCTGCGCAAGGCACCTCCTGCGCTCGCCGCGGAGCTCGCCTCGGCGCTCGAGGTCGGCGACCTCTGCGAGGCGCCCGAGGTCGTGCCCCCCGGCTTCATCAACCTCAGGCTGCGCGCAGACTGGCTCGCCGTGCAGGTCGCAGAGATGGCGTCCGACGAGCGCGTCGGCATCATCGCGGTGGCCGAGCCGCAACACGTCATCGTCGACTACTCGTCGCCGAACGTGGCCAAGGAGATGCACGTCGGCCACCTCCGCACCACGGTGATCGGCGACTGCCTCGCCGACGTCTTCGAGCTGCTCGGCCACCGGGTCGAGCGCCTGAACCACCTCGGCGACTGGGGGACGCAGTTCGGGATGCTCATCACCCATCTCGCTGACACCGCACCTGAGGCAATGGAGGCCGGGGCCCACGCGGAGCTCGGCGACCTCGTTGCCTTCTATCGCGAGGCGAAGGGTCGCTTCGACGCCGACGAGGCCTTCGCCGAGCGGTCTCGCGCCCGGGTGGTCGACCTGCAGTCAGGCGAGGCGAGCGCCCGGGCGGCGTGGGAGGCGCTCGTCGAACGGTCGAAGGCGGAGAACCAGGTCATCTACGACCTGCTCGGCGTCTCGGGTCTCGAGGACAGAGGTGAGTCCTTCTACGAGTCGATGCTCGGTGACGTCGTTGCCGACCTCGACGCGAAGGGGCTCCTCGTCGTCGACGACGGCGCCCGCTGCGTCTTCGTCGACGGCTTCACCAACCGTGACGGCGACCCGCTCCCGCTCATCATCGAGAAGGCCGACGGCGGCTACAACTACGCGACCACTGACCTGGCGGCCATCCGGCACCGCGTCGCCTCGGGTGCTGACCGCATCATCTACGTCGTCGACGGTGGGCAGAGCCAGCACTTCCAGATGGTCTACGCCGTCGCTCGACTGGCCGGTTGGCTCCCCGACGGGGTCGAGGCCACCCACGTCGGCTTCGGCCTCGTGCTGGGCGAGGACGGCAAGCGCCTGCGGACCCGGTCCGGTGAGAACGTGCGGCTGCAGGAGCTGCTCGACGAGGCGGTCGAGCGGTCACGCGCCTTCCTGGAGGCGCGAGCGGAGGAGCGGGGCGAGCCGATGCCCGAGGACGCCGACGAGATCGCCCAGGCAATCGGCATCGGCGCGGTCGTCTACGCCGACCTCAGCCAGAACCGCCAGAGCAACTACACGTTCTCCTTCGACCGGATGCTGTCGTTGAAGGGCAACACCGCGCCGTACCTGCAGTACGCCTACGCCAGGATCCAGTCGATCCTGCGCGAGGCAGGGTGGGCGGAGGGGGCACCGTCGAACCTCGACGTCCGCCTCGTCGAGCCCCAAGAGGTCGACCTCGCCAGGGCGCTGGTCGGGCTCCCCGACGTCCTCGACCGGGTCGCCACCGAGTACGCCCCGAACCACCTCGCCGCCCACCTCTTCGAGCTGTCGCAGGTGTTCAACCAGCTCTACGAGCACTGTCCCGTGCTCAAGGCGGACGAGCCTGCCCGCACCACCCGACTCGCGCTGTGCGCGGCGACAGCGGGATCGCTGCGCGTCGGACTGCGCCTCCTCGGCATCCAGGTCGTCGACCGCATCTGAGCGAGCGTCGGACCCGCGTCGGACCCGTCTCCTAGCGTGAGGCTGCCGGCCAGAACGGTCACCACCGACACGCGGGAGGGCTCGTCGATGCTCAAGGAGTTCAGGGACTTCGTGTTCCGAGGCAACCTGCTCGACCTGGCGGTGGCGTTCATCCTCGGCGTGGCCTTCGCCGCCGTGGTGAACGCCTTCACCGACGGGATCATCATGGCGTTCATCGCCGCCTTCTTCGGCCAGCCGAGCTTCGACGCCATCGAGATCGAGCTCGGTGACGGACGCATCCTCGTCGGGGTCTTCCTCACCGCCCTCGTCAACTTCCTGATCGTCGCCGCCGTGCTCTTCGCGGTCATGAAGGCCGCTGCTGCCGCCCAGCGATCGAAGGTGGCGACGGAGAGCGAGGCTCCCTCGCCCACCGACGAGGCGATCCTCCTGACCGAGATACGAGACCTCCTCCGGTCGCAGGGGTCGGCCACGCCCGGAGGTGCCGGGTAGCGCTGTCTGGCGGGTTCCGACCGAGATGGGCGCCACCGGTACGATCCAGCCGGTGAGCACCCGGCGACTGATCCTCACCGCGCTCCTGTGCGGGCTGGCGATCCTCGTCGCGTTCACCGTCCAGGTGGTGCTCCTCCCCCGATGATCGCTCCCGCCGCCGAGCGGCCGCTGCGGCCCCGCACCGGCGTGGTGCGGTTGCTGCGCCCGCGCCAGTGGATCAAGAACGTCCTCGTGCTCGCCGCGCCCGGGGGAGCGGGCGTGCTCCACGAACCCGAGGTGCTGGTCGAGTCCGCGCTCGCGTTCATCGCCTTCTCGCTGGCGGCGTCTGGGACCTACTGCTTGAACGACGCAGCGGACGTCGATGCCGACCGCGCCCACCCGACCAAGCGGTTCCGTCCTGTCGCCGATGGCTCCGTGTCGGTCTCGACCGCCCGGCTCCTCGGCGTCGCGCTGCTCCTCGCCTCACTCGCCGTCGCTGCGGCGACTCGCGACTGGCGGCTCCCGATGGTCGTGGTCGGCTACGTGACGCTCACCACGACCTACACGATCTGGCTGAAGCACATCGCCGTGGTCGACCTCGCGGCGGTCGCAGCCGGCTTCGTCCTGCGGGCCATCGCCGGTGCGGTGGCGACCGACGTCGAGGTGTCCGACTGGTTCCTCATCGTCGCGTCGTTCGGATCGCTGTTCATGGTCGCCGGCAAGCGCTCGGCCGAGCTCGCTGAGGAGGGCGACGTCTCGTCGCACCGTCGGGTCCTCAGCACGTACTCGGCCGCGTACCTGACCTACATCAGATCGGTGGCGTCGGGGGTCACGTTGCTCGCGTACACGCTGCTCGCCTTCGAGAAGGCCGAGGTCTCGGCGGCGAGCTTCCCGTGGTTCGAGCTGTCGATCATCCCCTTCGGCTTGGCCATCCTCCGCTACGCCCTGCGCCTCGACCAGGGGGCGGGCGGCGCACCAGAGGACGTCGTCCTGCGTGACCGGACGCTCCAGGTGCTCGGGGTGTGCTGGGCGGTGCTCGCCGCCATCGGCGTCTACACGACATGATCGACGGCGCCACGGGGTTGCAGCTCGTCTCCGGGTGGGGACGAACGGCGCCCACCGCTGCGACCGTCGTGGTGCCGACGTCGTCGGACGAAGCACGTCGGGACCTCCGTCGTGGCGGCCCGGTCATCCCACGCGGGCTCGGGCGCAGCTACGGCGACACCGCCCAGAGCGCCGGTGGCACCGTGGTCGACTGCACCAGCCTCGACGGCATCCGCGTCGTCGACGTCGAAGGAGCGCGAGCCACCGTCGGCGCGGGGGTGAGCCTGGACGCACTGATGCGGACCCTCGTGCCGCTCGGGCTGTTCGTGCCGGTGACGCCGGGGACCCGGCACGTCACGGTCGGCGGTGCCATCGCGAGCGACATCCACGGCAAGAACCACCACCACGACGGCAGCTTCTGCAGCTACGTCGAGATGATGGTCCTCGAGCTGCCCGATGGACGCCGGCTCGAGGTGACGCCCGACGACGCTGCGTTCTGGGCGACCGCGGGTGGGCTCGGCCTCACCGGGCTCGTCGTCGAGGCGACGCTGCGCATGCGCCCGGTCTCGACGTCGCGCATGGTCGTCGACACCTGGCGTGCCGCCGACCTCGACGAGTGCATGGCCGGGCTCGAGGCGAGCGACGCAGCGCACCGCTACTCGGTCGCCTGGATCGACTGCCTGGCGCGGGGTGCCAGCCTCGGCCGATCGGTCATCACCTGCGGGGAGCACGCGCGCGTCGAGGACCTCCCCGCTCGCCATCGCTCCCGTCCCCTCGGCTTCGACCCCCGCAGCCCGCTCGCCGCCCCACCCGCGGTGCCACCGGGGCTGATGAACCGAGCGACCATCGGGGCCTTCAACGAGCTGTGGTTCCGCAAGGCACCGCGTCGCCGCCGCCGCAGCACGCAGCCCATGGCGGCCTTCTTCCACCCCCTCGACGGCGTGCGGGGTTGGAACCGCCTCTACGGCCCTCGCGGGTTCCTGCAGCACCAGTGCGTCGTCCCCTTCGGTGAGGAGGCTGCCCTGCGCACCATCATCGAGCGCCTCTCGGCGTCGGGCTGCGCCTCGTTCCTCGCCGTGCTGAAGCGCTTCGGACCGGGGAACCCCGGCCCGCTGTCGTTCCCGATGCCCGGCTGGACCCTCGCCCTCGACCTGCCGATCGGACCGCCGGCGCTCGGGGCCATGCTCGACGAGATCGACGAGCTCGTCGTGGCCGCAGGTGGTCGGGTCTACCTGGCGAAGGATGCGCGGCTCCGACCAGAGCTGGTCCCGGCGATGTACCCGCGACTCGACGAGTGGCGCAGCGTGCAGCACGCGCTCGACCCCGGTGGCAGGCTCAGGTCCGACCAGTCCCGCCGGCTCGGGCTCCTCTCGTGAGCTGCATCGCTGGCAGCCCCCGGGTGCCCGACACCTACGCTGCCGAACGATGATCGACGCTCTCGGCAACCCCCAGTCCGCCCTCGTCCTCGGCGGCGGGTCCGACATCGCCGTCGCCACGCTCGAACGGATGGCAGGGCGTCGGCTCCGGCGGGTCGTGCTCGCCGGGCGCTCCGAGTCGTCCCTCGGTGACGCCGTGGGTCGGTTGACCGCTGCGGGCTGCACCGACGTCCGGACCGCCCACTTCGACGCGCTCGACGCCACCGGCCACGACTCGGCCGTCGCCAGTCTCTTCGCCGAGCACGACGGGTTCGACCTCGTGCTCGTCGCCTTCGGGGTCCTCGGTGACCAGGGCCAGGCAGAGGTCGACGGGGACGAGGCGCTGCGCATCCTGCAGACGAACTTCACCGGGGCGGCGACCTCGCTGCTCGCCACGTCACGCGCCCTGGTCGCCCAGGGCCACGGTGCGCTCGTCCTGCTCTCGTCTGTCGCCGGCGAGCGGGCCCGCCGGAGCAACTTCGTCTACGGCGCCTCCAAGGCGGGCATCGACGCCCTCGCGCAGGGCCTCGGTGACGCACTGCACGGGTCAGGGGTGCACCTGATGATCGTGCGACCGGGCTTCGTCCGCTCCAAGATGACCGAGGGGATGGCAGCTGCGCCGATGTCGGCCACGCCCACCGAGGTCGCCGACGCGATCGTCACCGGGCTGGAGAAGCGTTCGGCGGTCGTCTACGCACCCGCCAAGCTCCGCTACGTGTTCACCGTCCTGCGCCACCTCCCCCGGCCCGTCTTCAGGCGGCTCCCGCTCTGAGCACCACGGCGGTCGACGTCGAGAAGGCGGCCGTTGGTCAGGCGGCGACGACGCCAGCTCGAGCGTGGCCGGGGATCGGGCGTGGCGTGCTGCGCCCGCTCGGCATCTTCGCCGCCTCGAGGATCGTCGTCCTCGCCGCCATGTGGCTGGGCACCCAGCTGCGACCCGAGCTCTCGATGGCGGACGTCACCTCGACGTGGGACGGCGGCTGGTACCTGCAAGCCGCCGAGGCGGGCTACCCCGACGCCGTGCCCGATGGGGGGAGCACGATCGCCTTCTTCCCGCTCTACCCGGCGCTCGTGCGCCTCGTCGACACGATCTCTGGCGTGGGGTCGATCGCCGCCGGCCTCGTGGTGGCCACGATCTCGGCCTTCGCCGCTGCGGTGGTGCTCTGGCACCTCGCCCGCCACCTCTGGGGCGACGACGTCGCCGACCGGTCGCTCCTGCTGTTCGCCTTCTTCCCTGGTTCGTTCGTGCTGTCGATGGTCTACGCCGAGGCCACGATGCTGCTCCTCGCCGGGGGGTGCCTGTTGGCCCTCGTCACCCGGCGGTGGCTCGTCGCCGGTCTGCTGGCCGGGCTCGCCACGGCGTCACGCCCGAACGCCATCGCCCTGATCGGCGCGTGCGCGTGGGCCGCAGGGGTGGCGATCCACCAGCGCCGGGAGTGGCGTGCGCTCGTCGCACCGGTGCTCGCGCCCGTCGGCATCCTCGGGTTCTTCGCCTTCCTGTGGGCTCGGACCGGCGAGGTGACGGCGTGGTTCGACGCCCAGCGCGCCGGGTGGGAGGAGCGAGTCGTCCCCCTCGCTGTGCTCGAGGACGTCCGCCAGCTCGCTCGTGACCCCTTCCTCGACACCAACAACACCGTCGTCATCGTCGGGACGATCCTTGCGATCGTCGGCCTGGTGCTGCTCGTGCGCACCGAGGTGCCCGGTGAGCTCGTCGTCTACGCCGCCATCGTGCTCGGCCTCGCACTGGTGAGCGAGACGCTCGGCCCCCGCCCCCGCTTCGTCCTCACCGCGTTCCCGGTGCTGTTCGCCGTGGCGCTGCGGCTGCGCGGAGCGGGCTATGCGACCGTCCTCGCCATGGCGGCGTGCACCCTCGGCGGCTTCACCGTCATCAGCGTCACCACGCTGCTCGCCACGCCGTAGGCGGGCTCAGCAGAGCTCGTCCTGGGCGCGGAGGGGGTCGCTGCTGAAGCGGAGGCCGTAGGAGCGGAGTGCCAGGCGCACGTTGCGCACCGCACGCGTGGCCGAGAGCGGCTCGGAGATGGCAGCGAGCAGCTCCCCCAGCTGGCCGCACCCCGTCGCCGCCCGTGCTGCGGCTGCAGGTGCGGCGTCGACCTCCGGCGCTGGTCGAGCGGTGCCAGGGGCGCCGTGTCGACCGACGATCCATGCGGACGACGCCGCCTTCTCGTGACCGGGCCGCCCGCGCTCGCCGGCGAGGCGGAACCGGCTGGTGACGGGGTCGCCGAGGCCACGCACGTCGATCACCGTCACGTCGGGCCCTGCGAGGAACCCGTACACGCCGATGTTGTCGACAGCGACCGAGAAGGGGGCTCCGCCATCCCGCAGCGGCGACCACGCTGACCGGTCGTCGGGCGCCCAGGTCCTCAGGGTCAGGCTGCCACGTCCGGCGGCGGCGACGGCAGCGGCGAGCCGCCCGCCCACGGCGTAGGGACCCTCGCCGAAGTCCTCGGCGGTCACGGGGTTGGGATGCCCGGCGATGGCGACGTAGTAGGCCCGTTCGTCGACGACACCAGCGGCCGGGCCGGCCGTGCGATCGGGCTGGCCGGGTGCCTCCCAGCTCGTCATCGCCGGCACGGCCCAGGGCAGGAGGGCTGCGAGGAGGAGCAGCGACGAGCGCCGCACGGGCACGGCCGCCCACGGGACCGCCAGTGCGAACATCGCCGGCAGCAGGAGACGACCATGCATGAAGTCGCCCCCGACCCGCACCACGTAGAGGGCGTGGAGCGCAGCTCCGACGGTGATCGCCATCGTGACGGTGCGGCGGCGCCGCCGGTCGTCTCCCCCCTGTGCGCGAGATCCGTCGACGCGCAGCGCCACCACTGCTGCTGTCGCCAGCAGGAGGAGGGGCCACCAGAGGTGCCACGTGGAGGCGAAGTCCCCGGCGTAGGCCCACCCCGCGCCCCACCGGCTCGTGCCCCCCTCCTTGGCGAACGCGGTGTTGGGGACGATGGCGGCGAAGTAGGCCATCCGGAAGACCTGGTAGCCGATCGGGAGCACCCCTGCGGCGACCACGACGAGGACGCAACGGCGCCAGCCACGGCGTCGCGTCAGCACGAGCAGCGCGACCAGCGTGGCGGCGGAGACGAGGGCGAGGTCAGGCCGCACGAGCGGCCCGAGGCCGAGCAGCGCAGCGGTCACCACCGTCCGGCGGGCGGTGATGTCGAGGGCAGGGGAGGAGGCTGCGCGCGCCAGGGCCCAGCTGCTGACGCCGAGCCAGAGGAACGTGAGGCCCGTCTCCAGCCCGGAGGACGCGAAGTCCCAGAAGACGGGCAGGCAGGCGACCACCAGTGCGCCGAGCGGCACGAAGCGGTCGTGGTGCGACCCGTGCAGCGTCCGTGCGGCGAGGATGGCCGCCCCGAGGCCGCCCACGGTGCCGATGATGCCGAGCACCGCGGCAACCCACTCGACCTCCACGAAGCGGAGCACGCCGCCGGTCACGGCGATGACCGCCAGCCAGAGGGGGCTCGTCCCCGTCTCCACCCGCTCGACGGCGTTCCACACCGGGCCGTTGCCGGCCCACAGCTGGTCGACGATGCGCAGGTTGATGAACCCGTCGTCCGAGGTCCAGCGACGCGACCACGCACCGATGAGCAGCACGACGAGGGGGACGACGAGGGCGGCGTGCCAGAGGTCGCGCTCGCCGACACGGACCGCAGGGGCGACAGCAGGTGCCTGCGCCCGTTGGTCGCTCACGGCGCGCACCGTAACGGGTCCCGTGCGTGAGGTTCTCACGCCCTCCGATGGGGTACTCCCGTCGGGTCCGACCCCAACGAGACAGGAGGGACCCATGTCCCGCACACCCCGCAAGCTGATGGCGCTTTCCTTCGCCGCCGCACTCGCCCTCGGCGGCGCTGCCTGCAGCGACGAGGACGACGACGGCGCCGTCACCGACGAAGAGGTCGGCGAGATCGACGAGGGCGTCGAGGACGGCGGCGACGAGCTCGAGGAAGAGGTCGACGAGGGCGAAGCAGAGCTCGACGACGAGGGCTGAGCACAGGTCCGGGCTCCTCCTCGTGCGGGTAGCCTGATCCCGTACCGAGGAGGAGCGCACCCGTGCCTGACCAGCCCGAGCAGTTCGATGTCGTGATCATCGGTGGAGGCCCCGGCGGCTACGCCGCAGCGCTCTACGGTGCCTCCGCCGGGCTCTCCATCGCGATGGTGGAACGGGACAAGGTGGGTGGCACCTGCCTCCACCGGGGCTGCGTCCCCGCCAAGGAGCTGCTCGAGACGGCCCACGTGTTCCGCACGGTCCAGGGTGCCGCCACCTTCGGGGTGGACGCCGGTGGTGAGCCCACCGTCGACTTCGCCACGACCCAGGCTCGCAAGCAGCAGGTCGTGGACGGGCTCTGGAAGGGCCTGACCGGCCTCCTCAAGGCGAAGAAGGTCACGACGTTCTCGGGGACGGGGACCTACCGCGGTGGCGGCACCGTCGTGGTCAGCGCCGAGGACGGCGAGACGACCGTCGAGGGTGCGAGCGTCATCCTCGCTTCGGGTTCGGTGGCCCGTTCGATCCCCGGCTTCGAGGTCGACGGCCGCTTCGTGCTCACCTCAGACGAGGTGCTGGCGATGGACGACCTCCCGGCCAGCGCCGCGGTGATCGGTGGCGGCGCGATCGGGTGTGAGTTCGCCTCGATGATGTCGGACCTCGGCGTCGAGGTCACGGTGCTCGAGGGCCTCCCGAAGATCCTCCCCGGCTGCGATGCCGACGTGGCAGCGGTCGTCGCCAAGTCCTTCAAGCGGCGCAAGATCGACGTCCGCACCGGCGTGAAGGTGACCGGGCACACCCCGGGCGAGACGACGACGACGATCCATCTCGACGGCGCCGACGACCTCGAGGTCGAGCGGGTCGTGGTCTCGGTCGGGCGCCGACCGCTGTCGGACAGCCTCGGTCTCGACGGGTCCGGCGTCGAGGTCGACGAGCGTGGCTTCGTGAAGGTCGACGGGACGTGCCGCACCACGGTGTCCGGGGTGTGGGCGATCGGTGACCTCGTGGCGACACCCCAGCTCGCCCACATCGGCTTCATCGAGGGCATCAACGCCATCAAGGACATCCTCGGGGAGAACCCGGCCCCCGTCGAGTACGACAAGGTGCCGTGGGCCATCTACTGCCACCCCGAGGTGTCCTTCGCCGGGCACTCCGAGGAGTCGGCCAAGGAGGCCGGCTACGACGTCGTCGTCTCCAAGCACCAGTTCCGCGGCAACGGGCGGGCGCTCATCGTCGGCGAGGCCGAGGGCCTGGTGAAGGTCATCGCCGAGAAGCAGGCGGACGGCACCGGCGGCACCATCCTCGGCGTCCACATGGTCGGCCCGTGGGTCACCGAGCAGCTCGGTCAGGGCTACCTGGCGGTCAACTGGGGGGCCACGGTCGACGAGGTCGCTGCGCTCATCCAGCCCCACCCGACGCTCTCCGAGCTGTTCGGTGAGACGGTGCTCAGCCTGACCGGCCGCAGCCTGCACGGCTGAGCGACGCACGACCAGCACACGCATGCACACGTCATCCACGAGAGGACTGCACGGCTGATGGCCGACATCACGATGCCCCAGCTCGGTGAGACCGTCACCGAGGGCACGATCACCCGCTGGTTCAAGCAGGTGGGCGAGGCCATCGCCGAGGACGAGGTCCTCTTCGAGGTCTCGACCGACAAGGTCGACTCCGAGGTGCCGTCGCCGGCGTCGGGGACCGTGACCGAGATCCTCGTGCAGGAAGGGGAGACCGTCGACGTCGGGACCGTGCTCGCGCGCGTCGGCGACGGCGAGGCGGGCGGGTCCGATGAGGCAGCGGCGCCGGCGCAGGATGCCCCCGTCGAGGTGCCCGAGGGAGGCGGCGAGGGAGCCGAGCCCGAGGTGGCCGAAGCCCCGGCTGCGCCCGACGAGGCGCCTTCGCCTGCCGAGCAGGAGCCACAGGTCTCGAGTGCGCCGGCTGGCGCGGACGATGCGACGTCCGCGGCATCGACGCCCGACGGACCATCGGCTGCCCCGGCCGACCAGGCGCCGGCGCCGGCGCCAGCTCCCGGAGAGCAGGTCGCTGGTGGTGCCATGAGCAGGCTGCTCTCGCCGGTCGTGCGTCGTCTCATCACCGAGCACGGCCTCGACCCCGAGTCGATCAAGGGCACGGGTGCTGGCGGACGCATCACCAGGAACGACGTGCTGCAGGTGGTCGAGGGCGACACGCGTGCGGACGGTGCCGCAGCGGTGGCCTCGGAGGAGACGAAGCGCCTGGCATCGGAGGATGCTCCTGCCGCCAAGGGTGCGCCCCTCCAGGCCGACACGGCTGCCGCGGCGCGCGAGTCGGGGGAGTCGGCGGCGCAGGGCAAGGCAGCACCGCCGGTGCCCACGGCCGGCGATCGCGACGAGGTCGTCCCCTTCACCAACATCCGCCGCCGCACCGCCGAGCACATGATCCGCTCGAAGGCGACCTCGGCGCACGCGCTCGTGGTGATGGAGGTCGACTACGACAACGTCGACCGGGTCCGCAACGCCGAGAAGGCCGCCTTCAAGGAGGACGAGGGCGTCGCCCTCACCTACCTGCCGTTCGTCAGCCGGGCGGTGGTCGACGCCATCCGGGAGTTCCCGGTCGTGAACAGCTCGGTGGGGGACGGCGAGCTGATCGTCCACCACCAGGTGAACCTCGGCTACGCCGTCGACCTCAGCTACGAGGGGCTCATGGTCCCCGTCGTCCAGGGAGCCGAGGGCAAGCGCATGCGTGCGATCGCCCGTGAGGTCGCCGACCTCGCCGACCGCGCCCGCCGCAAGAAGCTCGGTCCCGATGACATCAACGGCGGCACGTTCACGCTCACCAACGTCGGGAGCTACGGGACGCTGATGACCTTCCCGATCGTGAACCAGCCGCAGGTCGGCATCCTCTCGACCGACGGGGTCCGCAAGCGCCCCGTCGTCGTGGAGCTGCCCGACGGCTCGGACGCCATCGTGATCCACCCCGTCGGCAACCTCGCCCTCGCCTGGGACCACCGCGCCTTTGACGGCGCGTATGCGTCAGCCTTCATGGCCAAGGTCAAGGAGATCCTCGAGACCCGGGATTGGGCCGCGGAGCTGTCGTGAGCGAACGTGGCCTGAGCGGCCCGCTGCGGGTCCGGTGGCTGGGGCGGGCACCGTTCGCTGACGTCCACGCCCTCCAGCGTGGCCTGTTCCGCCACGGCTCGGGGGCCCACCTGCTGCTCGTCGAGCACCCGCACGTGTA
>JBBSLC010000003.1:0-40649 GCA_038255685.1 Acidimicrobiales bacterium | reverse complement strand
GCTGCGAGCCCGGCGTCGTCACGGTGCGAGGGTAACGCCGCTCCTGCGACGCCCGCACCCTGGACGATCGGGTCTTCCGGGGCACCTGCCACCGGCTGCGGCTGGGGATCGCGGCCGATGACAAGCACCCCGCAGGGCCCGATCGCCGCCACGATCGCTCCGGACGATACTGCTCGGTGCGCCGCTGGGAAAGGGCACTCGGCTCCTGGTGCGAGGCGCCGGTGCGCTCAGTCCAGGTCGTGCGCGTCGGGCTCGAGCTTGGGCATCTCCGCCGCCAGCTCGGTGATGCTCCAACGGCCGTCCCGCTCGATGGTGGTCCCGAGCTGCCACGGCTCCATCCGCCGGACCGTGCCACCCTGGACGAAGAACGTCGTGCCGCTCTCGGCTGCGTCGGCGGTGGCGAGGTAGGCCACCAGCGGTGACACGTTGGCCGGGTCCCACACGTCGAATGCGCCCGGCTCCGGCGGTGGTTGGACGAGGTCGCCGAGACCGGGCGTGGCCTCGGTGAGACGGGTCCTCGCCGCTGGCGCGATGGCGTTCACCCGCACGCCGTACGCGCGCAGCTCCTGGGCAGCGATGACGGTGAAGGCGCCGATGCCCGCCTTCGCAGCGCCGTAGTTCGTCTGCCCTGGGTTGCCGAGCAGGCCCGAGGTCGACGACGTGTTGATGATGGAGCGGTCTGCGGTGCTGCCTGCCCGGTGCTGTTCGCGCCACCACTGCGCAGCGAAGTGTGACGGCACGAAGTGCCCCTTCAGGTGCACCCGGATGACGTCGTCCCACTCCGCCTCGGTCATGTTGACGAGCGACCGGTCCCGGAGGATCCCGGCGTTGTTGACGAGGACGTGGAGATCGCCGAACGCCTCGATGGCGGCGTGCACGAGGCGCTCACCGCCCTGCCAGTCGGCGACGTCGTCGTCGTTGGCGAGGGCTCGTCCGCCGCTCGCCTCGATCTCGGCCACCACCGACTCGGCGGCGCCCCCGCCGTCACCGCCGCCCGAACCGTCATCGGCGGCGCCCCCGCGGTCGTTGACCACCACCGCAGCGCCCTCGGCTGCGAAGAGCAGGGCGTGCTCGCGCCCGATGCCCCTGCCGGCGCCGGTGATGATGGCGACCCGTCCGTCGAGCGCTCCCATGAACAGCCCTTCCCCCGTCGTCGGCGTGTGCGCCGCAACCTAACAGCGGCTACCGCCGACGGAAGAGGTCCACCTCGGTGCCACGCTGGACCGACGCCCCAGCCCCGGGGTCGGTCTCGAAGACGCTGCCACCAGCAGGCCCCGTGGAGCTGCCGGCGACCAGGCCGGCCGCCTCGAGGGCAGCGATGGCATCGGCCTCGCTCAAGCCGCTCACATCGGGGACCGTCACGAGATCGGGGCCCTTCGACACCACCAGCTCGACGGTGTCACCTCGCGCCACGGTGGCGCCGCCGCCCGGGTTCGTCGCGATGACCACCCCGGCCGCCACGCTGTTCGAGAACTGCTCGGTGACGGTCACGTCGAGGCCGTCCTCGGCCAGGTCGGCGCGTGCCTGGTCGAGCGATGCACCGGCGAGGGAGGGGATGACCCTCGGGGCGGGACCGGACGAGTAGACGACGTCCACCTCGGTGCCCTTCGGGATGCGAGCCGGACGGTCCTCCCCTCCCACCCGCCAGGTGAGCACGCGGCCGGCGTCGACGACCTCGTCGGGCTGGTCCGAGGTCGTGCCGACAGCGAGCTCGGCGGCCTCGAGGTCGACCTGCACCTCCTCTGGCGTGCGGTTCACGAGGTCGGGGACGACGCGGAGCGGCGGACCGAGGGAGACCCAGAAGCGGACCGTCTCGCCTTCTGCCAGCTCGGTGCCGGCGTCGGGGACCTGGCGGATGACGAAGCCGGCCTCGGTCGCCTCGCTCGGCTCCTGGCGCACCGAGATCGCCCAGGTGAACGGAGGAGGTGGCGGCGCGTCAGGATCGATCGCAGCTTCGGGGTCGACGCCGGACTCGGTCTCGGCGGCGGCGACCTCGGCCAGCGCCGCCTCGGCATCGGCACGGGAGAGGTTCGACAGGTTGGGCACCGACGCAGCCCGGACCTCGGGCGCCTGATCGACGACGTCGGGGAGCAGCGTGGTGGCCCCCGCAGCTCCTGCGGCCAGCAGGACGAGCACGAGCGCGACCCACGGCCAGCGACGGCGACGGCGCTTCGGCTCGGCCACGTCGACGTCGCGAGCCACGGACGCACCTGCATCCCCTGCCATCGTGCGACCGGTCGACGCCGGCGCGGCGTGCGCCTCGTCTGCGGCGAGATCGTCGAACAGGGCGGTACGGGCGTCGCCAGCCCCGCCGTCGCGGAGGTCGACCACCTGGGGACCGACCACCGAACCGGGGAGGAGCGTCGGATCCTGCATCGGGGCCGACGTCGGGAGCACCGTGCCGGCGAGGCGCAGCGGCGTCGGCCGATCGAGGTCGTTGGCGGCGGCGAGGAGGCCGCGCGCGAGCTCGCTCGCATCGGGGCGGGCGCCAGGGTCGACGCGACCGGCGCGCTCGAGGATCGCCCGGAGCGGACCCATCGCGGGCGGGACGGGGACCGCTTCGTCGACCCGCCGCATGAGCGTGCCGAGCGCGGTGTCCGCCGTGAGGGGGACCTGACCGGTGACCGCCTCGATGAGCACGAGGCCGAGGGAGTACACGTCGGCCTTGCCGTCGATGCGCGGGCTCGCAGCCTGCTCGGGCGCGGCGTAGCGAGCGGTGCCGATGAGGCCGTCGCCAGGCTCGGTCCACGCTGCCTCCGACAGGGCTCGGGCGAGGCCGAAGTCGGCGATGCGCAACCGGGCGTCGTCACCGAACAGGAGGTTGGCGGGCTTGATGTCGCGGTGCACGAAGCTGCGGCGGTGCGCTGCGTCGAGCGCCCGGGCCGCGTCGAGGCCGACCACGACCGCCTGCGAGGGGGTCAGGCGGGTGCCGGCGTCGAGCATGCTGCGCAGGCTGCCCCCGCCGAGGAACTCGAGCACGAGGTACGGGACGTCGTCCTCGCCCCAGTCGTACACCGCCATGAGGTTTGGGTGGCTCAGCGCAGCGGCGCTGCGGGCCTCGGCACGGAAGCGCCGCAGGAACGACTCGTCGGCGGCGAGCGCTGGGTGCAGGACCTTCACGGCGACCCGTCGCCGGAGGGTCACGTCGTCGGCCAGGAAGACCTGGGCCGACGAGCCCGTCCCGACCGGTGCCGTCAACCGGTAGCGGCCACCGAGGACACGGCCGAGCTGCTCGGTCATCCCGGACATGGCCACGGATCGGAGGGTACCGCCGCCCGAGCGCCAGATCGGGCATCCCCCGCAACGTGGCAACCCCCTGATGTCGCCGACGGGACCTCGGTCGGGCAGGATCGTGTCGTGCGCGCTGCGGCGATGGAGGACCTCGAGGCGTTCATCGGCCGCGGCCAGCTCTGGGACCCGATCGAGCTCGCTGCGCTGGTGGAGCGGCTCGAGGCAGCGGGGGGCGAGACGGCGGACCCGACGCTGCACCAGATCGCCCGGTTCCTCCACGCGGTCCTCGTCCGCCAGCAGATCGGTCCCGTGTCCCCGGGCCTCGCCGCTGACATCGAGGGCATCGTCTACCCCCGCCTGTTCAAGGTGATGGAGGCGGTGTGGGACGACCTCCCCGCCGGCGAGCTGCGCATCCGGATCGAGGTCATGAACCGGCGGCTGTCCCGCCTCTTCGCGACCGAGACGAGTCCGGTGGCGCCATGAAGGTCCTCAAGCGCATGATCCCCTTCTTGCTCGTGATCGGGTCGCTCGCCGCGATCGTCTACGCCGGCACGCTGAACTCAGGGCCGGACGAGATCCGCGCCACCGACGAGGCGGTCGAACGGCTCGTGCCAGCCGACGGCAGCCCGCTCGCCGTGCGCCAGGCCGAGGTCGGCATCGACCTGGCACCGGGGTGGACCGGGGTGCTGCTCGTGAACGGCCTCGAGATCCCCGAGGACCAGCTCCGGAGGGTCGAGGCGCAGAACGAGGTCTACTTCCAACCCGGTGCCGGCAAGGAGATCGAGGCCTTCGAGGCCGGGGCGATCGTCGTCGAGGCGGAGATCTGGCGCACGGCGTCGGAGACCCGGGATGACGCTCGCTCGGTCATCTGGAGCTTCGGCGTCGCCTGACGCCGCGCTGCCCCAGCTCAGGTCGTCGGCAGCTCGCCGGTCGCCAGCAGGTGGTCGAAGCCAGCCTCGTCGAGGATGGGGATGCCGAGCGCCTCGGCCTTCGTCAGCTTCGCCTGGCCGGGACCGTCGCCGACCACCACGGCGGTCGTCTTCTTGCTGACGCTGCCCGGTGCCTTGCCGCCACGCGCCTTGATCGCCTCCTCGGCCCCCTCGCGGCTGTGGCCCTCGAGCGTGCCGGTCACGACCACGGAGAGCCCCACGAGGACCTGCGGCTCGGTCGGCTCCTCCACCCGGCCGAGGTCGACCCCGGCGGCACGCAGCTTCTCGATGACCTCGCGGTTGCGCTCGGTGGCGAAGAAGGCAGCGACGCTGCGGGCGATGATCGGCCCGATCCCCTCGACGGCGGCGATCGCCTCCTCGGCGGACGCCACGATCGCGTCGAGGTGACCGAAGGCCTTCGCCAGGACCTGCGACCCGGCGCCACCGAGGTGGGCGATGTTGAGGCCGACGAGCAGGTTGGCGAGCGGTCGGGTCGTCGAACCGGCGATCGCGTCGAGCAGCTTGGTCGCCGACACCTCGGCGAAGCCGTCGAGGGTCAACAGGTCCTCGACCGTGAGCCGGTAGATGTCGCCGGGGTCGTGGACGAGCCCTCGCTCCAGCAGGAGCGAGGCGGTGCGCTCGCCGAGGCCCTCGATGTCCATGGCGCCGCGAGACGCGAAGTGCTCGATGCGGGCCTGGCGCTGGGCGGGGCAGTCGACGTTGGGGCAGAACGTCATGCTCTCGCCCTCGAGTCGGACCAGGGGCGTCGCGCACCGAGGGCAGGCCGTCGGGAAGCGCCAGGCCGGGAGTCCGTCGGGTCGCTCGGCGAGCACGGGCTTGACGACCTCGGGGATGACGTCGCCCGCCTTGCGGACGATGACGATGTCGCCGGGACGGACGTCCTTGGCGCGGACCTGGTCCTCGTTGTGGAGGGTGGCCACGGCGACCGTGGAGCCGCCCACGAAGACGGGTTCGAGCTGGGCGAACGGCGTCGCCTTCCCGGTGCGCCCGATCGACACCATGATCGAGTGCAGGCGGGTGGTCCGCTCCTCGGGCGGGAACTTGAACGCGATGGCCCAACGTGGCGCCTTCGAGGTCACCCCGAGCTCGGCGCGCAGCGCGAGGTCGTCGACCTTCACCACCACGCCGTCGATCTCGTAGCCGAGGTCGTGGCGGTGGTGCAGCCAGTGCTGGCAGAAGGCGTGGACCTCGGCGAGCGAACCGACGGTGCGTGCCTCGGGGTTGACCGGCAGGCCGAGGCGGGCGACGAGCTCGAGCGTCTCGGTGTGGCTGCGCAGCGGCTCGATGCCCTCGACCGAGCCGAGCTGGTAGGTGAACAGCGACAGGTCGCGGCTGGCGGTGACCGCCGCATCCTTCTGGCGGAGGGAACCGGCGGCTGAGTTGCGGGGGTTGGCGAAGAGGCGGCCACCTGCTCCTGCCTGGCGCGCGTTGAGCGCCTCGAACGCAGCGATCGGCATGTAGACCTCGCCCCGCACCTCGAGCACCGCCGGCACGCGATCGCCCTGCAGGCGCTCGGGCACGGCGGTGATGGTGGCGACGTTGGCGGTGACGTCCTCGCCGACGCGACCGTCGCCGCGGGTCGCGGCCTGGACGAAGCGACCCTCCTCGTAGCGCAGCGACATCGAGACGCCGTCGATCTTGAGCTCGCAGACGAACGAGGTGGCCTCGGCGACCCGACGGGTCAAGCGGTCGCCCCACGCCACCAGCTCCTCCTCGGAGAAGGCGTTCTCGAGCGACATCATCGGGACCCGGTGGGTGACGGGCGCGAAGAGCGTGGAGATGGGCCCGCCGACCCGCTGGGTGGGCGAGTCGGCGGTGACGAGGCCGGGGTCGGCCTCCTCCAGTGCTCGGAGGCGCCGGACGAGATCGTCGTACTCGGCGTCGGAGATCTCCGGGTCGTCGAGCTGGTGGTAGCGCTCGTCGTGGTGGGTGATCGCCGCACGCAGCGCAGCAGCCTGTTCCTCCACGCCCATGGGTTGAATCTACCGAGGGGGTGTGACGGTCCCGGAGGCCTACGCGCCCATGGAGAGCTTGGCTGCGACCGCCTGGTCGGAGACCCGGGCGGCGAGGTCGGCGGCGAGCCCGAGCCACAGTGCCGCCTGGCTGATCCCGTGGCCGGCGAGGCCGCACGCCGGGGTCACCATGGCCTGGGTGCGGAGCAGCCCGGGGTCGCAGCCGAGCCGGACGAGCTCGCACCACAGTGCCGTCAGCTGGCGCCACAGGCGATCGGCGTCGGCGCCGACGGGCTGGTCGGTCGGCACCGCGCCCCACGCCACCCAACCGCCCCGCTCCAGGTGGGAGGCCAGCGCACCGGCATCGGGGAGCACGACGTCGGGCTCAGCCGGCAGCGCGAGGACGGTGGGGCCGGCGTGGGACACGAGCCGCCAGTCGGTCGCCCCGCAGCAGTGCACGCCCGTCGTGGCGCCGCTCGCCTCGAGCGCGGCGAGCGAACCCGACAGCAGGTCGATGGTGCCGTCGGCCGTGAGCGGGATCTCGCCGGCAGGCAGCGCGACGAGGCCGGGCTCGTCGAGCACGGCGAGGAGGGGCGCGTCCGGGAGCCGGCGTCGCACGAGCGCAACCAGGTCCCTCGCCTGCACCGAGACGGCGGCACCGGCCACGGGGAAGGCAACGTCAGGATCGGCACCGGCGTCGATGAGGGCGAGGCCGAGCGTGATCGGACCCGTCAGCTGGATCTTGATCGGCTCGGTTCGCCCTGCTGCTGCGCTCAGGAACGCGAGCAGACCGCCGTGGCTGGCACCATCGACCGGCGTGCGGACAGGCGCGGCGGGATCGAGGCCGGCGGCGTCGACGTGCACGCGGCCGTCGGGCGTCACGGTCACGCCCTCGATGCCCCGAGCGGACTGGGCGACCATCCCCTCGAGCGGGGAGCGGCGTGGGAGCTGCGGCGCAGCGGGGAGGCCAGGGTGACGCTCGAGCACGAACGCCGCGGCGTCGTCGGGATCACGGTGCGGGAGGCTGCCCATCGAGGTGACGGACCCCGGTCGCATGGGGAGGCGCACGCCAGCAGCGCGGCCGCCGCTGCTCGGACCGTCGTCGTGGCGCTCGGTGCTGCTCACGTTCCCCGCTCCTCGAGGCCGACCTGCATGAGACCAGCGTTGGCCACCGGGCTCCCTGTACGCAAGTCTCAGGCCATGATCCCCTCGCCCGTCCTGCCGTGGATCGTGCGCCTGTCGTGGGTCGTCCTGCCCTTCAGCGTCGGTCCGGTCCTGGCCGACGCGCTCGACGCACGCTCGGTCGCCGTCCGCACCACGGCGTCGGTGGCGCTGTGGCTGGTGTGGGGCGGGGTCCTCGTCGCCACGCTCGTCCCACGCGACGTCGGCCTCACCGTCTTGCGAGTCGTGGCTCCAGCCGCCCTCGTCGCCGCGGTCGCAGCGGTGGTGGATGCCGGGGCGGACCGGCTCCCCGCTGCGCTCGCCGTGTCGAGCGCCCTCGTCGCCGCTGCCCTCGCCTACTTCCCCGAGGTCGGCTGGCTCTTCGTGAACGGGTCTGCCTACGGCGACGAGCGACGTCACCTCCTGCGGGCACCCGGCACGCTCCTGCTCGGCCCGCTCCCGCTCGCCTGGGCCGCCCTCGTGGCGGGGGCGGTCACCGGACCCCTCCTCCTCGCCGCCGAGCAGTGGGTCGCCGGGGGCGTCGCCACGCTCGTCGGCGCCGCCGTCGCCGTCGTCGCCGCCCGTGCCCTCCACTCGCTCACGCAGCGCTGGGCCGTCCTCGTCCCTGCGGGGCTCGTGCTGAAGGACCACCTCACGATCCTCGATCCCGTCCTGTTCCGACGCACCGAGGTCGAGGTCCTGCGCGCTGCGCCGGCCGACACCGACGCGCTGGACCTCACGGCGAAGGCACCCGGCCTCGCCCTCGAGCTCCGGCTCCTCGACAAGGTCGGCCTCGTCCGGGTCGTGCCCGGCACGAACGGCGAGCAGGGCCGCACGGCCCGGGTGCTCTTCACGCCCACGCGCCCAGGTGCTGTGCTGAGCGATGCCAGCGCCCGACGCATCCCCGTGGCGTGATACCTGACCGATGTGGTCAGGAATTCGCGGTAGGCTCGCAGTGTGGCCCGCCTCCCAGCCTTCCCCAACCCCGTCAACGAGGTCGCGGCACGGCTCGTCGCCGGCGGTGTCGTGCTCCTCGCCTCCAGCGCGATCGCCTTCGACCTCCCGTGGCTGCTGCCCGTGCTGGCCTACGGCTTCGTCGCCCGCGCGCTCGCCGGTCCCCGCTTCAGCCCCCTGGCGCTCCTCGTGACCAAGGTCCTCGTACCGTGGCTCCCGGTGCCCCCGAAGCTGGTGGCCGGTCCCCCGAAGCGCTTCGCACAGGCGATCGGCGCCGTCTTCACCGTCACCGCGACGGTGCTCCACCTCGGGTTCGGCCTCGACGGTTGGGCATGGGGCCTGCTGGCGGTGCTCGTCGTGTTCGCCACCCTCGAGTCGGTCTTCGCCCTGTGCGTCGGCTGCAAGGTGTTCAGTGTCTTGATGCGGGCCGGCGTCATCCCCGAGGACGTCTGCGTCGACTGCGCCGACATCTGGTCACGTCAGGACCGCCTCGTCGGCCAAGCCGGCTGAGCGTCCATCAAGACCGTGACGCTCTCCATTTCTGGATGTTCGACCACCTGAGCGGTGGTTGAGCGTCCAGAAAGCAGAAGCGACCTCAAGCCGCCGTGCCGCCGCCGAGGACGTCGTCGCCGCGGTAGAGCACGACGCTCTGCCCTGGGGCCACCCGACGGATCGGCGTCTCCAGGCGCACGCAGCCAGCGTGCTGGCCGGTGACCTCGAACCGGGCAGGATGTGCCTCCCCGTGGGCGGAGACCTGGACCTCGACGTCGCCGGTCACCGGTCCGTCGACCCACGTCACGTCTCCGACCACCACCTCGTCCACGAGCAGGTCCTCGGCCCGCCCGACGGTGACGGTGCCGGCGGTGACGTCGACCCCGGTCACGAAGCGTGCGTCGGAGCCGCCGGGCAGGCCCAGCCCCCGACGCTGACCGATGGTGACGAGCTGCACCGCAGGGACCGAACCGACCACGTTGCCCGCGCCGTCCACCACGCGCCCCGGGGCCAGGTCGAGCCGGGGCCCGAGGAAGCCAGCGCGCCCGCCGGTGGCGGTGATGAAGCAGACGTCCTGGCTGTCGACCTTGTCGGCGGTGCGCAACCCCGCCGCCGCGGCGCGAGCTCGGACCTCGGCCTTGGACAGCTCGCCCACGGGGAGCAGGGTCAGCGCCAGCGCCCGCTGGCCGAGCATGTGGAGCACGTAGCTCTGGTCCTTGGCGCGGTCCGTGCCACGCCGGAGGTGCCAGGCACCACCCGACCGCTCGACCCGAGCGTGGTGGCCGGTGGCGATGGCATCGAAGCCGAGGGCGTCCGCTCGGCGGAGGAAGCGGTCGAACTTGAGGTGGCGGTTGCACTCGATGCACGGGTTCGGCGTGCGCCCGGCGGCGTGGGCGGCGACGTACGGAGCGACCACGTCGGCCTCGAAGTCGTCGCCGAAGCCGAACGTGAAGTGGTCGATCCCGAGCTGCTGGGCAACCCGACGGGCGTCGTCCACGTCTGCCACCGAGCAGCACCCCGAATCCGACGCGCCGCCCCAGAGCTTCATGGTGGCACCGGTGACGTCGTGGCCCGCCTCGACCAGCAGCGCAGCGGCCACGGAGGAGTCGACCCCGCCGCTCATGGCGACGAGGACGTTCACGAGCGCGCCCCACCGGATCGCTCCACGAGCGGCTCGCGCTCGCGCAGGCGGGCGACCGCGTCCGGGATCGCGGCGAGCGCGTGGTCGACCTCGGCCTCGGTCGTCGTGGCGCCCAGGCTGAGCCGGAGCGACCCCTTGGCTGCGGCACGGGGCACGCCCATCGCAGCCAGCACGTGGGACGGCTCGAGCGCGCCGCTCGCGCACGACGAGGCGGCGGTGGCGCAGATGCCGACCTGGTCGAGCAGGATCAGCAGCCCCTCGCTCTCGATGCCGTCGAAGAGCAGATGGCAGCTGCCGGCCACCTTGGTCGCTCGTGCGCCCGTCTCCACGCTGCCGGGCACGGTGGCGAGCAGCCCGTCGGCCAGCCGGTCGCGCAGCCGTCCGACCCGAGCCACGGCCTCGTGTCGCTCGGCCACCGCAGCCGAGAGGGCGGCGGCGAGCCCGGCGACACCTGCGACGTCATGGGTGCCGCTGCGGCGCTCGCGCTCCTGGCCACCACCGAGCAGCTGGGCGCGCAGCGGCGTGCCCTCCCGGACGACGAGCGCTCCCACGCCCTGCGGCCCGCCGACCTTGTGCGCGCTGATCGAGACGAGCTGGGCGGGCGCCGCCACGACGCGCAGGTCGAGCCACGGCGCGGCCTGCACGGCGTCGGTGTGGAGCACGGCGGCCGGTGCGTGGCGGGCCACGACCGCAGCCACCTCGGCGAGCGGCTGGATGCTGCCGACCTCGTTGTTCACGAGCATGACCGAGACCAGTCGGACGTCGTCGAGCCCGTCGAGCAGCTGGGCGAGCGCGTCCAGGTCGACCAACCCGCTCCCGGTCACCGGGGCGAGGTGCCCTCGCTGCGCCTCGACCGGGTGGAGCACTGCGTGGTGCTCGATGGCGCTGCACACCACCGTCCCTCCCGTTGCCGCGAGCACGCCGCTGACGGCGAGGTTGTCGGCCTCGGTGCCCCCGCTCGTGAAGACGACCTCACCGGGGGCGCAGCCGATGGCGTCCGCCACCTCGTCCCGCGCTTCCTCCACCACCCGCCGGCTGGCACGGGCGAGGGCGTGGCTGCCGGTCGAGTTGCCGCCGGCGGCGTCGAGCTGGGCGACGACCGCCTCCCTCGCCTCGGGTCGCAGCGGCGTCGTGGCGGCATGGTCGAGGTACGTCACCACGCAGCCAGGCTACCGAGGGCTCCTACCAGCGAGCCGGGGGTGGTGGGGCGAGGGGGTCGGGACCGCTGACCGGAGCGGCGCGCTGCTGGTAGCGGGCGGCTGCACAGGTGAGGAACGCCTCGGGTGGCACCCCGGGCGGCGGGACGTGGCCGAGGCGGGCGGCGACGGTCGTGGCGACGTCGGCGAGCAGCCGGGCGCGCACGTCGGGCGGGAGCGACGGCGCCCGCGACAGCGCCGACCGGGCGGCGCCGTAGTCGTCGGCCCCCATGCCGGCGACGTCGATGGTGGCGGCGTAGCCCTCCCACCCGGGTGGGACCGTGAAGCGCATGGCGAGGGGCGCGCCCGCGCCGGTGCGCTCCCGGATCACGAGGGTGCCGGCGGCGAGGTCACCGAGGCGCTGGTCGTTTGGTGTGAACAAGATGCTGAGCACCGCCGCCACACCCGAGGTGAGCACGACGTCGACGAGGGTGAGGAAGCCGCGCACGACGGCGTGGCGGAACCGCACCGGCGAGCCGTCCTTCGCCACCACCCGCAGACCGAGCGCCGCCTTGCCCGGCGTCCTCCCCTGCCACAGGGTCTCGAAGGCGATCGGGTAGCCGAGGAGGATGGCGGTGATCGCCAGCACGAGGACGACGATGCCGGCCGTGGCCGACCCGGTCTGGAACGACAGCAGACCGAGGCCGACGACCGCGACGAGCAGGAGCGTCCCCTGGATGGCGAGGTCGATCCCGGCGGCGAGCAGGCGCGAGCCGAGGCTCGCCGTCTCGAAGCGGAGCTCGACCGCCTCGGGCGTGACGAGCCGGGGCGACGCCATGGCGGCACGGTACCGGCTCGGTCGCGACCGAGAGCGATGCTGCGGGCGGTGCCGGTACCGTGCGAGCGACGTGGACGTCGACCGCTTCATCGCCACGAACACCCCGACGTGGGCGCGCCTCTCGGCGCTGACCGCCCGTGCCCGTCGTGGCGTCCGCAGCCTCGGCCCCGACGAGCTCGACGAGCTCGTGCGCCTCTACCAGCGCACCTCGAGCCACCTCTCCTACGCCCGCACCAACTACCGGGACCCGACGCTGCTCGCCCGGCTGACCGGCTTGGTCGCCTCGTCGAACGCCGTCGTCTACGGGACGCGACCGAGGACGGGACGGGCCCTCGGCCACTTCGCCATCGCCACGTTCCCCGCTGCGGTGTGGCACGTCCGTCGGTTCGTCCTCGCCGCTTCCCTCCTCCTGCTCGTGCCCTTCGCCGGCGTCGCCGTGTGGATCGCGACCTCGGACCAGGCACTCGAGGCAAGTGCGCCCGCGGCGGTGCGGGCGGCCTACGTCGAAGACGACTTCGAGGCGTACTACTCCTCGGGGCCTGCTGCTGCCTTCGCCACGAACGTCTTCACCAACAACGTCCGCGTGGCGATCCTCGCCTTCGCCGCCGGCATCCTGCTGTGCGTCGTGACCGCCGCCCTGCTCGCCTACAACGGCGCTGCGGTCGGTGTCGCCGCCGGGCTGTTCACCGCCGCCGGCGAGCCCGGCCGCTTCTGGGGCCTCATCCTGCCGCACGGCCTGCTCGAGCTCTCGGCGGTGATCGTCGCCGGCGCTGCCGGCCTCGCCCTCGGGTGGGCGGTGATCGTCCCCGGTGACCGGACCCGTCGCGACGCACTTGCCGAGCAGGGCCGCCGCTCGGTGACGATCGTGCTCGGCCTCGTCGTCGCCTTCCTCGTGGCCGGGCTCATCGAGGGGTTCGTGACGGGCCAGCCCTGGCCGACCTCGATCCGGGTCTCGATCGGTGCGCTCGCCTGGCTCGTCTTCACCGCCTACGTCGTCGTGCTCGGACGGGCGGCGACGGCACGGGGGCTCTCCGGGCTGCTCGGCGAGGAGCCGTCGACCGCCCGACGGGCCGACGGTCCCTCACCGACCTGACGTCGGTCCCGCCTCAGCTCGGCGCGCACGCCCCGGCGAGGCTCGAGAGGGCGACACCTCGTCGTGCCTGGCGAAGGATGTTCGCGTCGATCCCGTTCGTGCAGTAGCCGAGCGAGAGCCCCGACACCGGGTCCGCCCAACCGATCTGGCCGGCGGCGCCACCGTGGCCGACCGCCTGGGGCGAGGTCGTCTTGCCGAAGCCACGCAGGGTCGCCATGCCGTCCCCACCGGCCTGGATCAGCCCGAGGGTGCGGTTGGCCGGGACCCCGGTGAGGCGGTCGGGGAAGGTGTTGCGCACGTTGGTGAGCACGTCGGCCTTCACCTTCGGGTCCCACGTCTCCCCGTCGTCGTGGAGCAGGTGCTGGTAGTACAGGGCGAGGTCGGCGGCCCGCATCACGCCGCCGCCCCCAGGCACGCCGATGGCTCGCGCCGCCGGGTCGTTGAACCCGAGGAGCGCGGCGTCGGTGACCTCGCCGACCGGGAGCTCCCGCACGCCGAGGACCGCTTCGAGCTCGTCGGGCGTGGCCGGCTCTCCCCGCACCTCGAGCACGGCGATGTCGTCCTGGTCGTCGGCTGCGATGCCGAGGAGACGTGGCAGGCCGGCAGGCGTCGTGATGCGCTGCTCGACGAAGTCACGGTGGTCGGGGGTGCCCGACACCCGGGCGATGATCTCGGCCAGGACCCAGTGCGCCGAGGTCGGGTGGTACTCGTAGGCGGTACCCGGCTCCCAGTTCAGGCGCCACCGGCCCATCGCCTCCACCCGCCCCTCCCGGGTGTCCCACGAGGGAGGTCCGAGCGGCGCGTGGGGGAACCCCGAGGTGTGCAGCATGACCTGCTCGACGGTGATCTCGTCCTTGCCGTTGGCCCCGAACTCGGGGATGTAGTCGATCACCCGCTTGGAGACGTCGACCTTGCCCTCGCCGATCAGGATCCACATCGCACCGGCGACGAACGCCTTGGTGCACGAGAACACCACGAAGCGGGTCGAGGTGGTGGCGTCGCCGAACGCCTCGAACGCCACGAGCTCACCGTTGCGGGCCAGCGCAACCTGGCAGGCGGGCACCAAGCCCTCGTCGACCTCTCGCCGCGCCCGATCCAGCAGCGCCTGCACCGCGCTCGCGTCCACCCCAGCGTCGACCACAGCCATCTCGTCCCCCCGGCTCTGCGGGCAGGCTGCCCGTCGGCGCATGGTAGGTCCCGATGTCGACCGGCGGTCGAGACGAGAGCAGGGCCTCAATGAGCTACGAGCCCCGGTGTCCTGCGACTTCGCCCGAACAGAGCTTCTGCGAGCAGCCCGTCGCCATGCGTCGGAGCACCGCCTCCGCGCACGCGAGGTGCTCGACTCGATCACCCTCACGGAAGTCACCACCTCGGTCTTCGAGGCAGCGGCGCGCATCGACCCGGGTGTCCTGCGGAGCCTCGACGCCATCCACCTCGCCGCCGCGCTCGACCTCGGCGACGACCTCGACGGCATCGTCACCTACGACGATCGGCTCGCGCTGGCGGCCCGCGCGAACGGCATGGCGGTGCTGGCACCGGGGTGACGTGCGGCTCCTGCACGCCTCCCCGGCGACTCAGAGCTCGTCGAGGCGGACGTCGAGGAGCGAGGCGACCCGACGGGTGCCGTCGGGGAAGGTGAGGCTGGCGGTGACCGGACCGGGACAGGCGATGGCGACCATGCCTGCGGCGTGGGCAGCCCGACAGCCGGGGAGCGAGTCTTCGAGGACGACGCAGCGCTCGGGTTCGACGCCGAGGCGGCGGGCGGCCTCGAGGAAGATGTCAGGTGCGGGCTTGCCGTTGGCGACCTCCTCGGCGGTGACGATCACGTCGAAGCGCGTCCCGATGCCGAGTCGGTCGAGGTGCTCGTCGAGGCGCCAGCGGGCCTTGCCTGTGGCGAGCGCGGTCCGCCAGCCGGTCGCCGCAGCGGCGTCGAGCAGGTCGACGACGCCGGGCAGCAGTGGCAGCTCGTCGAAGCCGGACCCGGCTCGGGTGCGGATGAGCTCGTCGAGGGCGTCGGAGTCGTGGACGATGGCCCACTCCTCCAGCTTCGCCGCCCACGCCGCGTCGTTCTCCGGACCCGTCGATCCGAACAGGTGCCCGATGGCCTCGAGGTCGGTGGTGACCCCGCGAGCCGCCAGCACCTGCAGCAGCGTCGACGCATAGAGCGCCTCGGTGTCGATGATGAGCCCGTCGAAGTCGAAGATGAGTGCACGGGTCGCCTCCCCACCGGCGGTCACAGCCGACCCGTCGCCTTCACCTTGAGGTAGGTGTCGGTGAGGCGGGGGGCGAGCTCGCCGGGGGGGGCGTCGACGACGGTGGCACCCAGGGCGCGCAGGCGGGCGACGACGCGGCGGCGCTCGTCGAGCGAGGCGATGGCGGCTGCCCGGCGGTACGCACCACTCGCGCCGTCCGGGCGCTCGGTCGCCCAGCGCGCCACCGCCGGGTCGGTGACGCTGGCGACGACGACGAGGTGGTCGCGGAGGATGAGCGGGAGTGCCGGGAGCAGGGTGTCGGTGAGGGACTCCTCGGCCAGCTCGGTCAGCACGACGAGGAGCGACCGCCGTCGGAACCGGGTCAGCGCGGCGGTGAACGCTCCCCGGTGATCGCTCTCGGCCAGCACCGGCTCGAGGTCGTACATCGCCTCGGTCACCCGACGGAGCTGGTGGGGCCCACCCCGGGGTGCCACCACTGCGCGCACGTCCCGGTCGTAGGCGAGGAGCCCGACGCGATCTCCGAGGCGGCCGGCGACGTGGGTCAGCATCATCACTGCGTCCATGGCGTGCTCGACCCGGGGGACGTCGTCGACGCGGGCGGCCATCGTGCGCCCGAGGTCGACGAGGCACAGCACCGACTGGTTGCGCTCGGCCCGGTACGTGCGCACGATCGGTCGTCCGGTGCGAGCGGTCGCCGACCAGTCGATCCTGCGGGACTCGTCGTCGGGGCCGTAGTCGCGCAGCGACTCGAACTCCGTGCCCGAACCACGTCCCTTGGCCGAGCGGAGCCCGACCTCGAGGATGCGGGCCCGGTCGATGCGCAGCTCCGCCTGCTCCTTCGATCGGTACCGGGGGTGCACCCGCAGGACGCCCGGCACGACGACCGCACCCTGGCGAGCCACGAGGCCGAGCGGCCCGTCGACGCGGAGCACGACGCGCGACGGCTCGAACCTGCCACGCCGGGACGGTCGGATCACTGTGCTGGCCGTCACCGTGGCACCAGCCGCGATCGACAGGTGCGCCCGGCGGTCCACAGGCCGCAGCGACGGCGCCAGCTCGTCGGCCAGCGCCACCACCGCACGCCTCCCCGTCGGGTTCGACACCCGCCACGTCACGGTCCCCTCGGCCTCGAGCGCCACGACAGCGGGGAGGTCGCGACTGACAGCGAGCGCCCCCGGTCGCGCCGCGAGCAACCCGTCGATGGCGGCGACTGCGAGCAGCAGGCCGTTCACGACGAGCAGCGAGCCCGGCAGGGGGAACGGCGCGACGAGCACGGCGACGAACAGGGCAGCGGCGAGCAGCGCCAGGCGACGGGTGGGGACGGGCATGGTCGGGGGGCCTACCGGGGGACGGCGGTGGAGGCGAGCAGGCCTTCGACCACCCCGTCGGCGGTGCCACCCTCGAGCTCGACCTCGGCCCGCAGCGCGATGCGGTGGCGCATGGTCGAACGGGCCATCGCCTTGACGTCGTCGGGCGTCACGAAGTCACGCCCCGACAGCCACGCCCACGCCTTGGCTGCCCGCAGCAGCATCGTCGCCCCGCGAGGTGACACGCCGAGGGTCAGTGACGGCGACGACCGGGTCGCCCGGACGAGGGCGACGATGTAGCCGAGCACCTGCTCGTCGCAGCGGATCGCCTCGACCTGGGACCGGGCGAGGGCGAGGTCCTCCGGTCCGGCCACGGCACGGATGGCGCTCTGGCGCACGTCGTGGGGTACCTGGCCGGCATCGTGGCGCGCCAGGATCACCTGCTCCTCCTCGGCGCTCGGGTAGCCGACGACGAGCTTGAAGAGGAAGCGGTCGAGCTGGGCTTCGGGGAGCGGGTAGGTGCCCTCGTACTCGATCGGGTTCTGGGTCGCGATCACGATGAACGGGTCAGGGAGCGGGCGGGTCACGCCGTCGGAGGAGACGTGCCGCTCCTCCATCGCCTCGAGCAGGGCGGACTGGGTGCGCGGCGGCGTGCGGTTGATCTCGTCGGCGAGCAGCAGGTTCGTGAACACCGGGCCCTCCCGGAAGCGGAAGCCGCCGGTGCCCGCCGACGGGTCGAGGATCGTCTGGCCGACGACGTCGGAGGGCATCAGGTCCGGGGTGAACTGGATGCGCGTCGTCTGGAGGTCGAGCGAGGCAGCGAGCGCCTTGACGAGCAAGGTCTTCGCCACCCCGGGCACGCCCTCCAGCAGCACGTGGCCGCGCACGAGCAGGGCGGCGACGAGCCCCGAGACCACCCCTTCCTGGCCCACCACGAGCTTCGCCACCTCGTCACGCACGTCGAGGACGGCTCGCTGCGGGGTGCGCCCGCTGCCAGCAGGCTCCACCGGCGACGAGGGTGTCGGGTCGGTCTCATCGGGCACGGGCGAGCTCCTCGGTGACGGCGTGGGCATCGGACGCGAGGGCGGCGAGGTCGCCGTCTCCCCGGGTCGGGGCAGGTGCGAGCAGGCGCAGCAGGTGGGCGTGGTCGAGACCGGTGCGATCTCCGGCGGCCTCGGCGACCGCGTCGGGCGACGCGTCGACGGGGAGACCGAGGCGCGCCGCCAGGTGGCGTCGCAGATCGTTGCGGATCATGGCGGCAGCGCGCTCGTGGTGGCGACCCTGCTGGAGCAGGTTCCCGACGGCGACGACGAGCTCGGAGGCGGCCAGCGTGACCGGCTGCTCCTCGGGGACGGGTCCACCGAGGCGTCGCCCCCGCCACAGTGCGTAGAGCAGGAAGGCAAGGCCGAGCTGCAGCAGCGCCTGCTTGACCCCGTCGCCGACGAGGTCGGTCAGCGACGCCGTCCCGTCCCCCACGAGTGGCGCGAGGAGGACGGCGACGACGGTCCCCGGGGCCGGCGCGAGCAGTGCGCCGGCGAGCACGGCGTTGTCACGGTCTCCGAGCCGTTCGTTCACCCACGCACCGGCGCCGCCGACGGAGACGATCGTGCCATCGCCGAGCGGTGATGCGGCCACGAAGAAGCTGGTCCCGTCTCCGAGGCACCCCCGATCTCGCACCCCGAGGTCGAAGCCGAGTCCGTCGACGTCGAGCGCACCCACACCGGCGAGCGCATCGATGCCGCACCCCGCCTCGCCTGCTCGCGGATCGGAGAGCTCACCGATCACCGGGACCGGGACGAGCGCCGAGCCGGGGTCGGCGACGACCAGCGTGCCGCCACCCCGCACCCACGCGAGGACGTCGTCTCGCCGCGCCGAGCCGAGCCGGTCAGCGAGGACGAGGGCGACGTCGATCTCGCGACCCGGCGCATCCTGGGCGAGCGCCACCTCGGCGTCGAGCTCCTCCAGGAAGCGGACCAGGCCGAGCGCGCCGAGGGGTCCCGAGCTCGTCGGGTCAAGCGCAGCGCCCTCCCCCTCCGGGGCGCCGATCACGAGCGCGCCGACCAGGACCGCTGCACCCAGCGCGACCCAGAGCGCCGTCGGGCGATCCCTGCGCCGGCCGGGCCCGCTCACCGGAGCCCCGCTCACGATCGGGCGCCGGCTGCGGTGAGGACGCGCTCGGAGAGGTCCCGGAACCGGCGGGCGTCCTCGGCGTCGACGAGGCGTCGGCCGTACCACGCACCCTCGAACAGGTCCGTGGCACCGGCGAGATCGGGCGCGACCGCCGGCACCACGCCGACGGCGGCGGCCCGGTACTCGGCTGCGGTGCGCCCGGGCACCTCCTCGACGATCCCCCGAGCGGCGAGCGCGGCGACGAGGGCGCGGTGGCGGCACCGGAGGCTCGCCCGCCACTCCCCCGCTGCCTCGAGCCGCTCGGCGTCGGCGAGCCAGTCCGTCGCGGGGCGGCGAGGACCCGCGGGCGTCCCACCATCGTCGGGGTCACCCTGGACGCCCCTGGTGAAGCGGACGGCGAGCACGACCGCAGCGAGCGCGAGGATCCCCACGATGACCCACCCCAGCGGCCCACCGCCGGCAGCCGCGAGCAGGCGGTCGAGGGCCTCGCCGACCTGCTCGAAGATCCAGTCGCGCGCCTGGACGACCAGGCCGGGCTCGGCGCGGTCGAACACCTCGTCGGCGAGCACCCGGTCGGCGAGTCGACGCACCTCCTCTGGTCCGGCCTCGGGCACGGGGAGGTCGGTCATCGACGGGGTGCGGAGCCGGCGAGCTCGGCGGCGATCACCTCGAGGTCGAAGCCCTCGAAGCGGATCCGCAGGTCGAAGTACTGCAGGGTCGCCACGATGGCGACGATCGGCTGGGTGATGAGCGCCGTGAGGATGGCCCCGACGGCGAGCAGGACCCAGCCCCCCTGCAGCCCGAGCAGGAGGCCACCGAGGGAGGGGATGAACCCGAGGATCTGCCCGAGCGTCGACGCGATGAGCCCGGCGAGCAGGGCGGTCCCGAGCACCGCCCAGAAGCGTCGGCGGGCAAGCGACCACGCTCGACGGACGCCGGCGATGGGCCCGAGGTCCTCGACGACGATCGCGGGCGCCACCGCGACGGAGAGCGCCATCACAGCGAGCAGCACGGGCACGCCCGTCACCACGCCGAGGAGCAGCGCCACGACGAGCCCTGCCTCTGGCGCGCCGGCGAGGACGAGAGCGAGGAGGATGGCGCCGGCGACGAGGAAGCCGGCGAGCTGGAGCACGTGGACGACCACCCAGCCACCGAACAGCGCCCAGGATCGTCGCAGCGTCGACCGCAGGGCCTCGGCGGCGCCGAGCTCCTGGCCCAGGTAGGAGGCAGCGACGACCTGGCTGATCGCCCCTGCGAGGAACGGGAGCACGAGGATGTTGAGCAGGCCCGCACCGATGCCGACGAGGGCGTCGGCGTCGGTCTGGAACGCCCCCTGGGTCGCGAGCGAGGGATCGGAGATGGCATCGAGCAGGCCCTCGCCACCGAAGAGGTTCCGCTGCGCGAAGGCAGCGATCACCTGGAGCGGCACGACGAAGACGGCGACGATCGGGAGCACGGCCCGAGCGTTCGCCTTCATGAGCCGGAACGCCCCGTCGAGGATGTCGCTCACCGTCATCGGGTGCAGCGGCAGCGGCCCGGTGCGGGCGCCGCCCGCCTTGGGTCGCGGCGGTGCCGGGAGCCATCCTCCGGCCCATCCAGGTGGCGGCCCGTACCCCGGAGGCGGCCCGTACCCCGGAGGCGGCCCGTACCCGGGTGGCGGAGGTGGTGGCGGAGGCAGAGGCGGCTCCGCAGCGCCGCCGCCGGAACCTGGCATGGCCCACGGCCGGGGGGCCGACGCGCCGTCGGCTTCGTCGTCGGCGGGGGGAGCCACGGCGGCGATGCTAGTGAGGGGGGCGTGGAAGGCTACGACGCCAGCACCTACGGCGAGGGCTTCGCCGACGTGTACGACGAGTGGTACGGCGAGATCTCCGATGCCGCCGCCACCGTCGAGGTGCTCGCCGACCTCGCTGCCGGTGGTCCCGTGCTCGAGCTCGGTGTCGGGACGGGTCGCCTGGCGATCCCCCTCGCCGCTCGCGGCCTCGAGGTCCACGGCGTGGACGCCTCGCCGGCGATGCTCGAGCGCCTCGCCGCCAAGCCAGGCGGTGGCGCCGTCCACGTCGTGGTCGCCGACTTCACCGAGGTGGGGGTCGAGGTGGCCGGAGGCTTCGCCGTCGCCTTTGTCGCGTTCAACACCCTGTTCAACCTGCCGAGCGCCGATGCGCAGGCGCACTGCTTCGCTGCGGTCGCCGACCGGCTCCGACCGGGCGGCGCCTTCGTGGTCGAGGCGTTCATCCCTGATCCCGATGCCGCCCCGAGCGGTGGCGGGCTCACGACCTCGTCGGTGGGGGCTGACCGGGTGGTGCTCCAGGCGACGATGGCCGACCCGATCGCCCAGACGATCAGCGGCTCGACGATCACCATCTCGGCGGGTGGCGTCCGCATGCGGCCCTGGCACATCCGCTGGGCGACCCCTGACCAGCTCGACGAGATGGCGGTCGGCGCCGGCCTCGTCCGCCGCCACCGGTGGGCGTCGTGGGACCGCTCGGCGCACGTGTCAGACGACACCCGCCACGTGACGGTGTACGAGCGTCCGCAGGCGTAGGCTCGTCCATCGGTGAGCCAACTCCGATTGAACCCCCTCGCCGGCCGCTGGGTCACCGTCACCGGTGACCGGGCGTCGCGACCAGCGGCCTTCGACCAGCGGGCACTGCCCGTCGAGGCCGAGTCCGACCGGCCCTGCCCGTTCTGCGCAGGGAACGAGGAGTCGACCCCTCCCGCACTCGAGACCTACGGGCCGTCCGGCCAGTGGCTCGTGCGGGTCGTCCCCAACCTGTACCCGGCGTTCTACGGCGAGGACCGCCTGGCCGTGACCCACCTCGGTCCCGTCTTCACCCAGGCGCCGGCGTCGGGCATCCACGAGGTGCTCGTCCTGACGGCCGACCACGACGACTCCTGGGCCGACCTCGACGACGACCAGGTCGACCTGGTCATGGGCGCGCTGCGCGATCGAGTCGAGGCGCACGCCGGGGTCGAAGGCGTGCGGTACACCCAAGCGATCGTGAACCACGGGCGCGAGGCAGGGGCGTCGATCGCCCACCCGCACGGCCAGCTCCTCGGCATCCCGTTCGTCCCACGCGACATCGCCGAGGAGGAGGCAGGCTTCGCTCGCTTCGTCGGCGGCTGCCTGATGTGCACGACCCTCGAGGCCGAGGTCGAGGCCGGGCACCGCACGGTGCTGGAGGACGACCTCGCCGTGGTGGTGTGCCCCTACTGGAGCGGCACGCCGTTCGAGCTGCTCGTCATCCCCCGCTCCCACGAGGCCCACGTCGACCGGGCCAAGCCTGCGGACATCGCCGCCGTCGGGCGATCGTTGCGAACCGTGCTCGCCATGCTGCGGGAGCGCCTCGGCGACGTCGCCTACAACATCGTGTTCCACACCTCACCGCACGGCCACGACGGCTCGTTCCACTGGCACGCGCACGTGCTCCCCAAGCTGACCACGCGCGCTGGCTTCGAGCTCGGCACCGGCGTGCTGATCAACATCGTCCCGCCCGAGCTGGCTGCCGACGAGCTCCGCCGACCGCCGACCTGATCGTGCCGCGGATCAAGGTCAGCACCACGATCGCAGCCCCACCCGCAGCCGTGTGGGCGCAGGTGCGCGACATCTCGTCCCACGTCGGTTGGATGGCCGACGCCGAAGCCATCCGCTTCACCTCGAGCCGTCGCGCCGGCATGGGGACCACCTTCGAGTGCGACACCAAGGTCGGCCCCATCACCCTCACCGACGTGATGGAGGTGACGTCGTGGGTCGAGGGCAAGGAGATGGGCGTGCGTCACGTCGGCGTCGTCACCGGCAACGGGCGCTTCACGCTGCGCCGGGCGCGCCGGGGCCGGACCCGCTTCACCTGGGAGGAGCGCCTCACCTTCCCCTGGTGGCTCGGGGGGCCCGTCGGCGGCATCGTCGGGGCGAGGATCCTCAAGCTCATCTGGCGGGGCAACCTCCGCCGGCTGCGCGCCGGCTTCGAGCACTGACGGCGCAGGTGTGCTCATCGGCGCTCGGGGACAGGGTCCACCCATGAGCGACAAGCAGGCAACCGGCACCAGTGACCCGACCTACAACGTGATCAGCGTCGTGTACCACGCCCTCCAGGGGGCGGAGACGATCCAGCAGTACCTCGACGACGACGGGGTGGACGACGAGCTCAAGACCTTCTTCCAGCAGGTCCAGCAGGGCTACCGGCGCACGGCCGACATGGGCAAGCAGCTCATCGTGGCGCGCATCGACCACGAGCACTGATCAGACCCATCGCTAGACGGCGATCGCGCTGACCTCGCTGCGCACCCTGTGCTCTGAGCGGCGCAGGGTGCGGGCGTGGACGAGGAGCACCGTGCCCGCCCAGTGGCGCCCGTCGAGGGTGCCGGTGGCAGCAGCGACGCGATGACCTGCGACGACCGTGCCCACGACCGGGAGGCAGGCGGCGAGCGCCTCGGCGACGATGGCTGCGACGTCAGCTGGCGTCACCCGCGCCGTCACCACGTGGCGGTGCCAGATGTCAAGGCCGCTCCCCTCGTCGGCGAGGTTGCTCGCCGACGTCGCCAAGACCTCGAGGAACGACCGCAGCGGGGGCTCCTCTCCGAGCTCGGCCAGCAGGTCCATCGCTCGGGCGGCGTAGCGCAGCACCTGGACCGTCTCCAGACCCGACACGTCCCAGAAGAACCACGCGCAGCTCGTGTACATCAGCTGGGCTTGGCGCTGCTGCTCGAGCAGGGTGAGCGCCTCGACGGTGGCGAGCGACGCGGCGTTGCCGCCGAGGACGTGAGCTGCCGCGAAGTCCCCGGCCGACCGCGCGCCGATGAGCACCTCCACGTAGGCGTCGAGCGCAGCCACCGGGTCGATGAGCACACCGGGGGCGCGCCGGGCGAACACGGCGCGCCCCTCGTCACGCACGATGTCGAGCGCGGCCCTCAGCGGCGCCCGCCATCGGCCGTGCGTGTCGCCTGGCCCGCCGGTGGTGCACCCGCAGTCCGACGACCATCGGCCGACGCCGTGGGCACACGACCACGCCGAGATCGCCACCTCGGCCTGCCACGTCGGGGGGTGCGAGCGCACGTGCGCGGTCACGGTGGTGACGTCGAGCCCGGCCTCGGGGGCGGCGTGCGGCAGGGCCCACGCCAGGGCCCGCTCGGCGTGTCGGTGGTGGTGACCGAACGTCTCGCCGTCCGTCGCCGCGCACACGAGCCCCCCGTCATGGGCATGCGCGAGCGCCCGGTCGATGAGGACGGCTGCCGGCAGCGAGCCGATGCTGAAGGCGAGGTCGTGGGAGAGCGAGCCGTCGTAGAAGACGAGGTCGACGCCGAGCGTCGGATCGCTCGGGTGCACCCAGCGGTAGGTCCTCCGTCCGTCCACGGAGGCGCCGGAGACGTCGTGCCACGGCTGTCCGTGGTCCACCTCCCCACCAGCGGCGAGCGGACGGACCCGTGCGGCCTGGCCCGGGGCGAGGATCGTGAAGCCGACGCCCTCCTCGGCCAGCACCGCGAGGACGAGGTCGCTGACCGCTGCCTCGGGCAGCCACATGCCGGTCGCCTCCCGCCCGAAGCGGTGGCGGAAGTCGGCCAGGCCCCACCGCACCTGGGTCCGGACGTCGGCCTCGTCGGCGAGGGGGAGGATGGCGTGGTTGTACGCCTGCGCCACGGCGCCACCCCCGGCGCGGTCGCCCTCCACCATCCGGCCGAGGACATCGGGTGCGTGCGCGGCCAGCCACGACGTCAGGGTGGGGCCGACGTTGAAGCTCAGGTTGGCGTAGTTGTTGACGACGCCGACCACGTCTCCGTGGTCGAGCACCTCGGCCCAGCCGTTGGGCCGGTAGCTCTCGTCGGTGATGCGCTCGTTCCAGTCGTGTGCCGGCGCCGCCGACAGCTCGATCCCGACCTCCTCGGTCCAGGGGTTCTCGCGCGGCGGTTGGTAGAAGTGGCAGTGGACGGCCAGGGCGCGAGCCGGACGGGGGTGCACCACCCCATCGTGGGCCACGGGCGGGAGCCTGGTGTTCATCCTCCATCCATCGGCCGTTCGCAGGCCGCGGTGAACGGCTTCGGGCTCAGTCCTCCGGTGCGAGCCAGACCACGCCGAGCGGCGGCAGCGTCAGCACGGCTGAGTGGTCGAGGCCGTGCCACTCCCGGTCCTCGGCCTCCAAGGTCGGGCCGACGTCGATGCCGCTGCCGCCGTAGGCGAGGGCGTCGGAGTTGAGCAGCACGCGCCACCGACCACCCTGCGGCAGGCCCACCCGGTAGCCGTAGCGGGGGACGGGCGTGAGGTTGCCGATCGCCTGCACCGGTCGGCCATCGCCCGGGCCGCCGTCGACACCGACAGGGAGGCGGAGGAAGGAGATGCAGCTCTGGTCGGCGTCGTTGGCGTCGACCCAGCGGAAGCCCTCGGCGGTGAAGTCACCGGTCCACAGCGCTGGCTCGGCGACGTGGAGGTGGTTGAGGTCGCGGACGAGGTCTCGGATCCCGGCGTGCCCGGGATCGTCGAGCAGGTGCCAGTCGAGGCTCCTCGACTCCGACCACTCGCGCTCCTGCGCGATCTCACAACCCATGAACAGCAGCTGCTTGCCAGGGTGCGCCCACATCCAGGCGTAGAGCGCCCGGAGGTTGGCGAGCTGCTGCCAGCGGTCACCGGGCATCTTCCCGAGCAGCGAGCCCTTGCCGTGGACGACCTCGTCGTGGCTGAGGGGCAGCACGAAGTTCTCGCTGAAGGCGTAGATCAGCCCGAACGTGAGCTGGTGGTGGTGGAAGCGCCGGTGGATCGGGTCCTTGGCGAAGTACTCGAGCGTGTCGTGCATCCAGCCCATGTTCCACTTGTGACCGAAGCCGAGCCCGCCGAGGTGCACGGGACGGCTGACGCCGGGCCACGCTGTCGACTCCTCGGCGATGGTCAGCACGCCCGGGTACCGGCCGTGCACGACGGTGTTGACCTCCTGGAGGAACGACACGGCCTCGAGGTTCTCCCGGCCCCCGTGCTCGTTCGGCACCCACTCGCCGTCCTTGCGGGAGTAGTCGAGGTAGAGCATCGAAGCGACGGCGTCGACTCGCAGGCCGTCGATGTGCAGCTCCTCGATCCAGTAGAGGGCGCTCGCCATGAGGAAGTTGCGGACCTCGTTCCGCCCGAAGTTGAAGACGAGCGTCCCCCAGTCGGGGTGCTCGCCCTGGCGGGGGTCGGCGTGCTCGTAGAGGGCGGTGCCGTCGAAGCGGGCGAGGGCCCAGTCGTCCTTGGGGAAGTGGGCGGGGACCCAGTCCACGATCACGCCGATGCCACGCGCGTGGAACGCGTCGACGAGGGCCCGGAAGTCGTCCGGCGTCCCGAAGCGGGAGGTGGGAGCGAAGTACGAGGAGACCTGGTAGCCCCACGAGGGCGTGTACGGGTGCTCGCTCACCGGCATCAGCTCGACGTGGGTGAACCCGAGGTCGGCGACGTGGTCGACGAGGACCGTCGCCATCTCGCGGTACGTGAGCGGCCGGTCGCCCTCTTCGGGCACGGTCCGCCACGAGCCGAGGTGCACCTCGTAGGCGGACATCGGAGCCCGCATCGGGTCGGCCGCGGCCCGCTGCGACAGCCACTCGGCATCGCCCCACTCGTAGCGGCTCTCGGTGACGATGCTCGACTGACCGGGCGGGTGCTCGGCCTCGAAGGCCATCGGGTCGGCCTTGAGCCGCAGGGCGCCCTCGGGGGTGACGAGCTCGTACTTGTAGCGGGCACCCGCAGCCACCCCGGGGATGAAGAGCTCCCAGACGCCGCTCGACCCGAGGGAGCGCATCGGGTGGAGGCGCCCGTCCCAGCCGTTGAAGTCTCCGACGACCCGGGCCGCCTGCGCGCTCGGCGCCCACACCGCGAACGAGGTGCCGGCGATGCCCTGGTGCTCGCGGACGCGCGAGCCGAGCACCTCCCACAGGCGTTCGTGGCGACCCTCACCGATCAGGTGCAGGTCGACATCGCCGAGGGTGGGCCAGAACCGGTACGGGTCGTCCACGGGAAAGGCGTCGTCGCCGTAGCGCACCTCGAGCCCGTAGGCCGGCATCGATGCGTCGTCGCCCTTCGCCTCGCCCTTGGTCGCCTTGCCCTTGGCGAGGGGGACGGTGGCCGCGAACACGCCCGCTGGGTGCACCTGCTCCATCGCCACGGTCACACCATCGGCCAGCACCACGGACGCGCCGGTGGCATCGGGGCGCAGCGTGCGGACGATCATCGAGCCCGCGCCGGTCGGGTGCGCACCGAGGACCGAGTGCGGGTCGCCGTGACGACCCTCGACGAGCTGGGCGATGGCGGCGTCCTCCTTCGACGGGTCCGGGCTCGGCGAGGTGGTGCGGTTCACGGGTGTCATGGCGCCTCCAGCAGGCGATCGACGGCGGCTCGGGGGATGACGACCCAGTCGGGGCGGTGGCTGAGCTCGTAGCCCACCTCGTAGATGGCCTTGTCGAGCTCGAACGAGGCTTCGACGAGGTCGCAGGCAGCGGGATCGCTCGGCAGGAGGGCATCGATGCCCTCGACGGCGCGGTAGCCCTCGCGGAAGGCGAAGGTGTTGCGCGCCTCCCACGCCCGGGCCAGCTCGGCCAGCTCCTCGTCGACGACCTCGTCCCCCCGGTCCCGGATGGCGACAGCGGTCGCATAGTGGAAGGAGCGGACCATCCCGGCCACGTCTCGCAACGGCGAGGAGGGGCGGCGGCGCTCTTCGACGGGCCGGTTCGGCTCACCCTCGAAGTCGAGGACGAACCAGCCGGCGTCGGTGCGCATGACCTGGCCGAGGTGGTAGTCACCGTGGATGCGGGTGGCGCGCCCGACGTCCGTCGCCGAGGCGAGGCGCTCGTAGACCGCTCGTGCCGCGCCGGTGTCGATCCCGACGTCACCCAGCCGTTCGAGCTGGCCGACCATGTCGGCGGCCCACGCCGACGCGTCAGGGTCCGTCGTCCCGAACGCCTCGGCCATGGCGAGGTGGAGCCGGGCGGTGATGATCCCGAGCCGGCGGGCCTCGGGCGCGAAGTCGCCACCGCACGCCTCGGGAGGCTCGCGACGGTCGTAGAGGTCGCGGAGCGAGTTGAGGGCGAGCGCGAAGCCCTCGGAACCGCCGGCGAGGAACTCGTTGACGACGGCGAGGTCGAAGTCGTCCTCCTGCCAGACGCCGAGGGGTGCAGCGACACCGGCGAAGCCAGCGGCGGCGAGTGCGGTCGTGACCTCGATGTCGGGGTTGCCCCCGGCGGAGAGCTGGCGGAACAGCTTCAGGAAGAGCTTCTCGTCGTAGATGATCGAGGTGTTCGACTGCTCGACGTGCAGGACGCGCGCCCGTTCGGCGTCGGCGCCTGGTGCGATGTGGTGGAGGAGGTGGATGGCGAGCTCGGGGTCGAAGACGGCGTCGTAGGCGTGCGCCGGCCCGAGCTCGGTCTCGACCTCGCCGATGTAGGCCTCGACCTTGCCCTCGAGGAACACCTCGAGCTCCTCGGGCGGACGCAGGCCGATGAGGAGCTGGTAGGGGGTGGCGCCCGCAGCACCGTGGGCCGCCTCGGCGACCACGTGGAGCAGCACGGGCCAGTCCCCCTTCAAGACCTTCACCGACGCCACCCGGACCGCCGGCGCAGGGTCGTCGCCTCCGGCGAACCACCGCTGCTTCGGGAGGTGGTCGTGCAGGACCTTCTCGAGCGTCGCGGTGTCGATCACGAGATCTCCGTCGTGGGGTCGGTCGAGCTGGCGCCCTCGGTCAGCGAGAACCAGTAGAAGCCGTAGGGGGCGAGGGTCACGAAGTAGGGCAGCTCCCCGATGGGCGGGAAGGGGACCCTGCCCAGCAGCTCGTGGGGCACCCACCCCTCGAAGTGGGCGAGCTGCAGCTCGACGGGCTGGGCGAAGCGACTGAGGTTGCTCACGCACAGCACGACGTCGCGCTGGCCCGTCGCCTCGTCGACGGTCTCGCGGATGAAGGCGAGGACCGACGGGTTCTCCGCCGACAAGACCTCGAAGGAGCCGATCCCGAACACCGGGTGGGCCTTGCGCACCTCGAGCATCCGCCTGATCCAGTGGAGGAACGAGCTCGGGTTGCGCTGCTGGGACTCCACGTTGACCGCGCTGTAGCCGTACACCGGGTCCATCAGGGACGGGAGGTAGAGCTGGGCGAAGTCGGCCTTGGAGAACCCGCCGTTGCGGTCCGGCGTCCACTGCATCGGTGTCCGCACGCCGTCTCGGTCGCCGAGGTAGATGTTGTCCCCCATGAGGATCTCGTCGCCGTAGTACATGATCGGCGAGCCCGGGAGGCTGTAGAGCAGGGCGTGGAACAGCTCGGCGACCCGTCGGTCGTTGTCGAGCAACGGCGCGAGGCGGCGGCGGATGCCCACGTTGATCTTCATGCGGGGGTCGTTCGCGTACTCCGCGTACATGTAGTCCCGCTCCTCGTCGGTGACCATCTCGAGGGTGAGCTCGTCGTGGTTCCTGAGGAAGATGCCCCACTGGCACCCGTCGGGGATGGCCGGCGTCTGGGCCAGGATCTCGGTGATGGGGTGGCGCTCCTCTCGCCGCAGGGCCATGTACATCCGGGGCATGAGCGGGAAGTGGAAGCACATGTGGCACTCGTCGTCGTCGCCGAAGTAGTCGACGACGTCAGCGGGCCACTGGTTCGCCTCGGCGAGGACCACCGTGCCGGGGTGGCTGGTGTCGATCTCCTTGCGGAGCAGCTTCAGGTAGTCGTGGGTCTCCTTGAGGTTCTCCCCGTCGGTCCCGTCCCGCTCGAACAGGTAGGGCACGGCGTCGAGGCGGAAGCCGTCGAGGCCGAGGTCGAGCCAGAACCGGACGACGTCGAGCATCCCCTGGGCGACCTCGGGGTTGTCGTAGTTGAGGTCGGGCTGGTGGTGGAAGAAGCGGTGCCAGTAGTACTGGCCCCGCACCGGGTCGAGCGTCCAGTTCGAGACCTCGGTGTCGGTGAAGATGATCCGAGCCTCCGACCAACGGGTGTCGTCGTCGTTCCAGACGTACCAGTCGGCCTTGTCGTTCGTGCGGTCCTTGCGGCTCTCCTGGAACCAGGGGTGGGCATCGCTCGTGTGGTTCATGACCATGTCGGCGATGACCCGGATGCCGCGGCGGTGCGCCTCCTCGATGAGGTTGGCGGCGTCACCGATCGTGCCGTACTCGGGCAGGACGTTGAAGAAGTCGGAGATGTCGTAGCCGCCGTCTCGGAGCGGGGACTCGTAGAACGGGAGCAGCCAGAGGCAGTCGACACCGAGCCACTCGAGGTAGTCGAGCTTCTCGGTGAGCCCGACGAGGTCGCCGGTCCCGTCGTCGTTGCTGTCGTTGAACCCCCGGAGGAGCACCTCGTAGAACACGGCCTTCTTGAACCAGCTGTCGTCGTCGGGGAGCCAGAGGTTCGTCGGGCGCTGTGGCTCGGTCATGAGGTCCGATCCGTCCGGAGGTGGAGCACGTGGCCGGGCGTCTCCGCCGGGTCCAGTCGGACGTACGGCGCCGATCCGTGCCAGGTGAAGTGCTGGTCGCTCAGCAGGTCGTGGGCGAGGTACGGCTCGCCGTCGGCGATGCCGAGCTCGGCGAGGTCGAGGTGCAGGGTGTCCTCCTGCCAAACCTCGGGATCGAGGTTGACGATGCACAGCAGGACGTCGCTGCCGTCGGCGCTCGTGCGGCTGTAGACGAGCAGCTGGTCCTTGCCGCTGTGGTGGAAGTGGGTGCCACCGAGTCGCTGCAGCGCTGGGTGGTCGTTGCGGATCTGGTTCAGACGGGTGACCAGCGGGGCGAGGGAGCCCGGGTCTGACCAGTCCCTCGCCTTGAGCTCGTACTTCTCCGATGCGAGGTACTCCTCGTTGGCCTCGCTCTGCGGCTCGTTCTCGCACAGCTCGTAGCCGCTGTAGATGCCGTACGACGGTGACAGGGTGGCAGCCAGCAGCAGGCGGAGTCGGAACGCAGCCGGCGACCCGTCCCGCAGCGGGTCGGCGAGGATGTCAGGCGTGTTCGGCCAGAAGCTCGGCCGCATGAAGGTGGACGTCGGCCCCGTCTCGAGCTCGGTCACGTACTCGGTGAGCTCGTCCTTGGTCGTCCGCCACGTGAAGTACGTGTAGCTGAGGGTGAAGCCGACCTCGGCCAGGCGGGCCATGACCTTGGGCCGAGTGAACGCCTCGGCCAGGAAGAGCACGTCTGGGTGCTCCTCTTGCACGGCTGGGATGACCCACGCCCAGAACGCCATCGGCTTGGTGTGGGGGTTGTCGACCCGGAAGATGCGGATGCCCTCGCCGATCCAGTGGTCGAAGATCGCCTTGCAGGCCTCCCACAGCGCAGCGCGCTCGGACTCCGCCTCGGGCCAGAAGTTGATCGGGTAGATGTCCTGGTACTTCTTGGGCGGGTTCTCGGCGTACTTGATGGTGCCGTCGGGCCGGTGGTGGAACCACTCGGGGTGCTCGGTCACCCAGGGGTGGTCCGGGGAGCACTGCAGCGCGTAGTCGAGGGCGATCTCCATGCCGAGGGCCTGCGCGTCTGCGACGAGGTCCCGCAGCTCCGACGCCGTGCCGAGGTCGGGGTGGATGTCGAGGTGGCCGCCCTCAGGACCGCCGATGGCCCACGGGCTGCCGACGTCGTCCGGCGCCGCCTCGACGGCGTTGTTCTTGCCCTTGCGGGCGGTGGTGCCGATGGGGTGGATCGGCGGCAGGTAGACGACGTCGAAGCCCATCTCCGCCACGGCAGGCAGGCGCTTGGCCGCGCCGGCGAAGCCACCCTCGGAACGAGGGAACAGCTCGTACCAGCTCGAGAACAGGCCCCGCCGCCGGTCGACCCACAGCGGCACCGACTCGACGGTGACGTCGTCGGGCAGCGCGACGCCGGCGACCGCTGCCGACACGGCGTCGTCGAGACCGGCGTTGAGCCGCACCTCGGTCGTGCACGACGTCCGACGGAGCGCAGCGGCAGCCTCGACCACCATCGGCCGGCGGACCTCGGGCACCTCGGGGGCGAGCGCCTCGAGGAGTCGTGCGCCCTCCTCGATCTCCGTCGTGACGTCCTGGCCGGCCCCTGCCTTGGCAGTGGTGTCACGGCGCCATGTGGCGAAGCGGTCGGGCCAGGCTTCCAGCACCAGCTGGTGCAACCCGACCTCCGCCAGCGTGACCTGGCCCTCCCAGCGATCGTTGCCGACGTGGGTCAGCGGCACCCGGAGGCCCTCCTCGGGGACGTGGACCCTGGCGGCGAGGATGTCGTGGCCGTCCTTGAAGATGTCGGCTGAGACGGCAAACGTGTCGCCGATCGCCGCCTTTGCCGGGAAGGCGCCCGAGGGGGTCTTTGGCTGGATGTCGGTGAGCACGATGCGGGGCAGCACCCTCCCACCCTTCCAAACGAACGCGCCGAGCGAAACCCCACACCTCGCCAACTACGGTCGCGGCCCATGCAGGCGAGCGCGACGGCCAACCCATCGGCGTCCAGGTGAAGGCGCTGCGCAGCTTCACCGTGAAGCCCCGACTGCCCGAGGCACTCGAAGGTCTCGCCGAGCTGGCGATGAACCTCAGGTGGTCCTGGGACGAGCGCACACGCGACCTGTTCCGCTGGGTCGACCCCGATGCCTGGGAGGTCACCGTCCACGATCCGGTGGCGCTGCTGGCCCGCGTGAGCCGCGAGCGCCTCACAGAGCTGGAGGGGGATCCGGCCTTCCGCTCGTACCTGAGCGAGGTGCACGACGCCCTGCGGCGCTACCAGGAGCGTGACCGCTGGTTCCAGGGGCGGAGGGATACGCCGCTCAGGGAGATCGCCTACTTCAGCCCGGAGTTCGGCATCGCCGAGGCGCTCCCCCAGTACTCAGGGGGGCTCGGCGTCCTCGCCGGCGACCACCTGAAGGCGGCGAGCGACCTCGGCGTCCCCCTCGTCGGGGTCGGCCTCTTCTACCGCCACGGCTACTTCCGCCAGTCCCTCAACAGCGATGGCTGGCAGCAGGAGCGCTACCCGAGCCTCGACCCCTTCGCCATGGCCCTGAAGCCGGTGGAGGGCGTGCGCATCACCGTCGACCTCGCCGGCACGACGCTGTCGGCTCGGATCTGGCTGGCCGAGGTCGGCCGGGTCCGGCTCTACCTGCTCGACGCCGACGTGGAGGAGAACGACGACGCCACCCGCATCGTCACCGACCGGCTCTACGGCGGCGACACGGAGCACCGCCTGCGCCAGGAGATCCTGCTCGGCGTCGGTGGCGTGCGGGCGCTCGCCGCCGTCGGTGAGGACCCGCAGGTCTTCCACACCAACGAGGGCCACGCCGGCTTCCTCGGCCTCGAGCGCATCCGGACGCTCGTCGCCGGCGGCCTCCCGTTCGCCGACGCCCTCGAGGCCGTCCGGGGGGCGAGCATCTTCACGACCCACACGCCCGTGCCGGCGGGCATCGACCGCTTCCCGAGGGCACTGCTCGAGCGCTACTTCGGCACGTGGGCGAGCGAGTGCGGCATCACCCTCGACGAGCTCATGGCGCTCGGCCACGAGCCGGACGAGGACCCCGCAGCCCCGTTCAACATGGCGGTCATGGGTCTGCGCCTCGCCGGTCGCAGCAACGCCGTCTCCAAGCTGCACGGCGCCGTGAGCCGGGCGATGTTCGCTCCGCTGTGGCCGGGTGTGCCGGTGGACGAGGTGCCCATCGGCTCGGTGACCAACGGCGTGCACCCCCACACGTGGGTGAGCTCGGAGATCGACGCCTTGCTCGAGCGCCACGTCCTCCCCGAGTGGCACGAGGCCGGCCCCGAGCGCTGGGCGCGCATCGTCGACGCCGGCGACGACGAGGTGTGGCGGGTGCGCGAGCTGGGGCGTGAGCACCTCGTCTCCTTCGTCCGCGACCACCTGCGGTCGAGCCTCACGGCGAGGGGCATGAGCAGCTCAGACGTTGCGTGGACCGCCGAGGTCCTCGACCCCAAGGCGCTCACCGTCTGCTTCGCGCGCCGCTTCGCCACCTACAAGCGGGGCACGCTGCTGCTGAGCCAGCCCGAGCGGCTCAAGGCGCTGCTGACCTCGACCGAGCGCCCGGTGCAGTTCGTGTTCGCCGGCAAGGCCCACCCGGCCGACGACCTCGGCAAGGAGATCATCCGCCAGATCGTCGCCTTCTCGAGCGACCCGGCGATCCGCCACCGCTTCGTCTTCGTGGACGACTACGACATCGCCGTCGCCCGCGTGCTCTACCAGGGAGCTGACGTCTGGCTGAACAACCCGCGCCGCCCGCAGGAGGCGTGCGGCACGAGCGGGGAGAAGGCTGCGCTCAACGGGGCGCTGAACTGCTCGATCCTCGACGGCTGGTGGGACGAGATGTTCGACGGCGAGAACGGGTGGGCCATCAGCTCGGCGGAGGGCGAGGCCGACCTGGCCAAGCGCGACCAGCTCGAGGCCGACAGCCTCTTCTCCCTGCTCGAGGATCAGATCGTGCCCCAGTTCTACGAGCGGGGCCCGGGGCCGGTGCCGAGGCGCTGGATCGAGCGGGTGAAGCACAACCTCGCGTCGCTCGGCCCCCAGGTCGTCGCCAGCCGCATGGTGCAGGACTACGTCACCGACCTGTACGAGCCCACCGCTGCTCGTGCGGACGCACTCGCCGCCGGGGGTCACGCCCGGGCGTCGGCGCTGGCCACCTGGAAGGCCCGGGTCAGGGCTGACTGGAAGGCGGTGCACGTCGATGCCGTCGAGAGCGAGGACGACGCCTCCGACCTCGGCCAGGAGCGAGTCGTGCGAGCGACCGTGTCCCTCGGCAGCCTCGACGTCGGCGACGTCGAGGTCCAGCTGCTCCACGGCCCGGTCGGCCAGAGCGACGAGCTCGAGACCCCGGTCGCCGTCGCCATGGCCCCCGCCGGCAGCGCCGACGACGGGCACCTCTCGTTCGAGGGCCGGTTCCGGATGGAGCGCCCGGGGCGCTACGGCGTCACCGTGCGCGTGGTGCCGTCCCACCCCGATCTCACCACACCCGTGGAGCTCGGCCTCATCGCCTGGGGCTGACCCCGGGCTCAGAGCTCGGGGTCGGTCTCCTCGTCCCAGACCTCTTCCTCGTCCAGCTCGGGGACGACGGCGAGCGCAGGGACCGTCGGGTCGGGCCGGAGCGCTTTGAGCAGGTCGACACCGGTCGCGTTCTCGAGCTGCTCGGTGAGGCCGATCACCGCGGCCGGCAGCTGGTTCATGAAGTTGCCGATGCCGCTGCCCTGACCGCCGCTGTCGATGATCGAGACCTTCCCGATGTCGACGTTGTCGACGGTCGAGACGATCTTGCTGATGATCTCGGGCAGCATCCGCAGCACGAACACCCGCTGGGCGTCGGGCCCTGCAGCCTGGTACTGCTCGACGAGCCGGCGGAAGACCTCGGTCTGGGCGTTGCCCGCCTCGAGGATCTTCGCTGCGTCAGCCTGCGCGGCGAGCTGCTTGGCTTCGAGGTCGGCACGTGCAGGGGCCACCACGTCGGCCTCGAGCCGCTTCGTCTCGAGCTTGACCCGCTCGGTCTCGAGCGCCTGCTCGGCGACGACCTTGGCCTTCTCGCCCGCCACCTTGGCCTCGGCCTCAGCGGCGCCGGCGAGCGCTTCGAGCTCGGCTTGGCGGACCCGGAGGTTGTTCTGCTGCTCGACGATCTTGAGGTCGGCCTGGGCGGTCGCGATCTCGGCCCGCTGGCGGGAGAGCGCCTCGGACTCCTCGGCTTCGGCCTTGCGCTGGGCCTCGGCGACCCTGGCCTCCTTCAGCACCTCGGCGGTCTGGCGGCGCCCGACCGAGTCGAGGTAGCCGACCTCGTCGGTGACGTTCTGGATCTTGAGCACGTCGAGCTCGAGGCCGAGCGTCTTGATGTCGTCGTCCGCCTCGTCGATGAGCGTCTGGGCGAACTTCAGCCGATCCTCGTTGACCTCCTCGGGCGTCAGCGTTGCCAGCACGCCGCGGAGGTTCGCCTCGAGGGTCTCCTTGGCGATGGCGGCGATGGCGGCCTGGGGCACCTCGAGGAAGCGCTCGACGGAGTTCTGGAGCAGGCCCTCGACGCTCGACACCTTCACGTTGGCGATGCCCTGCACGTTGAGCGGGATGGCGCCGCGTGAGTAGGCGTTCTGCACCGACACCTCGATGGGGATCGTGTTGAGCTCCATCCACGACACCCGCTCGAGGAGGGGCACGCGCAAGGTCCGACCACCCCTGATGGCCCGGTAGCCGACGGTGCGCCCGTCGCTCAGCTGGCGGGTCCGACCCGAGATCACCGCCACGCGGTTGGGCGGACAGATGATGATGAGGCTCCGGACGGTCGTGATGATGAGCAGCACGACGAAGGCGAGGATGATGCCGATGATGAGACCGGTCATGGGTGGTTCAGCTCCTGGCGGTTGGTGAGGTGGTGCAGGCCGGCGCTCACGAGAGCTCCGGGTCGAGACGGGTGACCCGAGCGATGCCGCCCTCGACCTCGACCACGAGGACAGGGGCCCCGACCTCGAGCTCGGCGGGGGCGTCGGGCATGGTCTGGGCCGACAGGTAGATCTGCTGGCCGCCGACGTCGAGGGCGATCCGCCCACGTCGCTCGCCAGCGACCGGGAGCACGACGCGCCCCACCGAGCCGGCGAGCTCGCGGTCGCTGACCCCGCTGCCCGAGTCGGAGCGGCGGAGATAGGAGAACAAGGTGGTGTTGAGCGCGCCAGCCGCGGCTGCCGCCGCAGCCGAACCCACGAACGTGGTCCCGGCACCGGTCCCGACGGCGCCGAGGACGAGGCCGCACACACCGAAGGTGGCGAGGATGAAGGCGATCGTGCTCAGCGGCAGGAGGCGGAGCATGACGCCGGCGACACCTTCGTCACCGCCGTCAGCACCTTCGTCCCCGCCGCTGAACAGGAACCACAGCACGAGCGGGACCCCCGCAGCGGCGGCGAACAGGTAGAGCCCCGTCATCGACCGCCCTGGACCACAGGTCGAACCTAGCCCGCCCCCTGCTCCGAGTCCCGGCGGACTTGCGTCTACCGCCCGGTGGCGCTGCTCACCTTCACCTTCCGGTGAAGGTCGCCTTGCCCGGGCCGGACTCGAGGAACGAGCGGACACCGATCTGGCTGTCGTCGGTCGCGAAGACCTCCCCGAACAGGTCGATCTCACGGTCGAGGCCCCATGCCAGGGTGGTCTCGGTGCCCTCGTCCACGGCCCGCTTCGCGAGGCCCTGGGCGACGACGGCGCCTGCTGCGAGCTCCGCTGCCTTCTCCCTCGCCCTGCCGAGCACCTCGGCGGCAGGGACCACCTCGTCGACGAGCCCGATGCGCAGCGCCTCCTCGGCCTTGACCTGCCGGCCGGTGAGGATGATCTCCTTCGCCCGGGCAGCACCGATGAGGCGGGGCAGCCGCTGTGTGCCGCCGCCGCCAGGGATGATGCCGAGGAGGATCTCCGGCTGGCCGAGGCGGGCGTTCTCTGCGCAGATCCGCCAGTCGCAGGCGAGCGCCAGCTCGCAGCCCCCACCGAGGGCCACGCCGGTGATGGCGGCGATCGTGAACCGGGGGATGGCGGCGACGGCGCCGAGCGCGTCCCGGAACAGCGCCCCGATCTCCCTGGCTTCGGCCGGTCCCGCGAACTCCGAGATCTCAGCACCTGCGGCGAAGACCCGCTCACCGCCGGTCACCACGACCGCACCGGGCGGGTCGGCGATCAGTCCCTCGGCTGCCTCGCGCAGCGCGGTCAGCAGCGCCTTCGACATGGCGTTGACCTTGGGCCGGTTCAGGCGCAGGGTGGCGACCCCGTCCTCCCCCCGCTCGACCACGACCAGCTCTTCCGCCCCGTCTGCGCTCATCGCCGAACCCTACGTCCGGTCAGCTGGCGGCGGCGATGAGCTCGTCCGCTGCCTGGTAGGGATCGGTGGTGCGGGCGACGACGGCGGCGTGGAGCTCGGTGAAGCGCTCGCCACCGGCGATGCCGAGGGCCCGCTGCTCGAGGCTGCGGGCGATGATCGTGCGCAGCTCGTCGCCGGCGCGACGGGCTCGACGCTCCTCGAGCTGGCCCGTCCGCTCCAGATGGGCCTTGTGGGCGCACACCGCCTCCCACATCGCCTTCGCACCCTCGCCCCGGGAGGCGACGGTCTCGATGATCGGCGGGCGCCACGACGTGGAGCCTTCGGTGCCGGCGTCGTGGATGCTCATGGTGAGGTCGAGCATGCCCTCGAGGTCGCGTCGGGTCTCGGCAGCCCCCGGACGGTCCGCCTTGTTGATCACGAAGACGTCGGCGATCTCGAGCAGACCCGCCTTGGCCGCCTGCACGGCGTCACCCCACCCCGGGTTGACGACCACGACCGTCGTGTCCGCCGCCCCTGCGACCTCGACCTCGACCTGCCCCACGCCGACCGTCTCGAGCAGGACCCACGGCGCTCCCGCCGCGTCGAGCACCCGCACCGCCTGGGGGGCGGCGAGGGCGAGGCCGCCGAGGTGACCGCGGGTGGCCATCGAGCGGATGAACACGCCGACGTCGAGCGCGTGGTCCTGCATGCGGACCCGGTCGCCGAGGATCGCCCCGCCGGTGAAGGGCGACGACGGGTCGATGGCGAGGACGGCGACCTCGTCGCCCACGGACCGGAGCTCGGCGATCGTGGCGCTGGTCAGCGTCGACTTGCCGGCACCCGGCGCGCCCGTCAGGCCCACCGTGTACGTGCGCCCGCCGTGTGGGAACGAGAGGCGCCCGACGGTGCGAGCGTCCTCACCCCCGCGCTCGACGAGCGAGAGCGCCCGGGCGAGCGCCGCCCGGTCACCGGCTCGCAGCGCGGCGACGAGAGCCTCGGGATCACGGCGGGGGGCGGCCACGACCGCACCCTAGGACAGCCGCGATCGGGCTCGGATCAGACGGCGACGACCGACGTGACGCCCTCGACGCGGTCCTTCAGGATCCGTTCGATCCCGGCCTTCATCGTCTGGGTCGAGGCCGGGCACGTACCGCACGCCCCGACGAGCTCGACGGTGATCTCGCCCGTCTCCTCGTTGACGTCGCGCACCACGATGTCGCCACCGTCGGCCTGGAGGGCGGGGCGGATGACGTCGATGGTCTGGCGGATGCGGTCTTTCATCACGTCTCCAGTGAACACGGTCCGGCGGGTCGATGTTCCACCCCGCCCGCAGCGTCCTACGCTCCCCTCGTGAGCCGCCTCCCCGACGTCGTGCTCGCCCACCAGGGCGGGTGGGACGAGGCGCTGTTCGTGGCGGTGCCGATGGCGGTGCTGGTCGGGCTGCTCTGGCTCGCCCAGAGGCGGGCGGCCGCCGAGCAGGGCGAGGGCGCAGGGGCAGACGGCGCGGTCCTCCCCGAGCCCGACCCCGACGGGCGGTAGCGCGTGGCGAGAGCGGTGGCCCGCCCGGTCGTCGACCGGGCAGGGGCCGAGGCGTGGCTGAGCGAGCGGGACGACCTCGTCGTCGAGGTGCGTGACGGCCCGCCCGTGGACCTCGACCGATCGGGGCCGCACCGGGCGACCTTCTCGGCCGAGGCCGGGCCGGTCACCGGCTACCGCCGCGAGGTGACCGTCGAACCCGTCGGCGACGGGCACTACGAGGTCGCCTCCGAGGCCAGGTTCTCGATCGCCGTGCCCTACTTCGGGTTCATCTTCCTGCCCGGGGCGGTGCGAGCGCTCCGTCGGCAGCCGACGCAGTCAGGCCGCCAGCCCTGGTGGGCGCCGCCCGACCGGCTCGATGCCAGGGCGGCCAGCATCCTCGGCGTCCTCGCCGCAGCATCGCTGGTGGCGGGCTACCTCGGCACGCTGCTGACCCAGACCATCACCTACGCGGTCGACGACTTCGGGATCACCGACAACCGAGCCCAGGGGGCCGCGCTCGCCACGGTCCGGGTGGGGATCGCCCTCGCCCTCGTGCTCGTGGCCGTCGCCGACCGGAAGGGCCGCCGGGTCGTCCTCCTGGTGGCTGCCACCGGCGGCATCCTCTTCGCCGCGTCCGGCGCGCTCGCGCCGTCGCTCCCCTGGCTCACGGCGAGCCAGACCGCCTCACGAGCCTTCTCGACCGCGCTCGCACTGCTCATCGCCATCGTCGCTGCGGAGGAGATGCCGCGCGGCTCGCGCGCCTACGCCGTCAGTGTGCTCGGCATGGCGGCTGCGCTCGGCGCTGGCCAGTGCGTGCTCTTCCTGCCCTTGGCCGATGTCGCCGACGGCGGCTGGCGCATCCTCTACCTGCTGCCCCTGCTCGCCCTGCCCCTCGTGCGTGGCATCGCTCGGCGCCTGCCCGAGAGCCGACGCTTCGGCCAGCCCCACAACGACGTGGGCCTCGTCGGCCACGGTGGGCGCCTCGCTCTCCTGGCCGGCTCCGCCTTCCTGCTCTCGCTGTTCACCGCCCCGGCATCGCAGTTCCAGAACGAGTTCCTGCGCGACGAGCGGGGCTTCAGCGCAGCCGGCATCTCCGCCTTCACGATCCTCACGAACACCCCGGGCGGCATCGGCATCGTCATCGGCGGGCGCCTCGCCGACATCAGGGGGCGACGGCTCATCGGTGCGATCGGCCTCGTCGGTGGGGTCGGCGCGACGGTGCTCATGTACCTGAGCGGAGGCACAGGGATCTACGTCTGGTCGGTCATCGGCGCCATCCTCGGAGCGATGACGGTGCCGGCGCTCGGCGTCTACGGCCCCGAGCTGTTCCCGACCTCCCTGCGAGGCAAGGCGAACGGCCTGATCGGTGTCTGCGGGGTCCTCGGTGCGAGCGCCGGGCTGCTCGCCGCGGGCGTGCTCTCGGACCGCTTCGGCGGGCTCGGCCCCGCGCTCGCGGTGCTCGCCATCGGCCCTGCCATCCTCGTCGCGCTCGTGCTCGTGGCCTATCCCGAGACGGCCCACCGCGAGCTGGAGGACATCAACCCCGAGGACGACCTCGGCGGGCTGCCGCCCCTCCCCCTGGCGTAGGGCTGCGCCCTGCGTCAGCCAGGCAGACCAGCCACCCAGGCGGCGACGACCTCAGCGACGGCATCGTCGACGCCTCGCAGGTCGTGGCCCTTGCCCTCGACCCAGTGGTGGGTGACGTTGCCGGGGATGGACGCCGCCGCCGCCTCGAGCTCGTCGGTCGTGGCGAACGGGTCACGCGTGCCGGAGACGAACAGGCAGGGCACGGCGATGTCGCACAGGTGGGCGGTCCTCGGCCGATCGGGCCGGCCCGGCGGGTGGAGCGGGTAGGCGAG
>JBBSLC010000002.1:0-44843 GCA_038255685.1 Acidimicrobiales bacterium | reverse complement strand
CTTGGCGCCACTGGTTCGCTTCGGTCGCCCGTCGCAGCGCCCGGGCCCGGCACGCAGCGAGGACTCGTTCGGCGGTGACGAGGCGTTGCGCCAGCCGGGTGGCGCCAGGCCCGGTCAGGGTGGCGACATCGACGCCGTTGACGATCGACTCCAAGGAGGTGGCCGCCTCGTCGATGTCCCCGAACGTGTGTTCGCCCATGAGAAGAACCTACGCCGAGGGTGTGACATCGAGCCCTCGCCTGGTCCCACCCCGCAGCTCGTGGGGAACGGCGCGGTCGAGCGTCTCGACGGTGAGGTCGCCGATCTCGGCCACCTCCGCCCACATCCCGAGATGCGGACCCGAGCCTCAGCCTCCTGCTCGCGCTCCTTCGCCTCCTCGCGGACCTCCCCAGCGAGCGTGACGAGGTCGACTTGCCTGCTGGATGCCGGTCGCAGCGGCGGGCTCCGTCATCGAGGACGACGATCCCTCGTTTCGTCTCGAGCTCGGGTCCACCCATCGGTCCCTATCGCCCAGCGTCAGGGTGAACACCCCGGATCCCTGCGGTTGACGCCTCGCACCACGACGACGAACGCTTCGCTGAAGCGTGGCCGTGGTGCGCCATGTTCCAAGTGTGCGAGGCGATGAGCCTCGGTCTCACCCGCACCAGTCGTCAGCGCGGCCACGCCGAACAGGTCCAGGGTGGGGGTCACCAGCCGGACAGGACGTCTCGCGAACCTGGCGGGTCGGCTCAGGCAGGAGGGGCGAAGGGGCGAAGCTTCGACTCGGGTGTGAGGACGAGCTTCTTCTCGAACGTCACGACCGTGCCGCCGCCTGGCTCCGAGGCGAAGGCGACGCTGTCCATGAGCGTCTCGATGATGGCGAGCCCCCGCCCTCGCTCGGCGTCGCCGCCTGGCATGTCGATCCGCAGGTGCGAGGCGTCGAAGCCCCCGCCCTGGTCGGTGACCTGGATCTCGCAGACCTCGCGGTCGAAGCAGATCTCGACCGTGTAGCCAGCGGCTCCGGCGATCGCGCCGTCTGCGGTGGCGTGGGCCACGACGTTGGCGCACGCCTCGGTCAGGGCAAGGGCGAGGTCGTCGACGCAGTCGGGGTCAACACCGAGCTCGGTCATCGTCGAGCGGACGATCGCCCGCACGACGGGCACCGTCTGCGCTTCCGCGGGAAGGTCAAGGGAGTAGGTGATCCTCATCGTCTGGGTCCTCCGACCAGTTGTCGACACGATGGGCACACCAACCCGTTCCCGATCGCGGCATCTGCGAACCCGCTCCGAGGTCCCGGACCTGCGCTCACGGGGCGGAGGCGAGCCTGGCGGTCGTGATCCGCCCGTCCGGGCCGGCTTCGATCGACCACACCGACCCCTTCGCCACGCTGCGTCCGTCGCCTCCGACGGGAACGCCGCGACGCTCCATCCGCTCGAGGATCGGCGGGATGACGTCACCGTGGCTGCACAGCACGACGCCACCGTCGCCAGTCAGGGACTCGAGGAGAGCCCACGTCACGTTGAGGTCGGCGCCCTCGGCGAGCGCCGGGTGACGCTCGATCTCCAAGCCTCGTGCGACGGCGAGGGGCTGGACCGTCTCGACGCAGCGCGTGAGCGGGCTCGTCAGGATGCGGCGGAGCGGCGTCGCCGCGAGCTCATCGACGAGGGCGTGGGCTCGTCGCTGTCCCGTGACGCTGAGGGGACGCTCCTCGTCTGGCCCCTGCCAGCTGTCGCGGGCGCCGGCGTCGGCGTGGCGGACGAGGTGCACGGCCATCGAGCGACGATCGTAGGGCCGGACCGGGTGCGCAGCACAGCCGTACCCGCCTGGGCCGTGTGGGCCACCCGACCGTAGAGTCGGGGGCGATGGGGTTCTTCGACCGCAACCGCCGCAACCTCGAGAAGCTGGGCTACGACCCGGCCCGCCTGCCCGCAGGGCAGTACCTCACCGAGCGGTTCCCCGTGCTCCACGCGGGCGACGTGCCCAGCTACGACGACCTGTCGACGTGGACGCTGGCGATCACGGGGGCCGTCGCCGAGCCGGTCACGCTCTCTTGGGACGAGCTCCAGGCCATGCCCCAGGTCGACATCACGCTCGACATCCACTGCGTCACCAAGTGGTCGAAGTTCGACACCGGCTGGCGGGGTGTCCGAGTGGCCGACCTGCTCGAGCGAGCCGGGGGTGTGGCGACCGGAGGCTCGCACCTGCTCGCTCACGCCGAGTACGGCTACACCGCCAACGTCCCGCTCGAGGACGTGCTCCTCGACGAGGCGATCGTCGCCCATCGCTTCGAGGGAGAGCCGCTCGCGCCTGAGCACGGCTACCCCGCCCGTCTCATCGTGCCCCGCCTCTACTTCTGGAAGTCGGCGAAGTGGCTGCGGGGCCTCGAGGTGCTCACCGCCGACCAACCCGGCTTCTGGGAGCGGAACGGCTACCACATGTACGGCGACCCGTGGCGTGAGCAGCGGTACTGGGAGGGACGACCATGACGTCGGTGCTGAAGTCGAACGACGTGTGCTGGTGCGGGAGCGGCAAGAAGTACAAGCGCTGCCACAAGTCGGTCGAGCGACCCCCCGCAGCGCGCCGCATCAAGGCAGGCAACCTCAGCCCCTGGCGCAGGGTGCCGACGGAGATCGGGCGGCCGCCCTACGCAGCCACCGGTTCCCCCGGACCGCGCCGCAGCGACCGCGAGGTCAAGACGCCCGAGCAGCTCGTGCGCATGCGAGCCGCAGGCGCAGCCGCTGCCGAGGTGCTGCTTGAGGTCGGTGCCGCGGTGGCGGTCGGCGTGACGACCGACGAGCTCGACCGCATCGGTCACGAGGCGGCGATCGCACGCGGCTCGTACCCGAGCACGCTCAACTACAACGGGTACCCGAAGTCGCTGTGCACGTCGATCAACGAGGTCATCTGCCACGGCATCCCCGACGATCGGCCCCTCGCCGACGGTGACATCGTCAACATCGACGTCACCGTGTTCCTCGACGGCGTGCACGGCGACACGTCGTGCATGTGGTCCGTCGGTGAGGTCGACGAGGCATCTCGCCGTCTCGTCCAGGTGACCCGGGAGTCCATGTTCCTGGGGATCGACGCCGTCGCCCCCGGCCGGCCGGTCAACGTCATCGGGCGGGCCATCGAGGACCACGCCAAGGCCCACGGGCTCGGGGTGGTCCGTGCCTTCATCGGCCACGGCATCGGCGAGGCGTTCCACACCGGTCTCCAGATCCCCCACGGCTACGAGCCGTCGGCCACCACGATCCTCGAGCCCGGCATGACGTTCACGATCGAGCCGATGCTCACGATCGGCAACCCGAACCACCTCATCTGGGACGACGGCTGGACGGCGGTCACCGTCGACGGCTCCCGCAGCGCGCAGTTCGAGCACACCATCGTCGTCACAGACGACGGCTCAGAGCTGCTCACCGTGACCGCCGACGGCCGCTCCGCCGCCGGTCCCTGGCAGGGCCTCACGCCGGGCTGAGGCCGCCAGCTGTCAGGTCGGCGCCGAAGGGGTGGGCGCCGTGCCGAGCCACCCGTCGTGGGCCCACGCCGCGAGGTCGGGGGCAGCCAGCTCGGCGACCCGGTCGCCGTAGCGCTGCAGCCCTGCCTCGTCGAGGAGGTCGCGCCACTGGCCGCTTGCACCCCTGTGGAAGAAGCCCTCGGTGCTCCGCCAGAAGCCCTGGTCGGAGTTCGGCGCGAGCTCGGTCGCCCGACCCTTCATGTTGGCGAAGGTGGCCGCCGCTGCCAGCTCGTCGATGCGCTCGGGCGCCATCGGGATCGACAGCACGTCGGCGAGGCGAGCAAGCTGTCCCGGCAGGTCGGCCGAGAGGTCGCTGTAGTGGAACAGCGCGACGTTGGGCTGGTCTCGCTGCTCCCAGAACGTCCGGAAGTGGTCCAGGATCCGCTCGAGGGAGGGTCCGAAGCCCTCTGCTTGCTCGGCCCACTGCCAGAAGCGCTCGAGGGGGTCGTCGGACGGCGGCGGCGGTGGCGGGCCCAGCTCGGCCAGGTCGTCGAGGCCCACAGCCTGCGCTCGGATGGCCATGAGGGCGTCTGCGTCCATGTTCTCCCAGTGGTGGTCCCAGGAGATGGCCACGTCGCGAGGGTCCCGGCCGACGCAGAGGTACGTCACGCGGTCGTCCCACGGCAGCCCGTCGAGCGGCGTGTGGGTCTTGATGAAGCGGCGGTGGGTCTGGGCATCGAGCTCTGCCCGGACGCTCTCGAGGCTGCGGGTCTGCATGTCGAGCCATGGCGAGATGTGGGCCAGCGGCCGATCGAACGTCGTGGCGTCGAACACGAGCATGGCGCACAGCATCTGGGTCCACGTGGTGCCGCACTTCGGGGGCGTGCTGATGATGATGTCGTCGTCGCGGAGCTCGAAGCCGTCCCAACGGCTGCTGTCGTAGACGAGGTTGCGGTAGCGGATGGCCATGAGCAGCTCCTTGACGAGAGAAGGTCCGCCGACCGGCGCCGAACCTACTGCTCGGCGGCTTCCGGTGCTCGGCCGGTTCAGCTGCGCAGCGCGCGCAGGCGGGCGACGACGTCGGGCATGGCGGTGAGGAAGGCGTCGACGTCTGCATCGGTGGTGCTCCATCCGACGCTCACCCGCAAGGAGCGCTCGGCGTCGACCCCCATGGCCTCGAGCACCGGGGACGGCTCGAGCGCCTCGGACGAGCACGACGAGCCCGAGTGCACGGCGACGCCGGCCTGGTCGAGCCCGAGCAGCACCGGCTCCGCTTCAACGCCCTCGACGGCGAGACAGGCGAGCTGGGGGAGCCGGCCGCGAGCGTCAGGGACACCCAACAGCGCGACGTCGGGCCCGAGCGCCCCTGCTCCGGCTGCGTCGACCACCCGAGCGACCTGGGCAGCGGCCGCTGCGGCCTCTCCTCCGAGCCGGTCGCCGTGCAGCTCGGCTGCCGCCGCCCCGAAGCCGACGATGCCGGGCACGTTCTCGTAGCCGGCGCGCCGGGCGCGCTCCTGGTCGCCACCGACCATGAGCGGACGGAGGCGCAGCCCCCGTCGCACGAGCAGCGCGCCGACGCCGGGAGGTCCGCCGAGCTTGTGGGCGCTCACGCTCAGCAGGTCGGCCCCGAGCTCGTCGAAGGCGACGGCGACGTGACCGGCGGCCTGGGCGGCGTCGACGTGCACGAGCACGCCCCGCTCGCGACACGCCGCCACCACCTCGGCGACGGGCTGGAGCGTGCCGACCTCGTGGTTGGCCCACTGCAGGTGCACGAGGGCGGTGTCCGGCTGGACGGCGGCAAGGAGCGCTGCGGGCTCGACGCGCCCGGTGCGGTCCACGCCGACCACCGTCGTGCGGTGACGAGCGGCCGCCTCCCGCACACAGGAGTGCTCGACGGCAGGGAGCACCACGTGATCGCCCCGCTCGGCCGCCATCCACGTGGCGGTGATGACGGACTCGGTCGCGCCGCTCGTGAAGACCACCTCGCGAGGGCGTGCCCCGAGCAGCTGGGCCACCTGCTCGCGAGCCACCTCGACCGCCACCCGGGCGGCGTGGCCCTCGCTGTGGACCCGGCCGGGGTCGGCGGCGGTAGCGAACCACGGGAGCATCGCTGCAACCGCCTCCGGGCGGGTGGGCGACGTCGACGCGTGATCGAGGTAGTGCCGGCTCACCTCGCACCTCGTGAGGTGGTCAGGGCGGGGCCTACGAGCTGAGCGCCACGGCGACGTTCGTGACGCACGTGGCGTCGCCGAGCGCCCGCGAGCTCGTCGTCGCCGGGTCGGTGTCGCCGTAGAGGGCAGCGAGCATCCCCTTGACCATGCCGCGGTCGACGGCACAGATCACCGGCGACGCCACCGCCGGCCCACCGAACGGGCAGTGGTCGGAGACGATGGAGAGCGCATCGCCGCGACCCTCGGCGTGGGCGGCGAAGCCGTGCGCGGTGAGCGCGTCGGCGACGGCGTGGAGCGCGGAGCGGAACGAGCGCTGACCCTCTCCGCCGGGCCCGAGCGACTGCGCCATGGTGGTGCCGTACTCGACGCCCACCTGCTCGGCCATGGCCTCGGCTTGCTCGACCGGCAACAGCTCGAGTGCCCGTGCGAGGAGCGTCATCACGAGGTCGTCGTGGCGGACCGGGAACTCGAGGTCGACCTCGCGACCGGTGGCGATGTAGCGCTTCGAGGGTCGACCAGCGCCGGCACCGGCGACACCCCGACCGGTGCGCACCTCGAGGTAGCCGCCAGCGGCCAGCTTGTCGAGGTGGTGGCGGGCCACGTTGGCGTGGAGCGCGAAGCGCTCGGCGACCTCGGAGGCGGTGACGCCGTCGGGGTGCTCGTGGGCCTCGAGGTAGATGCGCCGGCGGGTGGGATCACCGAACGCAGAGGTCACTGCGGAGACGGCGGAGGAGAACGCCTCGGCCGACAGGTGCTCGCGCGTCGGCTCGGCGTGGCCGTCGAGCACGGGGGAGAGGTGAACGCCAGCCACGTCGGTAGTGTACCGGGGGTCCTCCGTCGGGCTCCTGTGCTCCGGTGCCTGCGCAGGACCCCCACGCAGGTGACCCCCCCGGGTGCCGGCGACGCGCACCCCAGCGAGCGAGAGCAACGAGGCGACAGTCCCCGATGTCCGTGGATGAGAACCAGGTTCGAGCGGCCCTCGCAGCAGTCGAGGACCCCCAGCTGCACCGCAGCATCGTCGAGCTGGGGCTCGTGCGGCGGCTGTCGATCAAGCGGAGGCGGGTGGAGGTCGTCGTCTCCCGGCTCCTCCCCGACTCGCCCGGCGAGCAGCTCGAGGGACGCCTCCGCGAGCGCCTCCTCGCCGTGCCCGGGGTGGAGGACGTCCGGGTCGAGCTCGACGACCTGGACGACGACGAGCGCAGGGCGATCCGCCTCCGCCTGCACGGGGACCCCGGCTCGACCGCAGGCTCGGCGCCCGCCCAGGGCCACGCCGAGGGTCGGGCCGTGTCGTTCGCCGACCCTGGCTCGCGGACCCGGGTCCTGCTGATCGCATCGGGAAAGGGTGGCGTGGGCAAGTCGTCGGTGACGGTGAACGTGGCGATCGCGCTCGCCGAGCGGGGCCGGCGCGTCGCTGTCGTCGACGCGGACGTCTGGGGCTTCTCGATCCCGGCGATGCTCGGCATCACCCGCCCGCCCTCGATCCTCGACGACTCGATGATCATCCCGCCCGAGGCCCACGGCGTCACCCTCGCCTCGATCGGCTTCTTCGTCCGGGACGATCAGCCCGTCGTGTGGCGTGGGCCCATGCTGCACAAGGCGCTCGAGCAGTTCCTCACCGACTTCTACTGGGGCGAACCCGACTACCTCGTCGTCGATCTGCCGCCGGGGACGGGCGACATCTCGCTCTCGCTCGCTGGCTTCCTGCCGCGATCGGAGGCCTACATCGTGACGACGCCCCAACCCGCTGCGCAGCGCGTCGCCCAGCGAGCCGGTCTGATGTTCCAGAGCCCGCAGGTGAAGATCCCGGTCCACGGTGTCATCGAGAACATGAGCTGGTTCACCGGCGACGACGGGCAGCGCTACGACCTGTTCGGCGCAGGCGGGGGCGACGTGCTCGCCGAGCGCCTCGGCGCGCCGCTCATCGGCCGGGTGCCGCTCGTGCCCGCGCTGCGGGAGGGCGGAGACATCGGCGTCCCCATCAAGGTCTCCGACCCCAAGGGTGAGGCGGCATCGGCCTTCGACGAGATCGCACGCCGCATCGACGACGACCTGGCGCCGACCCGTCGGCGCCATCGCGAGCTGAAGATCGTCTGAGGGTGTCGAGCGGCGGGCGCAGCCTCGTGCAGCGCGCGCTGGTGGTCCTGAGCGCGCTGCTCGCGATGGGAGGCACGTTCGCCACGTCCACCTTGGCCTACGGCGTCTACCGGCTCGAGAACATCCCCACGGAGCCGGTTCGCGAGGTGCTCGAACCGCGCCCTCCCGAGGTGGCGGACATGCCTGCCGAACCGGGTGAGCCCGAGCCGCCACCGGTCGGCGGGCCGTTCAACGTGCTGCTCGTGGGTGACAGCAGCCGGGAGTTCGTCGACAGCGACGAGGACCTCGAGTCCTTCGGCGAGGCGGAGGGTCGCGGCTCCGACAGCATCGTCCTCGTCAGGGTGGACCCTTCGACAGGGACGGCTGCGACCCTGCCGATACCTCGCGACCTGTGGGTCGCGCTCTCGGACGGCAGCGGGCGGGATCGCATCAACACGGCGTACGAGCGTGGTGGTGCCCGGCTCCTGATCGAGACGATCCGCGACCAGCTCGGCGTGGCGGTCAACCACTACGTGGGGCTCGACTTCGACGGCTTCCGCGAGCTGGTGGACGCCGTCGACGGCATCACCCTCGCCATCGAGCTGCCGGCGCGCGACTTCAACCGGGCCACCGGTCGCAACGAGAGCGGCCTCGACATCCCGGTGCCCGGCTGCATCACCTTCGACGGCGACGAGGCGCTCGCCTACGTCCGCAGCCGCCACTTCGAGCAGCTCGTCGACGACGTGTGGGTGCCTGACGGCCGCAACGACTTCGGCCGGAGCGAGCGCCAGCAGCAGTTCCTCCGCCAGGTCCTGGCAAAGGCCCTCTCCGACGGGCTGCTCGACCCCCGACGGGTCCTCGACCTGCTCGACGTCGCCGACCAGAGCGTGACCATCAGCGACGACCTCGATGCCGACGCCATCGCAGCCCTGGCGATGGACGTCCGGCGCATCTCGCCCGAGGCGTTCACCGACTACGCCCTGCCCGTCAGCGACCTCGTCACGGCCGCCGGCGCGCAGGTCCTCGAGCTGCTGCCCGCCGAGGCCGACGCGGTCCTCGACGTCTTCCGTGGTGTCGCCCCCCGACCGCCGGCCCCGTCCGAGCCGGCGGACGGTGACGAGGACGTCGAGGTGCCGACGGCGCCGGAGACGACCGCCACCACCGTCGCGCCCGCTCCGGTCTGCTGAGCGCCCTTCCGGTCGTCAGCCCTCGACGGCGGTGGCGAGGCGCTCGAGGGTGCGGCTGATGGTCTGGCGGTTGCGAGCGGCGCGGTCATCCACACCGGAGAGCTGCTTGCTCATCTCGAGGGCGGACGGAGGTCGCAGGTCCTCGCTCCACTCGGTCACCCGGGACCCGGCCTCCGTCGCCTCGATGCGGTAGCCCCAGGTCGCGTAGTGGAAGTCGAACATCGAGCACTCGAAGGTGAACGCCCGCCCTGGGTCGGCCTCGACGACCTTGCCCTGGGTGGTCCACTCGTGTTCGCCGTTGCGGTTGTGGCCGTCGAACGTGGCGCCGACGGCCGGGCCGTCGACACCGTCGTGCCACTGGCAGGCGTGGCACTCCTCCGACCACTCGCCCATGCGGGTCACGTCCGAGATGGCGGCGTAGACGGCTTCGGGTGGGGCAGCGATGTCGCGGGAGATCTCGACCCTCTCGGCCACGGTCAGGTCCTCACGTCGAAGCGGCGGGCGTCCTCGGCGGCGTAGGCGGCGACCTGGGCGTCGATCGCTGCGGTCCGCTCCACCGCAGCGACGACCTCGGCCAGCTTGGCTGCCGGGATCGCGCACGTGGTCTCGGTGCTCGGCATGCCGGTGCGCACCCGGCTGAGCATGCAGCCGACGCTGGCCGCCACCTCACCCTGCTCCTTGGCCACCGCCACGATGTGGCACTGCGGCTTGCCCTCGACGCGCAGCCCGGGGAGGGCATCGGAGAGCACCATGAGCGACTTCGCCGTGAGGCGCACGAGCACCACGTCGGGGTCCACCGGCGTCTCGCGCAGCGGGCCGTAGGTCACCACGCCAGGGCGCTCGGTGACCACCGGGATGTTCGGCACGTCCTCCATCGTCACCCAGCCTGATCCGAGGAGGGCGGCGACGTCGTCGTTGCCGGCGACCTCGTCGAGCGTGGCGAAGCCGTGGGTCATCGAGCCCACGCTGCAGTTCCCGTGGTCGGCGGCGACGGTCGTGAACGTGGTGTCGACGGCCTGCATCCAGAAGGCGCAGCCGGCAGGCACGCGCCCGGTGCGCCCGTCCGCCAGCGGCGGCGGCATCGGGGCGTCGTGGGCGGGGACGCCCGTCGGCGCCTCGACGCCGAAGGTGATGGCGATGGGGGGCGCAGTCGGGTGCAGCGCGGCGGTGAGGGCGGCACCGAGGGCGCCCCAGTCAGAGGAGGTCACCCAGCGATCCTTGCACGACGCTCGACGGTTGCCGCCAGTCGTGCTCGCTACTTCTTCGCAGCCTCGTAGTAGGGGTTCGCGCCCTCGGCGTGATCCGTCACATCCACCACGTTGGTGATCTCGGGGATCTGGTCCTTGATCGCGACCTCGATGCCCTGGCCGAGCGTCACCGACGCCATGCCGCACCCCTGGCACCCCCCGGAGAGCCGCAGGTAGGCGGTCTCCTCCTCGACGGCGACGAGGTCGGCCCGCCCGCCGTGGCTGGCGATGCTGGGGTTGATCTGGTTCTCGAGCACCTGGAGGATCCGCTGGGCGACGTCACCGCTGAGGTCACCGACGGGCATGGCGGCCGCGCCGACGGCCGGGCTCGGGGACGGGGGTGCAGGCGGTCGGTTGGGGTTCGTGACCGAGAGCCCCGGGTTCAGCAGGTCACGGGACATGCCGAGGGTGGCGCCGGTGAGCCGCTCGACGCTGCCGACGGGGATGACGATCGTGAGGTCGTCGTGGTGGAGCACGGCGTCCTCCGCCGCTGCCGCGTCGACGACGTCGAAGTAGACGTCGTAGGTGTACTCGCCCTTCGCCGCTCCGGAGACCTCGAGCCAGAGCGCGAGCGCGTCGCCGTCCGGTTCGCCGGCGCGGATCTCCATGACCTTCTTGAACGCTGGCGGCGTGATGGTGAGGAGGGAAGGTGCAGGTGCGTCGTCCACACGTGGAGCCTACGACCACGACCCCGAGTGCGTGCGGCTCAGCCACACTGGCCCGGTGCGCGTCCTCCTGCTGCTCCCGACGGCGACGTACCGAGCGCCCGACTTCGTCGACGCCGCCTCGGCCCTCGGTGTGGAGGTCGTCGTCGGCTCGGAGGAGGCGCAGGCGATGGCCGCGGCCATGGGTGACCGAGCGCTCGTCGTCCCCCTCGCCGACCCGGCCGCAGCGGCCGACGCCATCGAGGCCCTCCACCGTCGGGCGCCCGTCGCCGCCATCGTCGCCGTCGACGAGCAGGGTGTGGTCGCTGCCGCCACCGCCTCGGCGCGCCTCGGCCTGCGCCACAACCCGACGGCCGCCGTCGCCGCCACCCGTGACAAGGACGCCATGCGACGGCTCATGGGCGACGCCGGGCTGGTCCAACCCCCACACCGGCTGGCCAGACCCGGCGACGACGTCGCTGCGCTCGCCGCCGCAGTCGGGCTCCCGTGCGTCGTGAAGGCGACCTCGCTCTCGGGGAGCAGGGGCGTCATCAGGGCCGACACCGCCGATGAGGCCGTCACCGTCGCCGATCGGGTCCGAGCCATCGCGACCAGCGCCGGTGCCCGACCCGAGGCTCCCGTCGTCGTCGAGGCCTTCGTCGCCGGGGTCGAGGTCGCGGTCGAGGCACTCCTGCGCGATGGCGCGCTGCACGTGCTCGCCACCTTCGACAAGCCCGACCCCCTCGACGGCCCCTACTTCGAGGAGACGCTCTACGTCACGCCGTCCCGCCATCCCTCGGCGCTGCTCGAGCGGCTCCACGAGGCCGTCGCCGAAGCCGCTGCGGCGATCGGGCTCGTCGACGGCCCGGTCCACGCCGAGGCCCGCCTCACCCCCGACGGCGACGTCGTCGTCCTCGAGGTGGCAGCGCGCTCCATCGGCGGGCTGTGCGCGCGCACGTTGCGCTTCGGGGCCGGCATCAGCCTCGAAGAGGTGATCCTCCGCCACGCCCTCGACCTCCCCCTCGACGATCTCGACCGAGAGCGCGCCGCTGCCGGTGTGCTCATGATCCCGATCCCGCGCACCGGGACCCTCGAGCGGATCGACGGCATCGAGGCTGCCCGCTCGGTGCCCGGGGTCGTCGGCCTCGAGATCACCGTCCTCGCCGGTCGTCCGGTCCGCGCCCTGCCCGAAGGGGACCGCTACCTCGGCTTCGTCTTCGCCCGTGGCGACGGCCCGTCGGAGGTCGAGGCCTCGCTCCGGGCCGCGCAGGCGAGCCTTGACGTGGTCATCGCCCCATCGTGACGATCGCCGACGTCGGCCCCTGCCCGGTGCGTCGTCGGTAGCCTCGCCCCCGTGCGCGCCCTGCTCGTCTCCACCTACGAGCTCGGGCACCAGCCGCTGCACGTGGCGTCGCCGGCGGCCGCGCTGCTCGCCGCCGGACACGACGTCCGGTGCCACGACCTGTCGGTCGAGCCGTGGGACGAGGCCCTGCTCGACGACGTCGACGTGCTCGCGCTCTCCGTCCCCATGCACACCGCCATGCGCCTCGCTGTCTCCGTCGCCACGGGTGCGCGGGCTCGTCGCCCCGACCTGCCCATCTGCTTCTACGGCCTCTACGCCCCCGTGGGGCGCGACGCGACGGCCGGCCGGTTGGCCGACCGCGTGATCGCGGGTGAGTACGAGCAGGCGCTGGTGGCGTGGGTCGACGACCTCGCATCGGGTGCCGCCGTGCCCCTCGGCGAGGAGGGAGCAGTGAGCGTCCACCTCGGGAGGGGTGGCTTCCGACTGCCTGCCCGCCACCTCCTGCCGCCCCTCGAGCAGTACGCCAAGCTCAGCGTCGGAGGCGAGGAGCGCCTGGCCGGGTACGTCGAGGCGAGCCACGGGTGCACTTTCCGCTGCCGCCACTGCCCGGTGCCGACGGTCTACGACGGACGCATCCGCATCGTGGAGCTCGAGGTCCTCCTCGCCGACGTCGACGTGCTGGTGGCTGCCGGTGCCCGCCATCTGACGTTCGGCGATCCCGACTTCCTCAACGGCCTGCAGCACTCACTGCGCGTCGTGCGCGCCGTGCACGAGCGTCACCCGGAGCTCACCTTCGACATCACCACGAAGGTCGAGCTCGTGCTGCGCCACACCGACATCTGGGCCGAGCTCGCAGCACAGGGCCTGCTGTTCGTCACCTCAGCCGTCGAGTGCGTCAACGACGAGATCCTCGCCAGGCTGGACAAGGGGCACACGGCCGCTGACGCAGCCGGTGCCGTCGCGCTCCTCCGGACGCACGGCATCGAGCTGCGACCGTCCCTCCTGCCGTTCACACCGTGGACCACGGTCGAGGACATGGCCGATCTCGTCGACTTCGCGATCGCGCACGACCTCGCGCCGAACATCGAGCCGGTGCACTGGACGATCCGCCTGCTGCTGCCAGAGGGGTCGCTGCTCCTCGCCCACCCCGAGCTCGCTCCCCACCTCGGTGACTACGACATCGCTGCTCTCGGCCACCGCTGGCGAGCGGCGGACCCCGCCGTCGACTCGCTCCAAGCCGCGCTCGCGGCGCTTGTCGAGGCCCACGAGGCGGCGGGCACGGAGCCGGGCGAGACGTTCTCGGCGGTGGCCAGCGCGATCTACGCCGCAGCCGGTCGGGCACCTGTGGCGGTGGACTCGTGGAGGGGCGCTCGCCCCCGGCTCACCGAGGCGTGGTTCTGCTGTGCAGAGCCCACGTCGGGTCAGCTCGGTGCGCTCGCTCGTCCGGTGACTCGCCCCGAGCCGGTCGTCACACCTGGCTGACGCAGCCCTTGATGGCGTCGACCAGCGGAGAGGGATCACCTGACTTGAGGACGAGGGCGACGCCGAGGCGACCCATCTCGGCGCGGACGAAGTCGCCGGCGACCGCGGTGTAGGCGACCACGCCGATGCCCGGCTGCGCCTCGAGCAGGGCGGGGATGGCAGCGAAGCCGCTCATGCCCGGCATGAGCAGGTCGAACACGACGGCATCCGGCTTGACCTCGGCGCACACGTCGATGGCCGTGGCGCCGTCGCCGGCCTCACCCACCACCTCCATCCCGGCGATGCGGAGCTGGAAGCCGAGGAGGAGCCGCACATCGGGCTCGTCGTCGACGACGACGATGCGAAGCGGCGTGCCGGTGCTCACGTCGCGACCGGCAGCGTGATGGTGACCACCATCCCGCCACCCTCGGCGCCCTCGACGCCGATCGTCCCTCCACTGCCCTCGACCAGGGTGCGAGCGACGGCGAGGCCGAGTCCGAGGCCAGGTGCGTTGGTCACCGCTGCTTCACCTCGGAAGAAGGCTTCGGTCGCAAGCGCAAGCTCGTCCGGGCGCAGCACGTCGCCCCCGCTCGAGATGGCGATGCAGGCGAGCGCCGGGGAGGAGGTGGCCACGGCCCCGTACGGGGCGGCACCGTGGCTCGCAGCGTTGGCGAGGACCTGCGCGAGCACCCGGTGCACGACGGCCGGCTGTGCCAGGGCGATCGCCGCGCCCGCGACGTCGAGGTCGTCGGTGACGCCGACCTCCGCCCACGCGGCGCGTGCTGCTGCGACGAGGTCCACGGACGAGACGGCGCCGACCGGCATGGCCGTGCCGATGGACGAGGCGAGGAGCACCTCGTCGACGAGCGACTCCAGCCTCGTCGTGGCGCGCACGAGTGCGGCCAGCAAGGCGCGCCGCTCGTCGTCGTCAGCATCGTCCGCAGCGAGCGCCTCGGCGAGCCCGCGGACCGTCGTCACCGGCGTCCGCAGCTCGTGGCCGACGACGTTGATGATGCGTCGGCGGAGCAGGTCCACCGATGACACCGGCAGGCCGGTGGCGCGGTCGACCTGCACGTCCCCTTCCCCCATGGCCGAACCGTAGTGGGCCGCGCACCCTGGCACCGCCGTCACCGTGGACGCTCGTCAGTGCCCCTTCGTGCCGTCGACCGACGACGGCGCCCGCTCGCCCAGGTGCGGGTCGAGCATGAGGAGGGGGATGCGGAGCTGGCGGGCGCGTCGCTGCAGCGTGTCGACGTCCGGGACGTCCGGCGAGGGGGGGACCAGGGTCGGTTCGTGGCGCTGGAGGGCGAGCAGGACGATGCCGCCACCAGCATCGGGGATGAGGACGACGGGATGCGACGCGAGCAGCTCGACGACCTCGTCGAGGCGAGCGGTCGCCAGCCCAGCGGCGTCGAGACCGATCGTGATCGCACCCTCGTAGCCGAGGTCACCCGCCTGCCTGAAGGCGTTCGCCCACCGCGCTCCCCTCGTCTCACCCTCTGCCGGCCACAGCCGGAAGCCGAGCGCACGGGCGGTGAGCGCCGCCTCGGCCTCGACGGGGTGGAAGAGCAGGACGCGACCGACGCCGCCGGTGGAGCGGGCCAGGCCGAGGGCCGCATCGAGGAGCTCATCGCTCGCGGCGTGGTCAGCGGGGACGTCGACGTCGGCTCCCTGCGGATCGCCGGCGAGGAGCAGGAGGGCCGGGCGCACGCACGCGCAACCTAGCAGCGCGTCGCCCCGGCGTCGCCGACCGACGGCCGGCGGGAACCGCACCGTGGGACGCGTACGATGGCGGTCGGTTCAACCAGACCACCCCCTCGAGGAGACCAGCGCGTGGACGTTCGCATCGGTGTGACCTACACGGCCAAGGAGATCGACGTCGAGCTCGGAGACGAGGCGGACCCCGCCAAGGTGCGGGCTGACGTGGAGACCGCCCTCGGATCGGACACGGGGGTCCTGTGGTTCACGGATCGCAAGGGTCGCCAGGTCGCGATCCCCGTCGCGAAGGTCGCGTACGTCGAGATCGGCAGCCCTCGCGACGAGCGCCGCATCGGCTTCGGCAGCGCGTAGCCGCTCCATGGCCGGCGTGCCGCTGCTCGAGCGACGCCTCCTCTTCGTCACGGGCAAGGGAGGCGTCGGCAAGACGACGATGGCTGCCGCCCTCGCCGTCCTCGCAGCGCAGCAGGGCAAGCGCGTGCTCGTGTGCGAGGTCGACGCCAAGGGCAACCTTGCTGACGTCCTCGAGACGGGTCCCACCTCCTTCGAGGAGCGGGAGGTGCAGCCAGGCGTCTTCGCCATGTCGATGGACACCGAGGCGTCGCTGCGGGAGTACCTGCGGCTGCAGGTGCGCATCCCCTTCCTCGCCCGCATCGGGCCGCTGGCGCGCACGTTCGACTTCATCGCCAACGCCGCCCCGGGCGTCAAGGAGATCGTCATCGTCGGCAAGTTCGCCTGGGAGGTGCGAGAGCGCCACTACGACCTGGTGATCGTCGACGCTCCGGCGTCAGGCCACATCGTCGGCCAGCTCAACGCACCGCAGGCCATCAACGATCTCGTGTCGGTCGGCCTCATCCGTGAGCAGACCGGCTGGATCCTCGAGATCCTGCGGGACCCGGCCACCACCGGCGTGGTGATCGTCGCTGCGCCCGAGGAGATGCCCGTCACCGAGTCGCTCGAGCTCATCGAGCGACTTGAGGAGACGAAGGTCGACGTCGCCGCCGTGATCGTGAACCGCGTGCTGCCCGAGCTGTTCGGCCGGGGCGAGGAGGAGACCTACGAGCGGCTCCGCGACGCCCACGCAGCGGGGGAGCTGGAGGGCCCGCTCGGAGCAGGCATCGGACCGGTCCTCGAAGGCGCGCGCCTGGCGGTCACGCTGCGGCGGACGCGAGCAGGCCACCTCGCCCGTCTCCGAGAGGGCGTGCCCGACGGCCTCGACGTCGTCTACGTGCCCGAGCTCTTCAACCGCACCCACGGCCTGCGTGCCACCCGCCAGATCGCCGACGCCCTCGCTGGCGAGCTGACATGAGCGAGCGCAGCGAGCGTGGCCAGAGCGGCCCGGCCGCAGGCCGAGAGCGGACGACATGAGCGAGCGTGGCCCGTCGCCGACGACGCTGGAGCAGCTGCTCGCGGCGAAGGAGATCGTGGTCACCTGTGGCTCGGGTGGGGTGGGCAAGACGACGACGGCGGCGGCGCTCGGTGCCATGGCGGCCGTGCACCTCGGGGGCAAGGTGCTCGTCCTCACCGTCGATCCGGCACGGCGCCTGGCCACCGCCATGGGCCTCGAGCAGTTCGGCAACGTCGAGGTGCGGGTCCCCAACGAGGCATTCGCCGGAGCCGGCCTCGAGCCACGGGGCGAGCTCTGGGCGGCGATGCTCGACACCAAGCAGAGCTGGGACGACCTCGTCCGCAGGCACGCACCCGATGCGAAGACGCGCGACGCGATCCTCGCCAACCCGCTCTACCAGAACGTCACCGGGAAGTTCGTCCAGAGCCACGACTACATCGCCATGGAGCGGCTCTACGAGCTGCACGCGAGCGGCACCTACGACCTGATCATCGTCGACACGCCACCCACCCGCAACGCCATCGACTTCCTCGAGGCGCCCGAGCGCATGGCCGAGTTCTTCTCCAGCCGGCTGCTGCGATGGCTGCTTGTGCCGTATCGGAGCCGGCTGGTCAACGCGGCCTCGCGGCCGTTCTACCAGGTGGCCGATCGCATCCTCGGCTCGGCGTTCCTCCAGGACATCGCCGAGTTCTTCATCCTCTTCCAGTCCATGTACGACGGGTTCGTCGAGCGGGCGAGAGCGGTCGAGCGCGTCCTCGAGGACCGCCGGACCACCTTCGTGGTCGTGAGCACCCTCGAGTCCGGCCCCGCGCACGAGGCGGACTTCTTCATCGGCGCCCTCGCCGCCAAGCGCCTGCACCTCGGGGCGCTCGTGCTGAACAAGGTGCTCCCGTCGTACCTGCTCGACGAGGGCGCTGCGAGCACCGCCACGCGCCTCACCGTCGAGGCCGAGGACCTGGCCACGGCCATCCCCGACGCGATCGGGGAGCCGGTCATGGTCGCACGGGTCCTCCAGGAGGTCGGGGAGAGCTTCCTCAACTTCCAGGTGGCAGCGAAGCGGGAGCGGACGCAGCGATCGGAGCTCGCCGCCGCCCCGGACGTGATCGCCTCGGTCCCGTACTTCGAGAGCGACATCTTCGACCTCGCCGGCCTGGTGCGGATGGGCGAGGAGCTCTGGCGGTGAGCCGGCTCCGGCTGCTCCTCGTGGTTCTGGCCGTGGTGGTGGCGGTCGGTGGGCCTGTCGGTCCGGCCGGCGCCCACGGCGGGGGGGCGGTGTTCGAGGTGTTGGAGGTGACCGAGACGACGCCGGGTGGGGTGGTGCTCCGGATCCGCATCACCCACGAGGCCGACGGCGATCCGGCTGAGGGTGCGATCGTCGAGGTGGCGGCGACGGGTCCGGACGGGGAGGTGGTCCCTGCCGCGCCCGCTGAGCGCCAAGGGGAGCCCGGTGCGTACGCCGTGACGCTCGACCTCGACTCGTCCGGACCGTGGACGCTCCAGGTCTCCTCGTCCTTCCCGCCGGGCACGACCGAGATCCCCATCGAGGTCCCCGTCACCGACCCGAGCACGCCGACCTCGCTCACCGCAGCGCTGGACGAGCCCGAGGCGGGCGGCGCCGAGGGTGGATCCGACACGACAAACCTGCTCGTCGCTGCCGTCTTCGGCATCGTCGGCGGCGCGCTCGGTCTGTGGGTCTCGAAGCGCAGGAGCGCTCGCCGGCGCAGGTCCTAGGATGGGCGATATGGTCGCCGTCGACGCCACGATCGCGCGCACGACGATGGTGCCCGAGACCGAGCAGCTCCCCGAGGTGCTGCCGACCGAGCGGCTGGCGGCGACGGGCATGCCCGTCCCCGAGGTGCGAGCCGAGCTCCGGCGCATCGCCTCGTTCCGCAACGTCGGCAGCGTGGCCCTCACGTGGGGTCAGGCCATCGCCACCGTGTGGTCGGCGGTGTGGCTCGACCACCCGCTGGCGTACGCCGTCGCCTTCGTCCTCATGGGTCCGGTCCACGCCCGCTTCGCCAGCCTCGGCCACGAAGCGGCCCACAAGCTGCTGTTCACCGACAAGCGGTGGAACGACGTCGTCGGTCGGTGGGTGCTCGCCTACCCGTCGTTCTTCGCCTTCGACGGGTACCGGCGCGCGCACTTCGCCCACCACAAGGACGAGTTCGGGCCCAACGAGCCCGATCGCAACCTCTACGACGGCTACCCGATCGTGCCGGCGTCGTTCTGGCGGAAGATGCGACGGGACGCGCTCGGTCCGAGCGGCTGGAAGAACCTCAAGAGCCTCGTGCGGGGCTTCACCATCCCCGCCGCCCGCCCCGTGGTGCTGCGCATCACGGTCGCCCAGCTGCCGCTCGTGGCGGTGGCGGTGCTCGTCGGCCGCTGGTGGCTGTGGCCCCTCCTGTGGCTGGCGCCGTGGATGACGGTGTGGCGGGTGATCAACCGGCTCCGGGCGATCGCAGAGCACGGCGGGATGACGCGGTCGAAGGACCGTCGTCGCACCACCCACCACGTCCGCCAGACCTGGCTCGCCCGGTTCTGGCTGGTGCCGTGCAACATCGGCTGGCACCTCGCGCACCACGTCGACATGGGCGTCCCGTGGCGCAACCTCCCGGCCCTCCAGCGGGAGCTCGACGTGGCCGGGTGGGTCACCGACGCCATCACCTGGCCCAGCTACCACGCCCTCTGGCGGGCCTTGCGGAGCGGCGGGGCCTGACGCCACGCACACCGGCGCACCGAGGGGTTGCGGTCGATGCCGACCAGGTGAGGGAGGATGGCAACGTGCTCCCCCAGCCGAACCCCGTCGAACAGCTCTTCCGGGCGCTCGATGACGTGCCGCCCGAGGAGATCCTCCCCGTCGTCCGCCGGGCGCTGCAGGAGACGATCGGCGCGAGCGACGTCGTGCTGCTTCTCGCCGACTACGCCGAGGCGACCCTCGAGCGCTTCGAGCCAGAGCGGACGAGGGACGTCGACCGGGATGACCGTTCGTCGCTGCCGGTGGAATCGACGGCGCACGGTGCGTGCTACCAGCGCCAGGAGGTCCTCGTCGAGCACGACGGGGACCGGTGGAGCATCCTCGCCCCGGTCACGGTCCGCTCGGAGCGCTTCGGCGTCTTGGAGGTCGACGTCGCCGCAGAGCCAGCCGAGCGGGCCAAGGAGATCTCCCGAGAGGTCGCCAGCGCGCTCGGGTACGTCGTCGCTGCCGCCCAGCGCTACACCGACGTCTTCGAGCGGGTCCGCCGACGGCGCAACCTGGCGCTCGCCGCCGAGATGCAGTGGGAGCTCCTGCCGGTCCTCGGCTATGCATCGTCCACGTTCAGCCTCGCCGGCTCGCTCGAGCCCGCCTACGACGTCGGCGGCGACACGTTCGACTACGCCGTCGACGGGGACCAGCTGACCCTCTCCATCTCCGATGCGATGGGTCACGGTCTTCGCTCGGCACTGTGCGCCACGCTCGTCGTCACCGCCATGCGCAACGCCCGCCGCGCCGGCGAGAGCATCGTCGAGCAGGTGCAGGTGGCGAACCAGGTCCTGTGCGAGCAGTTCCGGGACGACGCCTACGTGACCGCACTCGTGATCGAGATCGACCTGGCGACCGGGCGGGGCACGGCGGTGAACGCAGGCCACCCGCCACCGTGGCTGCAGGGCGCCTCGGCAGCGGGACCGCTGGTCTTCGACCCGGACCGACCCCTCGGCCTCTTCGCGGACACCAGGTACCGCCACCAGCCGGTGCAGCTCGAACGTGGCGACCGCCTCGTGCTGCTCACCGACGGCATCGTCGAGGCGGGGCCCAACCGTGACGACACCCTGGGGTACGCGCGCTTCGGCGAGCTGGTCGCGGCGCACCGCGGCGCCCGGCCGCACGAGCTCGTGCGGCGCATCATCAGGGCCGTCTGCGTGCACCGTGGTGCCGAGCTCCTCGACGACGCGACCCTCCTCTGCCTCGACTGGCAAGGGGACGGTTGACCGCGCTCACCTGGTGAGGGGAGCGAACGAGGTCGTGGCAGCACGCCGGTAGGTTGACCGGGTGCTCGACTACCACCTGCACCTCTGGGAGCACGGGCCCCGACCGCTCGACGCCACCCTCGAGCAGGTCGCTGCGTACTGCGATGCGGCCCGGGCGCAAGGCGTCGTCGAGATCGCCCTGACCGAGCACCTGCACCGGTTCCGACAGGCCGACGCCGTGTTCGGCGGTTGGTGGGAGGTGGAGCCGCCGAGCCCGGTGCGCGACGCGATGGCGACCTTCTGGGACAGCGAGGTCGGTGCCGACCTCGACCACTACGTCGAGGTGGTGCTGGCGGCCAAGGACGCCGGCCTTCCCGTCGTGCTCGGCCTCGAGGTCGACTTCCACCGCGGACGCATGCACGAGGTCGCCGAGCTGCTCGAGGGCTACCCCTTCGACGTCTTGCTCGGGTCGGTGCACTGGATCGGGGCGTGGGGCTTCGACAACGTCGGCGACGACGCCGTCATGGCCGAGTGGGACGCCCGGGCCGTCGAGGACGTGTGGGACGCCTACGCCGACTGCCTCGACGAGCTGGCCGACTCCGGGGTGTGCGACGTGCTGGCCCACCCCGACCTCTGCAAGGTCGCCGGGCGCAGGCCAGCGGTCCCCGACGAGTGGTACGCCCGCATGGCCGAGGCTGCGGCGCGCAGCGGCATGTCGGCGGAGATCAACAGCAACGGCTGGCGGAAGCCGGCGGCCGAGGCGTACCCCGCTCCCGATCTGCTGGCCAGGTTCCACGCTGCCGGCGTCCCGGTGACGACCGCCACCGATGCCCACCGGTGCGACAGGGTCGGGGAGCGCCGCGGTGACGTCGCCCGGCTCCTCGCTGACGCCGGCTACGACGAGCTCGCCGCCTACCGAGGGCGCGAGCGCCGCCCGGTCGCCATCGCGGTCGCCCCGACCCCGGCCTGATGGCGACGCTCGCCGAGCTGGTCCGCCAGCACGCCGACCTCGACGAGCAGCGGCTCGGCCACCTCCAGCGCCTCGTCGCGTCGTGGGGCCCGCTCGCCGACCTCTGCTTCGCCGACCTCCTGCTCCTCGTGCCCACCCGCACCGATCCGGGCGACGCGCGGCGGTACGTGGTGGCCGGCCAGGTCCGGCCGACGACGAACCAGACGCTGTACCGCAGCGACTACGTCGGGACGCTCATCGACGACGCCGACCGCCCGCTCGTGGGACGAGCGCTGCGCACCGGCGAGATCGTCGAGGGCGAGATCAACCTGTCCGCCCTGCACGAGCGCGTCTCGATGCTGTGCGTCCCCGTCTGCCTCGGCGACGAGGTCATCGCCGTGCTCTCCCGGGAGTCCGTCCCGACGATCGGGCGCCGGCCGGGTGAGCTCGAAGCGATGTACGTGGAGGTGTTCCACCGGTTCGCAGAGATGTTGCGGACCGGCGAGTTCCCCTTCGCCACCGAGGACGCCGAATCGGAGGAGGCGCCGCGGGTGGGCGACGGTGCCGTCGTGCTCGACGCCGACGGCCGGGTCGAGTACGCCTCGCCGAACGCCGTCTCGGCGCTCCACCGCATCGGCGTCCACGCCAACGCCGAGGGGATGAAGCTGAGCGAGCTCGGCCTCGAGGAGGTCGCCGTCCGGACCAGCTTCGCCATCGGCGCACCGGTCACCGAGGAGATCGAGCGGGGACCAGAGGTCACCGTCCTCGTGCGCTGCCTCCCGCTCCTGGTGAGCGGTGAGGTCACCGGTGCCCTCGTGCTGCTGCGGGACATCTCCGAGCTCCGGCGGCGAGACCGGCTCCTCATCTCCATGGACGCCACGATCCGGGAGATCCACCATCGGGTGAAGAACAACCTCCAGACGATCTCGTCCCTGCTGCGACTGCAAGGTCGCCGGCTGGAGTCGCCTGAGGCCAAGACGGCGATCGAGGAGTCAGTCCGGCGCATCCGCGCCATCGCGCTCGTGCACGAGACGCTCTCGCGAGAGGTCGGCGACGACGTCCCGTTCAGCGAGATCGTCCGGCCACTCGTGCGGATGGTCGAGGAGGGCCTCCTCTCGCCCGAGCACCGCATCGCCATCACCGTCAGCGGCGACGCCGGCAAGCTCCCCGCCCGGATCGCCACGCCGCTCGCGGTCGTGCTCAACGAGCTGCTCCAGAACACCGTCGACCACGCCTTCCCCGAGCCGAGGGGGATGGAGGACGGCCACGTCGAGGTCCACCTGTCGAACGACGGCGGCGCACTCGTCGTGCGCGTCGTCGACGACGGCGTCGGCCTTCCCGACGGGTTCTCGGTGTCGGCCTCGAAGGGGCTCGGGCTGTCGATCGTCCGCAGCCTCGTGACGTCGCAGATCGAGGGCTCGATCGAGATGCGGAGCCGACCCGACGGCGACGCGCCGGCGTTCGGGGGGCCGGGCACCGAGATCGAGATCAGGGTGCCGCTGATCGGCGCCCGGGCGTGAGCGCGCCCCGGTCCAGCGGCAGGCGGCTAGGCCGTGGCGGCGGCGACGGCCTGGCGTCGACGGGCCAGCCACTGGCGGCGCAGCTTGCGACGCTCCTCCTCGGAGGTGGCGCCCCACACACCGGAGTCCTGGTTCGTGGAGAGGGCGAACTCGAGGCACGGCTCCAGCGAAGGACAGGTGCGGCAGACGGCCTTGGCCGCCTCGATCTGGGAGATGGCCGGGCCGGTGGTGCCGACCGGGAAGAACAGGTCGGGGTCGGTGCTGCGGCAGGCGGCGCGGTCTCGCCACTCGGCGGCGTGATCGGACACGTCAGAGGTCAGGGCGAGTGCCACGGTGGCGCCTTTCGAGGGAAATGTGACTTCGTTCACAATGCTGGACGGAAACCTCGCCCGCACGAAGTCTTTCGACCTGAAGACCGTACTTCCCTGCCGGGCGGGCGACAAGGGTCTCTTCATGATTTCTTCATCTCTCGGACATCTGGAGGAGCGCAGTGACCTCGGTCTTCGCTCACCGTGGCGCCTCGGCGGCGTTCCGGGAGAACACCCTGGCGGCCTTCGCCGGCGCTGCGGCGATGGGCGCCGACGGCGTCGAGCTCGACGTGCGCCGGACGGCGGACGGCTCGCTGGCGGTGCACCACGACGCTCACCTGCCCGATGGGCGGCTCCTGTGCGAGGTGGCAGCCGCCGGCCTCCCGTCCGACGTGCCCTCGCTCGAGGAGGCGCTCGGCGCATGCGCCGACCTGGTGGTGAACGTCGAGGTGAAGAACTGGCCGCGCGATCCGGACCACGATCCGACGCTCGCGGTGGCGACGGCGGTGGCGGCGATCGTCGCCCCGATGGGGGATCGGGTCATCGTGTCGTCGTTCAACATCGCCGACGTCGATCGGGTGCGCGAGATCGACCCGTCGATCCCCACCGGCACGCTCGCCATGTTCGGCCTCGACGCCGACCTCGCTGGCCGCTTCGTCGACCGAGCCCGCCGCCGGGGCCACGCCGCCGTGCACCCCCACCACGGGGCGGTGACGGCCCACCTCGTCGGCCTCGCCCACGCCGCAGGCCTCGCCGTGAACACCTGGACGGTCGACGAACCCGATCGCATCCGTGACCTCGCTGCGCTCGGCGTGGACGGCATCGTCACCAACGTCCCCGACGTCGCCCTCCGCGCCCTGGGCCGCTGACCGGACCTACGGCCTCACGAGGCGCAAGACGCCGGGCTCGTGGCGGAAGGTCAGCTCGGTGACCTCACCGAGGAAGTCGCCGTCGACCTGGTAGGGGAACGGTCCGTGGCCGACGACGCGGAGGCCGCCGAGGTCGGTCCGGTAGTCCACCTTGCGGTGGCTGCGGGCGACGGTGCCGCTGCCGAGCACCGAGGCGATCACCGACGAGAACGCAGGGAACGAGAGCGTGCGCAGGGTCAGGTTGGCGAGACCACGCTCGAGGGTCGCCTCGGGGGCGACGTTGAGCGGGCGGTTCCCCAGGTAGGTGTACGGGTTCGTGTTGAGCACGAGCGCGAAGCAGCCGTCCTCGACCACCGAGCCGTCGTCGTGGTGGACGCTGAAGCGGGGCCGGCTGCGGTCGTAGTGGCGGAACCACGTCGTGAAGCCGGCGTAGACGAACAGCGGGTGGCCGGCGTAGCGCTTCAGGGCCGAGCGGCGCTCGACCTGGCGCACCACCTCGGCGTCGAAGCCGAGGCCGACGTGGAAGAGGAAGTAGCGGCCGTTCACCGAGCCGAGACCGACCTGCTCGATGGCGCCGCGCCCGAGCGCCTCGAGGAGCTCGGCGGTCGCCTCGATGGGGTCGTTGGGGAGGCCCATCGTGCGGGCGAAGACGTTGGTCGAACCGCCGGGCAGCACGGCGAGGGCCGTCTCGGTGCCGGCGAGACCGTTGGCGGCCTCGTTCAAGGTGCCGTCGCCACCGAGGACCACGACCACCTCGACGCCCACGTTCGCCGCTCCCTGGGCGAGTCGGGTCGCGTGGCCGCGCCTCGAGGTCTCGGCGAGGGTGACGTCGTGGTCGGCGGCGAGCGCCTTCTGGATGACCACCCGACCTCGGGCCGTGACCGACGAGGCCGATGCGTTGACGAGGAGCAGCACCCGCAAGGCGAGGGACGATACCAGCCTGGATTTGGCAAGCCCCGCCCCGGGGGCGAGGATGGCGAGATGAACGTCGTCGTCTGCGTGAAGCAGATCCCTGACCCGGCGTCACCGGGTGCCCTGGATCCCTCGACCAACTACCTGAAGCGGGATGGCAAGCTCATCCTCGACGACTCCGACGCCTACGGCGTGGAGATGGCGCTCCAGCTGGTCACCAACGCCGGAGGCGGTGAGGTCACCCTCGTCTCGATGGCTCCCAACGACGAGACGTCGGGTCTGCGCACCGGCTTGGCGATGGGCGCGGCCAAGGCGATCCTCGTGAGCGACCCGAGCCTCGCCGGCTCCGACGCCCTCGGCACCGCCAAGGTCCTCGCAGCAGCGATCAAGCGGGCCGAGCCCGAGCTCGTGATCGCCGCCACCGAGTCGAGCGACGGCTACACCGGCACCGTGCCCGAGCAGATCGCCGCCATCCTCGGCTTCCCGTCGATCACCTTCGCCAAGAGCATCGTGATCGCCGACGGCGTGGCCAAGGTCGACCGCCAGACCGAGGCCGGCTACGACGAGGTCTCCGCCCCGCTCCCCGCTCTGATCTCGGTGACCGCTGGCGTCGTCGAGCCCCGCTACCCCTCGTTCAAGGGGATCATGGCGGCGAAGTCCAAGCCGGTCGACACCATCACCGTCGCCGACCTCGGCCTCGCTGCCGACCAGGTCGGCGCTGCAGGCGCCCGCCAGGAGATCGTCTCGGTGGTCGCCGCCGAGGAGCGCCAGGCCGGCGAGATCATCGAGGACGACGGCGAGTCGCACCTCAAGATCGTCCAGTTCCTCGAGTCCCAGAAGGTGCTCTAGATGGCTCTCAACACGATCTGGGTCCACGCAGAGGTGGGGGGCGACAAGCCGTCGTCGATCACCCTCGAGATCATCACCAAGGCCCGTGCCCTCGCCGACAAGGTCGAGGCGTTCTACGCAGGCGACAACGCCGAGGCCGTCGCCGCCGAGCTCGGCAAGTACGGCGTCAGCAAGGTCTACACCGTCGCCACCGAGGGCCTCCAGGGCATCCCGGTCGCCTCGGCGATGGTCGCGCAGATCGAGGGCGGCAACGCCCCCGACCTCATCATGTTCGGCTCCACCTACGACGGTCGCGACGTGCTCGCACGCCTGTCGGTCGCGCTCGACCGCCCCGTGCTGACGAACAACAACGACATCGCCGTCGAGGGTGACGAGGTCCGGGTGACCACGTCGATCTTCGGTGGCGCGACCAACCTCACGACTGCGTTCCGCTGCGAGACGCCGCACCTGGCGAGCTTCCGCCCGAAGTCCTTCGCCGCCGAGCCCGGGGGTGAGACGACCGCTGAGGTGGTCGCCGCCGAGCCGACGGAGCAGGGCAAGGTCACGGTGCACGAGCGCCACGTGGAGGAGCACTCGGGTCCGATCCTCGACGAGGCCTCCCTCGTCGTGTCCGGCGGCCGCGGCCTCGGCGAGGCCGAGAAGTTCGAGCTGGTCGAGACGCTCGCCAAGCTGTTGAAGGGCGCGCCCGGCGCGAGCCGTGCCATCGTCGACGCTGGCTGGGTGCCCTACAGCTACCAGGTCGGCCAGACCGGCAAGGTCGTCAAGCCCAACGTCTACATCGCCGTCGGCATCTCCGGCGCCACCCAGCACATGGTGGGCATGAAGGGCTCCAAGACGATCATCGCCATCAACAAGGACCCCGAGGCCCCGATCTTCGGCATCGCCGACCTCGGCATCATCGGCGACGTGCACAAGGTGATGCCCAAGCTCATCGAGGCCCTCCAGGCCCGCTGATCCCCGGACGGCTCACCCCGTCCCGCTCGTCGAGACGACCCCCGGCTCCGGCCGGGGGTCGTCGTCGTCCCGAGTGCCCCTCCCGGCCCTAACCTGCGGGCATGGCGAGCCCCAAGCGATCAGTGGCCGGCGAACGGTGGCAGAACTGGGCCGGGAACCAGGCGTGCGCACCCGCCCACGTGCACGAGCCGGCGTCTGAGGACGAGCTCGCGGCGCTCGTGAAGGAGGCGGCCGCCGCTGGCGAGCGGGTGAAGATGACCGGGTCGGGCCACAGCTTCACCGGCACCGCGCTCACCGACGGCCACCTCGTGCGACCGACCCGCTACGGACGGGTCGTGCGCATCGATCGGGCCTCCGGGCTCGTCACCGTGCAGGCGGGCATGACCCTCTCCGCTCTCAACGCCAGCCTGGCCACCGCCGGACTCGCCCTGCCGAACCTGGGTGACATCGCCTACCAGACCGTCGCCGGCGCCATCAGCACCGCCACCCACGGCACGGGGGCCACGCTCGGCAACCTCGCCACCCAGATCCGGGGGATGCGCCTCGTCACCGGGGACGGGTCGATCATCGAGTGCTCGGCCGACGACGAGCCCGAGGTGTTCGCCGCCGCCCGTGTGGGCGTGGGCGCCCTGGGCCTCATCTCCACGGTCACCTTGCAGACCGTGCCCGCCTTCGACCTCCACGTCGTCGAGGAGGCGCTCCGGCTCGACGCCGTGCTCGAGGCGCTCGACGACCACGTCGACGGTGCCGACCACTTCGAGCTCTACTGGGTGCCGCACACCGGCTGGGCGCTCACGAAGACGAACAACCGCACGGAGCTGCCCCGGGCGCCGCGCTCGCGGTGGCACGCCTTCCGCGACGACGTGCTGCTGGCGAACGTCGCCTTCGGCGCAGCGTGCCGCCTGGGCCGCATCCGCCCGAAAGCCATCCCCCGGCTCACCCGGGCCATCCCCTCGTCTGGGCGGTCCGAGTACGTCGACCGCAGCGACCGGGTCTTCGCCAGCCCCCGCTACGTGAAGTTCTACGAGATGGAGTACGCCGTGCCCCGTGAGGCGGCCGCCCACGTGGTCCGTGAGGTGAAGGCGATGGTCGCCCGCACCGGGCTCTACGTGAGCTTCCCCGTCGAGGTCCGCTTCGTCGCCGCCGACGACATCCCGCTCAGCCCGTCCTCCGGCCGCGACACCTGCTACGTGGCCGTGCACATGTACCGGGGGAGCGAGCACGTGCAGTACTTCTCCGCCGTCGAAGACATCATGCGCTCGGTCGGCGGTCGTCCCCACTGGGGGAAGATGCACTTCCAGACGGCGGAGACGCTCGCGCCGCTCTACCCCCGCTGGGACGAGGCGCAGGCCGTCCGCCGCCGCCTCGACCCCGAGGGCACCTTTGCCAACACCTACACCGACCGGGTCCTCGGCCCGCTCTGAGCCCCTCGGTCGCAGGTCACACGAGGGGCCAGGGGTAGCAGCGGCCGTAGGGGTCGGGCTCGGGGAGCTCGCCGGTCTCGACGAGCCACGCCGCCCGGTCGGCGACACCCTCCAGCTCCTCCTCGTCGAGCAAGGCGGCGAGCCCTCCCGGCAGGAGCGCGGGCAGGGCGCACAGGTCGGCGAGCAGCTCCTCGGACAGGGGCTCGCCGCCGAACTCCCAGATCACCGTGCGCACCTTGGGCTCCGGGTGGAAGCAGAGCCCGTTGTCGATGCCGTAGATGCGGCCGTCAGCAGTGGAGCGCAGGCAGTGGCCGGACTTGCGGTCCGTGTTGTTGGCGACCACGTCGAAGGCCGCCATGGCCCGGAAGGTCGGGTGGTTCGCCTCGTCCTCGTACAGCGTGAAGTAGTGCTGCTCGAAGTCGGCCTCGACGAAGCGCTGCACCGAGCCCTCGCCGAGGGGTCCGTCGCGCACGATCGTCTCGGGGACGAGGCCCCACCCGAGCAGCTCGGAGAGGACCCACGCCGCCGCCTCACGCCGGTACAGGCCCCGGGGGAAGTCCCAGAGCGGGCGCTCGCCCCGGCCAGGTTTGTAGACGGCGAGGCCCGCCTCGTCACCGAGGGTCGCCTCGACCAGGTAGGTGCCGTTCGAGCTCCACGGCATGCGGCCCTTGATCTCGAGCTCGCCGTCGTGGAGCAGGGTCAGTGCGGCTTGTGCCCGTTCGTCTTGATGCACACGTGCCCTTCGGGGTCGAGCGGGCGGTTGCAGAGAGGACAGGGCGGGCGGCCCGAGGCCACGAGGGTGGCAGCGCGCACGATGAAGCCAGCCACCTGGCCGCGGGTGAGCGCGAGGCGGGCGGACCCGGCGTCGGGGTTCGGGAGGAGCTCGCCCTCCTCGTCGAGCTCGCCGACCTCCTCCGCCTGCAGGAGCAACCGGTCGCGCTCGGTGTCGAAGACCACGCCGAGCTGGCCGACGACCCACTCGGCGATGGCGGGCTCGATGAGGTCGAGGTCGTCGGGGATCTCGTCCGGCGTCGGTGCCGGGAGGTCGACGAGCATCTCGGCGAGGTGCTGCGCCATCGCGGCGACCTGGCCCTTCTCGAGGCGCAGCGTCACGACCTGGGCACCGGCGACCGCCTGGATGTAGAAGACGCGGGCCCCGGGCTCACCCACCGTGCCGGCGGTGAACCGGTCGACGTCGGGCATCTCGAACGAGCTGCTCATGTCATCCGCTCTCGGCCTGCGGCCGGGCCGCTCGGGCCACGCTCGCTGTGCTCGCTCATGACGGCGCCAGCTCGGAGAGGGGGCCGGTCATCGAGTTCACCGTGAGCACGATCGGCCCAGCGGCGCCATAGCTGATGGCTGTGACCGAGCACGGCGACACGACGATGCGCTGGAAGAGGTCGAGGTGGGTCCCGAGGGCGGAGGCGACCGCTGCCTTGATCGGGTCGGCGTGGGAGACGGCGACGACGACGCCTCCGGGATGGCGTTCGACGAGGGTGGCCACGGCACCGGTGATGCGGGTCTGCATCTCGGCGAAGGACTCGCCCCCCGGAAAGCGGAAGCCGCTCGGGTAGCGCTGGACGGTCGTCCACGCGGGGAGCTTCGACAGCTCCTTGAGCTCGGACCCGGTCCACTCGCCGAAGTCGCACTCGAGCAGCCCACGGTCGATGGTGACCTTCAGGTCGCGCGCCTTGCCGATGGGCTTGGCCGTCTCGCGGGTGCGCTCGAGCGGCGACGCGTAGATCGCATCGACCTGCTTCAGCGCAGCGATCCGCTCGGCCACGGCCTCGGCCTGGGCGACGCCGGTGTCAGCGAGGTGGAGCCCCGGCGCGCGGCCCGGCAGCGTCTTGCCCGTCGTCGGCGTCTGGCCATGGCGGACGAGCAGCACGAGGGTGGACGGGGGTGGCTTGGGTCGTGTCGTTCGGGGGGCGATCGAGCCAACCTACCGTGGCCCCCATGGCTTCGACGCACCGCCCTCGTGGTGCGCGCACCCCGATCTGGACCTTCGGCGCGCTCCCCGGTGACCACGTCATGCCCCCGGAGGTGGACGTCGAGAGGGACACGCTCGACAACGTCGGCGCGGAGATCGAGACCTGCTTCGCCTGTCCCCGACTCGTCGAGTGGCGAGCGACCACGGCCACCGAGAAGCGTGCGTCGTTCGCCAGCGAGGAGTACTGGGGTCGGCCCCTCGCCGGCTTCGGTGACCCTGGCGCACGCCTGCTCGTCGTCGGCCTCGCCCCCGCCGCCCACGGTGGCAACCGCACCGGACGGGTCTTCACCGGCGACCGCAGCGCTGACTGGCTGTTCCGGGCGATGCACAGGGCGGGCTACGCCAACCAGGCCGAGAGCGTGACGAGGGACGACGGCCTGGCGCTGACCGGGGCGTGGGTCAACGCCGCCGTGCGCTGCGCTCCTCCCGCCAACAAGCCCACGCCGGCCGAGCGCGACGCCTGCCTCCCGTACCTACGACGGGAGCTGGCGCTGCTCACCGAGGTGGCCGTCATCGTGGTGCTCGGCTCCTTCGCCCACCAGGTCGTGGCCGGCACCCTCGGCCTCCGTCCCCGGCCCCGGTTCGGCCACCTCGCCGAGGTCGCGCTCCCCGACGGCCGCACGCTGCTCAGCTCGTACCACCCGAGCCAGCAGAACACCTTCACCGGCACGCTCACCGAGCCCATGTTCGACGCCGTGTTCGCCCGGGCACGAGCGCTCGGCGCCTGACCCCGCTCGGGCTCAGCCGACGAGGGCGACGAGCTCGCCGGCGGCGTAGAGCACGGCGACGACGGCGAGGAAGCCGGCGACCACCTGGCGCAGCGTCCGATCGCTCGCCCGCATCGTGGCCGCGGCTCCGAGTCGCGAACCGGGGATGACGGTGAGGGTGAGGAAAGCGGCGACCCGCCAGTCGATGTTGCCGAGCGCAGCGTGGGTGATCGTGCCGGGCACGGCAAAGGCAGCCACGCACACGAGCGAGGTCGCGATGGCGGACTTGATCGACAGACCGGCCAGCTGGGTGAAGCCGGGGACCATCACGATGCCACCGCCGATGCCGAGCAGCCCCGACAGCAGGCCGGCGACCCCGCCGACGAGGGCGAACGCCGTCTTGGACCGGGTCGGGACCGGCGCTCCCGTGGTCGGGGCCTCTGGGGTCGGGTCCCCGACCTCGGGGGGAAGCGGCGCCGACTCCTTGGGAGGGATCCCCCGTCCCATCCGGTACGCCGTGAAGCCGAGCAGGGCTGCGGTGAGCAGCATCAGGACGTGGCCGTCACCCGGCGCCACGTCCGCGAGCAGGGCCCCGATCACCGCAGCGACGAGGCCGACGGGCACGGTGAGGAGGACGGCGTCGCGGTCGATCAGGCGCTCACGCCGGTAGCGGAGTGCACCGGCGGCGGCGCTCGGGAAGATCGAGGGGAGGGTGGTGCCGATGGCGATGCTGGCCGGGACCCCGAGGGCCCGGATCGCCGGTGTGGAGATGACGGCACCACCGACGCCAAAGGCGCCCGAGAGGGCGCCGGTGAAGAGGCCCGCCAACGCCGTCAGGACGTCGCGCAGCGGTCCTGGATCCATCTGCCCTCCGGTTCGTCGTGCTGGGTGGTGTCGTCCACCGCAGCACGACGACCCGGTCAGGCGGGTACCCGTCCTTGCGGACGAGCGTCCGGTCTAGAGGACGCCCGTCACGATCAGCAGGACGATGACGGCGATGACGAGTGCGATGACGGCGATTGCTCGGGTGTCCACAGTTGCTCCTGGGCTGCTCGGTGATTTGGACCTGAGCCGTCCCCGATGGCCGCGCTCCGCAAACGAGCGGCCGCGATGCGTGCCGAGCAGTCGGTCGCTAGAGGCGCTCGATCATCATCGCCATGCCCTGGCCGCCACCGACGCACATCGTCTCGATGCCGATGGTCCCGTCGAGGGTCTGCAGGTCGTTGATGAGCGTCGTCATGATGCGGGCACCGGTCTGGCCGAAGGGGTGGCCGAGGGCGATGGCACCGCCGTGGGGGTTCAGCTGGTCCTCGATGCTGATGCCGATCTCGTCGCAGATCGGCAGCACCTGGGCGGCGAAGGCCTCGTTGAGCTCGACGACGTCGACGTCGGAGATCTTCTTGCCGGTGAGGGCGAGCAGCTTCTGGATGGCGACGATCGGGCCGACGCCCATGATCTCGGGAGCGAGGCCAGACACCGAGCTGCCGAGGATGCGGGCGAGGGGCTTGAGGCCGAGGCTCTTGGCCTTCTCCTCGCTCATCACGAGCACGGCCGCAGCACCGTCGTTGAGGGGGCAGGCGTTGCCGGCGGTGACGACGCCGTCCTCCTTGAACGCGGGCGGGAGCGACGCGAGCTTCTCGAGGGTGGTCCCGGCGCGGGGGCAGTCGTCCTTCGAGACGACGTCGCCGTTGGGCAGCGTGTACGGGGTGAGCTCCCGGTCGAAGAAGCCGTTCTCTTGGGCGGCGGTGGCGCGGTCCTGGCTGAGCTTGGCGAACTCGTCGAGGCGCTCACGGGTGACGCCGTACTGCGCAGCCACGTTCTCGGCGGTCATGCCCATCGGGATGTACACGTTGTTGATGAAGTCGTTGCTGCCCTTGGTGAAGCGAGGGTTCATGTCCTCCTTCTGGAAGCCACGGCCCCCGGTGCGGCTGACCGACTCGACACCACCGGCCACGTACGTGTCGCCCTCGTCGGCCTTGATGGCGTGGTACGCCATGCGGATCGTCTGGAGGGACGAGGCGCAGAACCGGTTGACGGTGGTGCCGGGCACGGTGTCGGGCAGGCCGGCCAGCAGCGCGATGTTGCGGGCGACGTTCATGCTCTGCTCGCCGGCGCCGTTGGCGCAGCCGATCATGACGTCCTCGACCGAGGCGCGGTCGACCTCGGGCACCTTGTTCATGAGGGTGTCGATGATGAAGCCCCCCATGTCGTCGGGCCGGGCCTCGGCCAGCGAACCCTTGAAGGCCCGGCCGATCGGCGTGCGGGCAGTGGCGACGATGACGGCTTCAGCCATGGTGGTGGCTCCCCCTCGATAGCGCTGCCACGGCTGTCGTGGCGCGCGCCGAGCGTAGCGACGGCCTCGTCCGGCCGGTAATCCTGACCATCGGTCAGGTCGGGTGACATCGGTCATATCTCACCCAGCGTGACGGAGAGGTCGGGTACCTTTCGGCCCATGACCGCCCTCTCGGATGCGCCCCTCGACACGGAGCGTCCGCCCGGCTCGCCGCTCCTCGCCGCCACCGGCGTCACCAAGGTGTACCGCACGGGCGCCGAGAGCGTCGACGCCCTGAAGGCGGTGGACCTCACGGTCGGCGCGGGTGAGTTCCTCGCCGTGATGGGGACCTCGGGCTCAGGCAAGACGACGTTGCTCAACTGCCTCTCGGGTCTCGACGACATCGACGGGGGATCGGTCCTCATCGACGGCGAGGACATCCACGCCATGAGCGATGCCCGCCGCACGAAGCACCGAGCGTCGACGATGGGCTTCATCTTCCAGGCGTTCAACCTCATCCCAGTGTTCACCGCCACCGAGAACGTCGAGCTCCCGCTGCTCCTCGCCGGCTCGCCGGCCCGGGAGGCGCGCCAGGCGGCCATCGAGACGCTCGAGCGGGTGAACCTCGGACACCGCCTGAACCACCGCCCGACCGAGCTCTCCGGTGGTGAGCAGCAGCGGGTCACGATCGCCCGGGCCCTCGCCGGTCGACCTTCGATCGTCTGGGCCGACGAGCCCACGGGAAACCTCGACTCCGACACCGCCGACGCGGTGATGGGACTGCTCGACGAGCTCCACCGCGACGGGCTCACGCTCATCCTCGTGACCCACGACGAGGGCATCGGTGCGTCCGCCGAACGGCGGATCGCCATGCGCGACGGCGTGATCGTCCGCGACGAACGCCTTCGCTGATGCACCTGTCCAACCGTCTCGGACGACTCGTGGCAGGGACGATCGGGCTGGTGCTCACGGTCGGGCTCGTCGCCATCGGCTTCCTGCCGATCCCCGTCATCGTCCTCTCGATCCCGTTCCTCGTGGTCGCCGCCCGCAAGCCGGTGCTGCGCAGGCTGGCGCTCCGCAACGCCTCCCGCCGGCCGCGGGAGACGGCGCTGATCCTGCTCGGCGCACTGCTCGGCACGGCGATCATCACCGGCTCGGCGACGGTCGGCGACACCCTCGGCAGCTCCATCCGCCAGGGTGCGTTCTCCAAGCTCGGCCCCGTCGACGAGGTCATCGGGACGAGCGCCCTCGGTGATCGTGCCGCGGTGGTCGCGGCCATCGAGCAGGCGCCGGGAGACGACGTCGACGGGGTGCTCGCCATCGCCTCGATCGCCGCCAGCATCGCCACCTCGGTCGAGGGGGCCGAGCGACGGGCGGAGCCCAACGCCACCTTGCTCGAGGTCGACTTCGCAGCGGCGCGCGCCTTTGGCGACGATCCTGAGGCGACCGGCATCTCCGGCGCCACCCCCGGACCCGGGACCGCGGTGATCGGCGCCGACCTCGCGCGCACCCTCGAGGTCGAGCCGGGCGACGCGGTCGAGGTCTTTGCCTACGGCGGCATCCGCACCTTCACCATCGACCGGGTCGTGCCACGCCGCGGTGTCGCCGGCTTCGATCTCGGCTTCGGGAGCCAGTCGCGCAACCTCTTCGTGACGCCAGGGACGATCACCGAGCTCGCTGGTGCCGACCCGGGCGCCGGCTCCCCTCCGGGTTCGTTCGTCGCCGTCTCGAACCGAGGCGACGTCATCGAGGGCGCAGCCCGATCGGCGGCCGTGACCGTCGACGTGCTCGAGCCCGCGCTGGCCGCTGCGGGTGTGACCGGCCAGACCTCACCGGTCAAGCAGGACCTCCTCGAGGCCGCCGACGCCCAGGGCGCCTCGTTCACCCAGCTCTTCACCGCCCTCGGGACCTTCAGCGCCCTCGCAGGGATCCTGCTGCTGATCTCGATCTTCATCATGCTCGCCGAGGAGCGGAAGACCGAGCTCGGCATGCTCCGAGCCGTCGGCCTCAAGCGCTCGGGGCTGGTCGGCACGTTCTCGCTCGAAGGGTGGATGTACTCCCTCGGCGCTGCTGCCCTGGGCACGATCGCCGGCATCGGCGTCGGGCGCGCCATCGTCGCCGTCACCGCCGGCATCTTCGGAGGCGACGGCCAGTTCGCCCTCGAGCTGGAGTTCACTGCCAGCGCGGCCAGCATCCAGCAGGGCTTCCTCATCGGCTTCGTGTTCTCCCTGCTCACCGTCCTTGCCACCTCGCTCTGGATCTCCCGCCTCAACGTCATCCGCGCCATCCGGGACCTCCCCGAGCCGACCGTCGTGCGCCAGCGGAACCGCACGGTCGTCGCAGGTGCGTTCGTCGCCGCCGCCGGCGGGCTCCTCACGAGCACCGGTCTGGCCGAGCGCTCGCCTGCGCCCCTGCTGATCGGGCCACCCCTGCTCGCCATGGGCGCAGCGATCGTGCTGCGGAGGTGGGCGCCCAAGAAGCTGGTCGACTCCGTGGCTGCGATCGTCAGCCTGGTGTGGGCCACGTTCTGCTTCGACGTCGCCGGGGACGTGTTCACCAACCCAGACATCTCGCTGTTCGTGCTCGACGGGGTCGTGCTCAGCGTCGCCGGGGTCGTGCTCGTGAGCCGCCACCAGGCCGTCATCGGCGGCGTGGTGCGCCGGGCTGGAGGCGGGAGCAAGAACATGTCCCTCCGGCTCGGTCTCGCGTACCCGCTGGCCAAGTCGTTCCGGACGTCGCTGATCCTGTCCACCTTCACGTTGGTGATGTTCACGCTCGTGTCGATCACGCTCTTCAGCGGCGTGTTCGGCCAGCAGGTCGACGACTTCACCGCCGACATCGCCGGCGGCTTCGACGGCCAGGCCTTCTCCAACGCGAGCAACCCGGTCCCGGTCGATGCGGTCGCCGCCACGGAAGGTGTCGCCGCCGTGGCCCCGCTGGCGACGGTCGGCGCGCAGTTCGACGTCGTCTCGCTGCGCGACGAAGCCGATGTCGCGCAGTTCGAGGGCTGGCCCCTTGGCGGCTACGACGCATCGTTCGTGGACGGTGGGCCGCCCTCGCTCCAAGCGTTCCTCCCCGAGCTCGGGTCTGAGGAGGGAGCGTGGCGTGCGCTGCTCAGCGACCCCTCGCTGATCATCATCGACGAGTTCTTCCTGCAGCAGGGTGGCGGTCCGCCGACGGCCACGCTGTCGATCGGGGACGAGCTCACCGTGCGGGATCCCGTCACAGGGATGACGAGGATCGCCCGAGTGGCTGCCCTCGCCGACGCCAGCTTCGGCCAGGCCCCTGCCTACATGGGCATCGAAGGGCTCCGCTCGCTCGTGGGGGAGCGTGCGGTCACGAACCTCTTGCGCTTCACGGTCGAGCCGGGGGTCGATGCCCAGGTCGTGGCGGAGCGGTTGGACGGGCAGTTCGTCGAGAACGGGATGTCGGCGACGTCGTTCCGGACACTGGTTGGAGACGGCCTCGCCCAGCAGCTGCAGTTCTTCCGGCTGATGCAGGGCTACCTGTCGCTCGGGCTCGTGGTCAGCGTGGCCGGGATCGGCGTGGTGATGGTGCGGGCCGTGCGCGAGCGCCGGCGCGAGGTCGGGGTGCTGCGGTCGCTCGGCTTCGGGACCAAGCAGGTGCGACGCGCCTTCGTGGCCGAGTCGAGCTTCGTCGCCCTCGAGGGGATCTTCCTCGGCACCGGCCTGGCCCTGATCTCGACCTGGCGCCTGCTCACGAGCGGCGCCTTCGGTGACGGCCTCGAGTTCGGCGTGCCCTACGTGCAGCTCGCGGTGATCATCACGCTGGCGTTCCTCGCCACGCTGGCCGCCACGGCCAGCCCCGCACAGCAGGCGTCGAAGATCCGCCCCGCCGTCGCCCTGCGCATCGCCGACTGACCCTGGTCAGGCGGTGGTGAGGAGGTTGCGGCGGAGCAGCGAGTGGACGCGCTCCCAGTGGCGCTCCGAGGCGGTGCGGTCGTAGCGCTCGCCCGCCGGAGCGAAGCCGTGCTGCGCGTCGGTGACGAGGTCGAAGGTGTGGACCACGCCGGCCGCGTCGAGGGCGTCGCGCATCGGCGCGATGGTCTCGGGTGGCGCGGTGGGATCGCCGTCGACCCACGCGAGGTGCACCTCGGCGCGCACCGTGTCGAGCCCGACGTGGGGTGAGTCGGGCGTGTCACGCACAAGCCACGCGCCGTGGATCGAGGCCACCGCTGCCACCCGCTCGGGGAGGGCGCGTCCGAGCGCGATCACCAGGCCGCCGCTCATGCAGAAGCCGACCGCACCGACGTCACCGTCGCGAGCGGCTGGGTCCTCGGCGGCCACGGCGAGCAGGGCCTCGGCGTCGGGGACGATGTTCGTCGGGGTGATCACCCCCATGAGCTCGCGGCGTGCGTGCATGTCCTCGTCGCTCTTCCCGAGCTCGCGGAACGGGCCGCCCCGGTAGAACAGGTTGGGCAGCAGCACGTAGTAGCCGGCGGTCGCCAGCCGAGACGCCATGTCCCGCAGGGCCGGACGGATCCCGGGTGCGTCCATCAGGTAGAGCACCACGGGGTGCGGGCCGTCCTGCTCGGGGGAGAAGACGAACGTCGTCATCTCACCGTCGGGCGTCGTGACCTCGATCTGGCGCTCGATCACGACGCTGTCTCTCAGCTCTCGAGGATCTCGATGGCGAACTCGGGGCAGTTGTCGGCCGCCAGGCGGGCGTCGTCCTCCTGGCCGGGGGCGACGGTGCCGTCCCCGCACACGACGGCGTTGCCGAGGTCGTCGCTCTCGAACAGCTCGGGAGCGAGGGCATAGCAGCGGCCGTGGCCCTGGCACTTCTCGTCGATCACGCGCACCTTCATCCGAACACCACCGGGAGGCAGCGAGGACCGCGGACCTGGCCACCGGCCCAGGTGACCTCGGCGCCCTCTTCCAGGGAGAACTCGGGGGCGGCGGCGAGGAACTCCTCGATGGCGACGCGGAGCTCCATGCGGGCGAGGTTCGACCCTGCGCAGCGGTGGATGCCGGCGCCGAAGGCGATGTGGCGGTTCTTGGCCCGGTCGAGGATGACCTCGTCGGGGCGCTCGAACACTTCGGGGTCACGGTTGGCAGCCGGGAAGTTGAGCAGCACCCGGTCACCCTCCCTCATGGGGCAGCCCTGCACCTCGACGTCCTCCTTCACCAGGCGGGCCATGGTGACGGGGGAGTAGGCCCGCAGCAGCTCCTCGACGGCGAGGGGCATGATCTCGGGCTCGGCCACCAGGCGCCGCCGGTCCTCGGGGTGGGTGGCGAGGTGCCACAGGGCCGAGCCGATGGCCGACCAGGTCGTGTCGATGCCGGCGACGAGGATGAGCACGCCGGTGCCGATCACGTGGAAGTCGGGGACGGGTGCGCCGTCGACCTCGGCGGCGAGGAGCTCGGACAGGATGTCGTCGCCCGGGTGCTCCTTGCGCTTCGTCACCTCCTCGAACAGGTAGGTGACGATCTCCTTGAACGACTCCTGGCGGATCTCGGGGTCGGTGGCACCGAGCTCGAGCGCACCCCGCACCCACTGGGTGAAGGTCTCGGACATCGTCTCGGGGATGCCGAGCATCTTGGCGATGATGCGCACCGGGATCTGCTGGGAGTACCCGACGGCGGCGTCGCCCTTGCCGGCGGCGACGAGCTCGGCGACGAGCTCACGGCACAGCTCGCGCGTGATGGGCTCGTACTTCTCGACTGCCCTGGGGGCGAACATCGGCAGGATGAGCCGGCGGGCCCACTGGTGCTCGGGCGGGTCCGAGGTGATGGGCGGGGCCGCGACCTCACCGCCGAGCTGGATGATCATCTCCTGCTCCTGGCCGTCCTCGGGCACGGGAGCGGGGGTCACGAGGACCTCCTTGGAGGAGAAGTGCACCGTGTCGTGGGCGATGGCGGAGACGTCCTCGTAGCGCGTCGGCAGCCACGATCCTCCCCACCGCTCCGTGTGGGAGATCGGGCACGAGCCCCGGAGGTCGTCCCAGATGGGGAACGGGTCGGCGACGTAGCCCTTGTCGAAGATGTCGTAGTCGTCGGCCCAGCTCGTCGGCGTGGTCGGTTCTGTGGTTGTCACGTGCTCATCCCCTCGATGTGGTCTGTCACACCATAGCGAGACAACGAGTGCAAGATCGTCTCATCGTCACGTCTCCGTCGTGTGCTCACGACGGGGCCTCCGCCGAGAGCGCGGCGGTGAGGGCGGCGGCGCTCTCGTCGACCGCCACCTGTCCCTGGTCGAGCAGCGAGAACATGCTCACGAACCCGTGCACCATGCCGTCGTAGCGGTGCGCACGTGCGTCGCCGCCGGCGTCGATGAGGCGTGCTGCGTACGCCTCGCCCTCATCGCGCAGCGGGTCGTACTCGGCGGTCAGGACCAGCGCCGGGGGGAGTCCGTGGAGGTCTGCGTGCAGTGGCGCAGCGAGGGGGTGGTCGGGCGCCTCGCCGCCGAGGTAGTGCGCGCTGAACCAGCGCATCGCATCCGCCGTCAAGAAGTAGCCGGTGGCGTTCTCGTCGTAGCTGTCCTGGCTGAAGGAGTGGTCGACGACCGGGTAGAGGAGCAGCTGGAAGGCGATCGCCGGCCCGCCCTCGTCCCTCGCCCGCAGGGCGACGGCAGCGGCGAGGTTGCCACCGGCGGAGTCGCCGGCGACGGCGAGGCGGCTGGCGTCGACCCCCAGCTCGTCTGCGTGGTCGACGACCCAGCGGGTCGCGGCGAGGCAGTCGTCGAGCGGGGCCGGGAAGGATGCCTCGGGTGCGAGCCGGTACTCGACGGAGACGACGACGACGCCGGACCGCGCAGCGAGGGCCGTGCACAAGGCGTCGTGGCTCGCGATGTTGCCGATGACCCAGCCGCCGCCGTGGAAGAAGACGCAGACCGGCGGGGTGCCGTCTCCGACGGGACGGTAGGAGCGGACGACGACGTCGCCGTCGGGCGTGGGGACCACGTGGTCCTCCGTGGTGGCGACGTCACCGGGGCCCGTGCGGGCGAGCGCCAGGGCGTCGTACTGGGCACGCGCCTCCTCGGGGGCGAGCTCGTGGAGTGCTGGCGCCGGTGACGCAGCGATCGCGTCGAGCAGCACCTGGACCTGTGGATCGACCGGCATGGCGGCAGCATAAGAGCCGACGCGTCGCCACGGCCTCGGGCGCGCCTCAGGCGGGTGCGGCTTCCTTGGGCACCTGGGGTGGCACCAGGCCGGGGGCAGCGACAGCGGTGGCCGGCCAGCGCTTGCGGCTCTTGATCGAGAGCTGCTGCATGAGGCGGATGGCGCCGGGGTCGTCGTCGCCGGGGCGGGTCTCGATCACGCCGTCGCGCAGCATGCCGTCCACGATCTCCCGGCCGATGTCGGTGCGGACGATCGTCAGCGTCCAGTCACCGAACGCGCCGATGCCGCCTGTGGAGATGTCGGCGTGCTCGGCGGCGAAGTCGGGACAGCTGTTGCAGCCCTCTCGGGTCCAGGCGTGGCACTCCTTCAGCGGGACCTCGTGGTAGTCGCCGTTGCGCATCCAGATCTGGAAGACGCCCTTGATGTTCATCTTGACCATGTCCTGCTTCTTCAAGCCGTACTTCGCCTCGAAGAGCTCCTCGAAGATGGCGTCGTCGAACGTCTTCGAGCACAGGAGACCGATGTTGAGCGTGATGCGCCGGGCGAGCTTGCCGATCTTGCGGGCCTTCATCACCGGCGGCGAGCTCGACTGGCAGCCCATGCCCACGAGGCAGATCTTCTCGGCGCCCCCCTCGACCGCCTCGTCGTAGGCGAGGGTGTTGGCCGAGTACGTGTAGCGGCTGCCGGCCGAGGCCCGGATGTCGTCGGGCGTGCGCGCCACGCCGGGCCTCGCCTTCCAGGTCGTGCCGTCGCCCTCGAGGTACGACACCAGCGCGGCGTCGATGTAGTCGTGCTCCATCGACCACAGGAGGATGGCCGAGACGAGCCCGCCGTCCTGGCCGGCCTCGTGCACCGCGGGGTCGGTGGCCCGGGCGAGGACGATGTCCTTGCCGATGCCGGAGACCTCCGCCGGGGTGCGCTCACGCCCGAACAGCAGCGTGTCGGCCTCGGCCTCCCACGTCCGGAAGCGAGGGCACGCCCGGGTGCAGCTCGTGCACCCCTTCTGGCCGTGGATGCAGTCGTCGGGCCCGAGCTCCTCCTCGAGGTGGAACGGCTTGTAGCCCCCCGAGGCGTGGTCGTAGCCGATGACGTCGTGCGGGCAGGCGATCACGCAGCCCGCGCACCCGGTGCACAGCCCCGACGTGATCACCTCGTCGTAGAGCTCGAGCCACTGCGCGGTCCAGCGCTCTCGCTTGGGTGCCGGCGCTTCCTCGGTGACGGCCATGCCCAGACTCTAGGACCGCCCCCGCCCCCGGGTTCCCACCCGGGGACGGGATGGCTCGTCAGGTGCAGTCTGCGGTCCCGACCTTGTAGAGCGACACCGGGGAGCTGCCGTCGCCGAGGTAGCCCGTGTGGTTGGTCGCCCCGAAGTGGACGTTGAAGTGGAACTTGTGGAAAGCCCCTCCCGTCGCCTGCGAGGTCGAGCCCTCGGCCACCTCGATGACGTTGCCGTTCGGCAGGCCCATGCAGTGCGTGTGGGCAGCCGAGGCCGTCCCACCCATGGCGAGGAACCCCACTGCCGTGGTGGCGATCCCCACTGCGATCTTGCGCTTGCTGTCCATGTCGCTTCCTCTCGTCGGGGCCGTGGCCCGCTGCTCTCACCTCGACAGACGGACGGGGACAGATCGCGGGTGACACGTCACCCGACCTGTCACGATTCGTTCGTGGGCCCGTGGCTCGTGGTGCCGGTGGACGTGGGTTCCCGGGTGCGCGACCTCATCGCCACGTGGTGTCACCCGAGCGGGCCCTCGTGCCCGTCAGTCGAGGTGATGGCCACCGGTCTCCTGCTCGCCTCCTCCGTCGGATCGTTCGACGCGGCGCCGACGGTGGTGGTCCCCGGTGCGGCGGTCGTCGACGTCGACGCCCTCGTCGTCCGCCTCTTCCACGAGGAGGGCCAGCGCCTGGTGCAGCTGGCCCGCCTGTTCGTCGACGACCGCAACGCCGCCGAGGACCTGGTGCAGGAGGCCTTCATCCGCCTCGCTCGCAGTGCCGCCCGCATCCAGGACCCCGACCGTGCTGCCGCCTACCTGCGCTCGATCGTGCTCAACCTGGCGCGCGACCACAACCGCCGAGGGCTCGTCTCGCTCCGCCACCAGCAACCCGCTGACGTTGACCTCGCGACCGCGGAGGACGAGGTGGTGCTGCGGGAGGACCAGCGTCGGGTGCTGGAGGCGCTGCGCGCCCTGCCCCACCGCCAGCGGGACTGCGTGGTGCTCCGCCACCTGGGCGAGACCGGCATCGCCGACATCGCGTCGTCGCTCGGCATCTCCCAGAACTCGGTGAAGACGCACCTCAAGCGGGGCATGGCGTCGCTCGAGCGCCTCCTCGGTGAGGTCGACCGGTGAGCACCGTCGAGCACCTCCTCCGCGACGCCCTCGGCGACGGTGTCGCCCAGGTGCACGCCAGCCCGGACCTGTTCTCGCGGGTCGTCCGCAGCATCGAGGAGGACCGCGTGCGGCGCAGCCAGCGCCGTCGCGCCGCTGCGGTCCTCGCCAGCATCGTCGGCGCCGTCGGCGCCGTCGTGACCGCCGTCATCGACGTCAGAGAAGGAGAGGTCCTCATGGACTGGTGGATCTTGGAGCTGCTCACCACGGCGTTCCTCGTGGGTGTGGCCCTGTGGCTCGGACCGTTCATCAAGCGCTTCGGGAGGGCCTATGCAGCCGATGTGTTCCGGGCCAACCCTCGGACCGGCAAGAGCTTCATCGTCCTGACCGACTTCGCCTACTACCTGATCTTCCTCGCCTACATCCTGTTCACGATCACCTTCGAGCTCCCACGGAGCTGGGACACGGTGGTGAACGGTGCGCAGCTGAAGTCCGAGGTCTCGCGGGTGGCGGGGATCGTCCTCATCATCGGCCTGCTGCACGGCGTCAACCTGTTGTCGCTGCCGGTGATCGGGCGCATCCTCACGCTGAACCGCCAGCTCGACGAGCAGGTCGGCCCGCAACGGCCGTTCGCCGACCCTGCCGATCCGACCGGGACCGTGCGATGACCCCGGCGATCGAGGTCGCCGGCCTGTGCAAGGTGTACCGGCGGGTGCGACGGCCCGATCGGGTAGCGGTCGACGGGCTCGACCTCAGCGTGCCCGAGGGCTGCGTGTTCGGCTTCCTCGGGCCGAACGGTTCGGGGAAGACGACCACCATCCGGTGCATCCTCGGCCTCGTCCGCCCGAGCGCGGGCAGGGTCGCGGTCCTCGGGGCGGTCGTCCCCGACGCCCTCCCCACGGTGATCGGACGTGTCGGGTCGATCATCGAGACGCCCCAGCTGTTCCCGACCATGACCGGGCGGCGCAACCTCGCCCTCCTGGGCCGGCTCGATGGCCACGGCGCGAGCGCGGTGTCGGTCGCCCTGGATCGGGTGGGCCTCACCGAGCGGGCCGACGACCTGGTGAAGGGCTACAGCCTCGGGATGCGCCAGCGCCTCGGCCTGGCCGCGGCGTTCCTCAAGGACCCCGCGCTGCTGATCCTCGACGAGCCCGCCAACGGGATGGACCCCGCCGGCATCCGGGAGATCCGCCTGCTCCTCCGGGCTCTTGCCGACGAGGGGCGCACCGTGCTGGTCTCCAGCCACCTCCTCAGCGAGGTCGCGCAGACCTGTGATCAGGTCGCCACCCTCCTCGGCACCGAGGTGCGCCGGTGCCTGGCCCGCCGCGCCGTGCGGGTGCTCGTCGGGTTCGGCGTGCTCATGATCGTGGTCGTCGGGGTCGTGAGCTTCGCGACGGTCCCTGTCAGCGACCTCGCCAGCTCGGAGCCGACACCGATCAGGCTGGTCGACCTGTGGCACCCAGAGGAGGACTCGGTCTTCGGCATCGGTGTGGTGCTGCTCGGAATGGGTGCGCTGATCGGTGGCGCCCTCGTCGTCGGCGGGGAGTGGAAGGCGGGCACGGTCACGACCGTGCTCACCTGGGAGCCCCGCCGCGGTCGGGCGATCGCCGCCAGGTTCATGGCCTGCGGCGTGCTGGCCACGACCATCGGCGCCGCCCTCGCCGCGCTCCTCGTCGTCGTGCTCCTCCCCGGCATCCTCGTGAAGGGGACGACGGAGGGGGCGGACCTGGCGTGGACGTTGGCGACGCTCGGCGCGGTCGGCCGGGGGGTGCTGCTGACCGGGCTCAGCGCGGTGCTCGGTGCCGCCATCGCCTCGCTCGGCCGCAGCAGCACCGCTGCACTCGTCGCCGTGCTGGCGTACCTGCTCTTCATCGAACCCACCATGCGTGCGTGGTGGCCCGGGCGCGCCGGCTGGCTCGTCGGTGAGAACGCGGCGGCGTCCTCCACCGGTCGCACCCTGGAGGGCGTGTCGTTCTCGCGTGCGCCCGTCGAAGCCGGCGTGGTCCTCGTCGTCGACGCACTCGTCGTCGCCGGTGCAGCGACAGCAGCGTTCTCTCGTCGCGACGTCGCAGGGGGTTCCTAGCGCCGTGCCCGTCATGCTCCTCCCCCTGGTCCTCGTCGGCGCCCTCGCCGCCTGGGCGCTCGGCGTGCCAGGG
>JBBSLC010000001.1:0-56566 GCA_038255685.1 Acidimicrobiales bacterium | reverse complement strand
GCGGTTCTTCGACCGCCGCAACGCGTGCGCGGCGTGTGGAGCGACGTCGTTCACGAGGGAGCGGGTGGCGTCGGAGGGCGAGCTGCGGTCGTTCACGATCGTGGCGTTCGCCGCCCCTGGCGTCGAGGTGCCGTTCGTGGCAGGGGTCGTCGACTGCGGGGGCACGAGCGTGCGTGGCAATGTGATCAGCGTCGCGCCCGACCCCGATCACGTGACGCTCGGCATGGAGCTGCGCCTGGTGACCTACGCGGTCGGGACCGACGACGACGGCACCGAAGCCATCGGCTTCGGCTTCGAACCGCTGCGCTGATGAGGAGCGACCATGGCATCGGATGACATCTGGATCCTCGGGATCCACATGACCAAGTTCGGCAAGCACCCCGACCTCGACGTCGTGGACCTCGCTGCGGAGGCGGCCATGGCGGCGCTGGCCGACGGCGGGGTGACCATGGCAGACATGGGGGTCCTGGCGGCCGGCAACCTCATGAACGCGGCGGCGGGCATCGGCCAGCAGCTGCAGAAGCAGATCGGCCAGACCGGCATCCCCGTCTTCAACGTCGCCAACGCCTGTGCGACGGGAGCGACGGCGCTGCGGACGGCGATCCTGTCGGTCAAGGCGGGTGAGTGCGACATGGGCCTCGCCGTGGGGGTCGAGAAGCTCTCCGGGGCGGGCCTCCTCGGAGGCGGCGGCCGACCCAAGGCCGAGCGTCACGTCTACGAGCCACAGGGTCGCTACGGCGCGGTGGCGACCACCGACGGACGGATCGGCACGGACACCATGCCGGGCGTCTTCGCCCAGGTCGGCATGGAGTACGCCCACCGGTACGGCGGCGCCGACTTCGAGCTGTTCGCTCGCATCAGTGAGAAGAACCACGCCCACTCGACGCTGAACCCACTGGCCGCCTACACCAAGCGGATGAGCCTCGAGGAGATCATGGGCGACCTGATGATCGCCTACCCGAACACCCGACCCATGTGCTCGGCGAACTGCGACGGGGCGGCTGCGGCGGTGGTCACCTCGGGTGCGAAGCTGAAGAAGCTGAGCCTCGAGCAGCAGCGCCGAGCGGTCAAGGTCTCGGCCTCTGTCCTCACCAGCGACCCGTGGCAGGAGTCGTGCCAGGTGCTGCCCGACGTGAACACCCTCACCCGCAACGCCGCCAAGCAGGCCTACGAGGCTGCAGGCGTCGGGCCGTCGGACCTCGACCTCGTCGAGCTGCACGACTGCTTCGCCACCGCTGAGCTCGTGCACTACGACAACCTCGGCCTCTGCGAGGAGGGTGGCGCAGTCGACTTCTTCCGTTCCGGAGCCCCGTGGCGCGACGGAACGCTGCCCGTGAACGTCTCGGGCGGCCTGCAGTCCAAGGGCCACCCGATCGCTGCCACCGGCATCGCCAACATCTGGGAGGTGTGCCACCACCTTCGCGGGGAAGCGGGTGACCGGCAGATCGACGGCGCCAAGGTCGGCCTCGCCCACGTGATCGGCCTCGGGTCGGCGTGCGGCGTGCACGTGCTCGAGAAGTCTGCGGCCTGACGGTGGCCTCCACCGTCGCCCTCGCCCCGCTCGCCGACGCACTGCCCGACGGGGTCCTCCTCGCCGAGCTCCCGACCCCGTTCCCGGTGGGCCCCGTGAACTGCTGGCTCCTGCCGGAGCCGCCGGTGACGCTTGTGGACCCGGGGATGGTGTGGTCCGACACCGAGGAGCGCGTGGAGCGCCTGCTCGCCGCCGCCGGCCTCGGGATCGGTGACGTGGAGCGGATCGTCGTCACCCACGGCCACCCGGACCACTTCGGTCTCGCGGGAAGGCTGGCCCGCAGCTCGGGCGCATCGATCCTGTGCGGCCGGGCCGAGCGGCCCAAGCTGCTGTCAGCCTACGAGCGGCCGCGCTTCCAGGCGCTCCTCGAGAGCCTCGGCATCCCCGACGAGATCCGGGCGGCGTTCCCCGAGCAGCACGCGGCGATGCGGCCGATGGTGGACACCCCCGACGAGGACGCGCTCGTCGCCGTCGACGACCGTGACCGGGTCCACCTCGGCGGTCGCGACCTCGAGGCCCACGTGACCCCGGGCCACGCAACCGGTCACCTCTCCCTCTTGGACCCGACCGGCGATGTCTTGCTGTCCGGTGACCACCTGCTCCCTCGCATCACCCCCAACCCGGTGCTCGAGCCGGACGAGGAAGGTGGTGGCCGGCGGAGGAGCCTGGTGGAGTACCTGGCGTCGCTCGACCGCTTCGTCGCCCTCGACCCGGGCATCATCCTTCCCGGCCACGGCCCCGCGTTCCATGACGTCCCTGCCCTGGTCGCCACCATGCGCGTGCACCACGACCGGCGTGCCGAGCAGGTGCTGGAGCTCGTGCGCACCCTCGGCGAGCCCAGCGCGTTCGACCTCTCGCAGGCCATGTTCAGCGGCCTCGAGGGCTTCGGGATCATGCTCGGCGTCTCCGAGGCGGTCGGCCACATCGACCTGCTCATCGATGACGGGACCGTCGTCCAACACGACGGCGCCGTCACCCGGTACGGCGCAGCGTGATGCGCCTCGACGTGATGACCACCGGCGGGGAGCTCCGCCGGGCGCAGGACCTTGCCCGAGCGGTCGAGGTGGCAGGCCTCGACGGGCTCCTCGTCACCGAAGCCGGCCGCACGGCGTACCTGTCGTGCGCGGCGGCGGCGCTCGCTGCCGACATCGACGTCCTCACCGGCATCGCCGTGGCGTTCCCCCGCAGCCCCATGGTCACCGCCCAGGTGGCGTGGGAGCTGGCCGAGACGTCTCGCGGCCGGTTCCGCCTCGGGCTCGGCACCCAGGTGCGCGCCCACGTCGAGCGGCGCTACGCGGCTGACTTCGACCCGCCGGGACCCCGGCTCAGGGAGTACGTCGACGCGGTGCGGGCGTGCTTCCGAGCCTTTCGTGGCGACGAGCGCCTCGCCTTCGAGGGGCGTTGGTGGTCGATGTCGCTCCTCCCCGGCCAGTGGAACCCGGGTGCGATCGACGTCGAGGATCCCCCCGTCGATGTCGCAGCCGTCAACCCTTGGATGCTGCGCATGGCGGGCGAGGTGGCAGACGGTGTCCACGTCCACCCCCTGAACACCCCGACGTACCTGCGCGAGACCGTCGTGGCGAACGTGACCGCGGCCGGCCGACGACCACAGCTCATCGTCCCTGCCTTCACCGCCTTCGGCGACAGCGACGCCGAACGCCACCGGTGGCGGGAGATGGCTCGCATGCAGGTCTCGTTCTACGGGTCGACGCCCAACTACTCGTTCATCTTCGAGCAGCTCGGCCGTGACGGCGTCACCGCGCGGATCAGGGAGCGCCAGAAGGCTGCGGACCTCGCCGGGATGGCAGCCGTCGTCGACGACGACCTGCTCGCCCACTTCCTCACCGAGGGCACCTGGACCGACGCCCCCCGTCTGCTCGCCGAGCGGTACGACGGCGTCGCCGACCGGCTCGTCCTGTACTTCGCCGGCATGGCATGGGCCGAGGACCCCGGCGCTCTCGAACCGTGGGCGGACGTCGCCCAGAAGATGCGGAGCGCCTGATCTCCCTCTCCCTGTCTGTTCTCCCTGCCTGACCGACCGACCGGGCGCCGCGCCTCTCCTCGAACCATCAGGATCATCCGGGCCGTCATCCGCCGGGGGCTCGAGCACCTCCGGCTCGAGCTCGACGCCGAGCTCGCCTGAGGCGACGCCAAGGCGCGACGCGGACGAGGTCCCCGCTCAGGTCCCGGGAACCTCAGCGGCCCATCGGCGGAGCCCCGTCCTGATCACCGACCTCGTCGCCCGCAGGACGCGCTGCGACCCGCGACCCGGGGTGACCTCGACGTGGACCCTCACCTCGACGCCGGCCCCGGAGATGCTGGCGATGGTGGGCCTCTGGAGGACGAGGTGCCCGGTCACGAGCGTCCCGCCGGCATCGGCGATGAAGTGTGCCCCGTCGCCGGGCACCACCCACTCGCCGAGCATCCTCAGCTGGACCTGGCCGTGCCTGCCCACGAAGACATCGGTCGCTCCGTGCCCATCAACCCGGCGAGAGACGGGGAACCGGCGGGCGATCGCCTCGACGCCGCACAGCGACGCGGTCGCCGAGGACCAGGTGCAAGGAAGGACCACCGACTCGTCCCAGGCACAGCCAGCCCGAGCACCGGCATCGTTGCTCCGGAGGATCCGCCCCGCCGCCCGCTCTGCGGTGTCAAGGTCCCCACCGCAGGCGGCCGTCGCGAAGGACCGCACCGCACGACGCTGTGCCCACCACCGACGGTGCCGACGTGAGCCGCTGGCGTCGGCGAGGTGGTCAGCGTTCAGGCACAACATCAGGACCAGCGCCCCCGCACCACCGATGACCGCTGCGGCGAGCCACGCGACCTCCATGACGGCTGTCATCGACTGCGCCCACTCGTCCAACACCGTCGGGCTCCGTTGGGCCCTCATCACCGGCAACCTCCGCTGGTCGCCACGTCAGAACGTCGTGCTGGACATGGCCTGTTCCGGTTCGTCTCCTGCGTCGTGGGTCGCGAGCCGGGCCGACAGCTCGTCCCCGGACTCGTCGGCGAACACGTCTTCGATCCGCGCGGCCAGGCGGCTCAACACTCCCGCGGTGGTGGTGAGATCGCTGGCATCGAGGTCGCCGAGCAGCTCGTGGAAGATCTCACCGCGAGCCTGGCGGTGAGCGTCGAGCGCCCGGCGACCTGGCGGGTCGATGACCACGAGCCACCCTCGCCGGTCGGTGGGATGGCGCTGTCGGTGGGCGAGGCCGGCCTGTTCGAGCGCGTCGACCTGGCGGCTGACCGTCGACACGTCGAGCCCGACGATGGTCGCCAGCGCGCCGATCCGGCTCGGGCGGTCGGCGATGCGGACGAGCAGGGCGTACGCCGAGCGGTCGAGCGCCGTGCCGGCCCGCTCGGCCACGCGGTCGGTGAAGCGTGGCAGCGTCGCACGGCGCACGATCCGGCCCAAGGCGTCGGTGATCTCGCCCGTGGGCGTCTTCCCACTGCTGGACATCACCGCCAGCGTAGCCGACCCCGTGGCAAGGTTGTACGGTACAACGACCTTCGGCGCGCTGCTCCAACAGCGCCCTCACCCTTTCCTCAGCGTGAAAGTCGAGCTGTGATGGACAACGCCCGCACCGCGGTCCCCGAGCTGAGCCACCGGGAGATCCTCGCCGTGCTCAGCGGCCTCATGCTCGGCATGCTCGTCGCCGCCCTCGGGCAGACCGTGGTCGCCACGGCGCTGCCGACGATCGTCGGCGAGCTCGGTGGCCAGGACCAGCTGGCGTGGGTCGTGAGCGCCACCCTGTTGACCTCGACGGCATCCACCCCGCTGTGGGGCAAGATCAGCGATCTCTACGGCCGCAAGCCGCTCTTCCAGATCGCCATCGGCGTGTTCCTGGTCGGGTCCGTCCTGTGCGGGCTGTCGCAGTCCATGGCCCAGCTCATCGGGTTCCGAGCCGTCCAGGGTCTGGGCATCGGCGGTCTCATGGCCCTCTCCCAAGCCGTGATCGGCGACATCGTCCCGCCCCGCCAGCGGGGCCGCTACCAGGGGTACATGGGATCGGTGTTCGGCCTCGCCAGCGTCGGCGGCCCCCTCATCGGCGGGTTCCTCGTCGACGGCCCGGGATGGCGGTGGTGCTTCTACGTCGGCGTCCCCATCGGCGTCGCCGCCTTCGTCGTCACCAGCCGGGTCCTGCCCTTGGACCTCACCCGCCGATCCCACCAGATCGACTACCTCGGCGCCGCCCTCATCGTGGGCGGCGTCTCCGCCCTCCTGATCGTCCTCTCCCTTGGGGGCAGAGAGCTCGCCTGGACCGCGCCCGGGACGATCGGCCTCGTCGTCACCAGCGCGGCACTCCTCGGCCTCGCCGTCCTCCAGGAGCGCCGGGCGCCCGAACCGATCATCCCCCCCAGGCTGTTCGCGATCCCCACGTTCCGGATCACCAGCATCGTCGGGTTCATCGTCGGCATGGCCATGTTCGGCGCCATCGTCTACCTGCCCCAGTACCTCCAGATCGTCAAGGGCCAGAGCCCCACCCGCTCAGGGCTGCTGACCGTGCCGCTCATGGTCGGCCTGGTCACCATGTCGATCGTCTCAGGCCGGGTCATCAGCCGCACGGGTCGCTACAAGCGCTTCCCCGTCGCCGGCCTGCCGATCATCGCCGTCGGTCTCCTCGGGTTCTCCCGATTCGACGTCGACACCCCGCTTCCCTTCGCCGCCCTCGCCATGGTCGTCCTCGGCGCCGGGCTCGGCATGGTGATGCAGGTCCTCGTGCTCGCCGCGCAGAACGCCGTCCACCAGCGCGATCTCGGGACCGCGACGTCCGCTGCCACATTCTTCCGGTCGATGGGCGGCGCCCTCGGTGTGGCCGTGTTCGGGTCCATCCTCTCCAACCGGCTGGCGCACCACATCCCTCGACGTCTCAGGGCCGCCGACCTTGCTCCCCCCGGTGGCGGCACCGGCGACCTGCTCGGCACCCCCGGCGCGATCAGGGATCTTCCCGCGCCGCTGCGCGACGCCGTCCTCGGTGGCTTCGCCGACAGCCTCTCGGACCTCTACCTCATCGCTGTGCCCATCGCCATCGTCGGTTTCCTCGTCGTCCTGCTCCTCCCTGAGCTCCCCCTCCGCACCACCCTCACGGGCGCGGACGAGGAACCTGCCGTCACCGACGGCGAAGCGATCGGCGCCGCGCTCGAGACGGCCTTCGGCGACGACAACGCCGACGTGCCCGACCTCACCAACAGCGCCGGTCAGCGCCCCACGGCCCGGGTGCCGGTCGAGCCGTCGCCCTGAGCCGAGATCACCCGTCTGGCCGGCGGTCAGACGAGGGCCGGCTGCTCGTCGGACTCGGTGAGCGCCGCATCGCGCTCGGAGAGGTGCTCCAAGAGCCGCGCGCCTTCGATGTCGACATCGGGAAGGAGCCGGTCGAGCCAGCCGGGGAGCCACCACGCCCGCTCGTCGAACAGCGAGAGGGTGGCTGGCACGATCACCATGCGCACGATGGTGGCGTCGAGCAGGACGGCGACGGACAACCCCACGCCGAACATCTTGATGATGGGATCGTCGCCGAGGACGAAGGCGCCGAAGACGCTGACCATGATCAGCGCGGCGGCGGTGATCACCCGCGCCGAGCTGGCGAGCCCGGTCAAGACCGCGCCCTGCGGGTCGCCCGTGTGGACGTACTCCTCGCGGACCCGCGACAGGATGAACAGCTCGTAGTCCATCGACAGGCCGAAGAGGATGGCGAACATCATCAGCGGCAGGAAGCTGATGATGGGCAGCGTCTCCTGCAGGCCGACGACGTCCTTCAGCCAGCCCCACTGGAAGATCGCCACCACGACGCCGAAGGCCGAGCCGATCGAGACGAGGATGGCGAGCGCAGCCTTGACCGGGATGAGGATCGACCGGAACACGACCAGGAGCAGCAGGAAGATCAACCCGATCACGATGACCATGAACAGGGGCAGGGCGTCCGCGAGCTTGTCGGAGATGTCGATGCCGAGGGCGGTGGAGCCGGTCACCGCCACCCGGACGCCCTGGTCCTGCTCGACTTGGGGGAGGACGTCCCCGCGCACGTGGCGGATGAGCGCCTCCGTCGCCGCGTCGGCGGGACCGGTCTCGGGGATGGCGATGAGGATGGCGGTGTCCCCGCCGGGGCTGACGACGGGCTCGTCGGCGAACAGCACCCCGTCGGTGCCGGCCACGGCCTCGCGAACCGCGCCGAGCGCCTCGTCGGTGCCGACCGCCGCCGTGCTGAGGTCGACCACCACCGTGAGCGGCGCGTTGAAACCGGGACCGAACCCTTCGGCGAGCAAGTCGTAGGCGCGGCGCTGGGTGGAGGACTCGGGTTGGACGCCGTCGTCGGGCAGGCCGAGTCGCATCGATGCGACAGGGGCCGCCAGCAGCGCCATGACGAGGACCCCACCGATGAGCGACGGCCCGCGGTGGTGCGTGACCCACGCCGCCCAGCGAGCACCGAGCGTGGGTCCCTCCTCGGCGCCACCGGTGCGCGCCTTGATGCCGGGGACCCGCAAGCGGTCGATGTTGGCGCCGGCGAAGCCGAGCAGCGCGGGCAGGAGGGTGATCGCCACGGCCACGGCCACGGCCACGGTGGCGGCGGCTGCCAGGCCCATGACCGTCAGGAACGGGATGCCGACCACGCTGAGGCCGGCGATGGCGATGACGACGGTCATGCCGGCGAAGACCACGGCACCGCCAGCGGTCCCGTTGGCCCGCGCCACCGACTCCTCGACGTCCATGCCCAAGGCGATGTTCTGCCGATGCCGCGTGACGATGAACAGCGCGTAGTCGATGCCCACGGCCAGGCCGATCATGACGGCGAGGGTGGGTGCGATCGACGGCAGCTCGGTGAAGGCGGACAGCACCCCGATGCCGGCGATCCCGATCCCCAGGCCGACGAGTGCGGTCAGGATGGGCAGGCCCATGGCGAGCACCGAGCCGAACGAGACGAGCAGGATGACCATCGCGACGACGAGGCCGAGCGCCTCCGACGACGGCGGCTCCATCGTGCGGCCGGGGACGACGTCGCCCCCGAACTCGACGGCGAGGCCGACCGCCCGGGCCGGCTCGACCGCGGCCTCGACGCCCGCGATGGTCGAGTCCTCGACCTCGAGGGGCCCGAGGGGGTAGCGGACCTCACCGAAGGTCACCAGGCCGTCGGGTGAGACCGACCCGGGCGCAGGAGCGGTGGCGAGCGACACCCCGTCGACCGCTGCGAGCTCCTCGAAGGTGGTCTCGATCGCGCGTGCAGTCGCCGGGTCGTCCAGCGAAGCGCCTGCCGGGGCGGCGATCACGACCCGGGTCGAGGAGCCACCCTGCTCGGGGAAGCGCTCCTCGAGGAGGTCGAAGGCCTCCTGCGACTCGGTGCCGGGGAGCGAGAGATCCTCGCTCGTCTCGCCGCCGAGCGCCACCGACCCGGCAGCGACACCGACGAGCAGGACCGCCCAACCGATGAGCACGGTCCGCCGGCGGCGCACGCAGAGCTGACCGAGTCGGTAGAGAAGCGTTGCCATCGTGGGCTCCTTCGGGGAGATCGGCCGAGAGGGCCAGGGGGTTCGAACCATCGTAACGGCACAGGCGTCACTTGGCATGAGCGACAAATGTCATACGTGTCACATGGCATAGGTGCAGCGAAACACGGCCATCGGCTACCCTCCCCGGCGTGGGAGGTCAGCTGCCGATGCCGTCGTTGCGCCAGCGCCACGCCGACCGCACCCGTCGTGCACTCGTGAGCGCGGCGCTCGAGCTCTTCGCCGAGCGGGGCTTCGCAGCCACCACCATCGACGAGATCGCCGCCCGTGCCGACGTCGCCCCGCGGACGTTCTTCCGCTACTTCGCCACCAAGGAGGCAGTCGTCTACCACGACGCCGGTGAGGTGGTCGGCCAGGTGCGAGGCAGGCTCCTCGCACGACCGACCGGCGAGGCGCCACATCGGAGCCTCCTGAGCGTGCTGATCGAGGTGGGCGACCAGCTCGCCGCCGACGGCGAGCGGATGCGGTTGGTCCACCGCCTCTCGAAGGAGGAGTCGGGCGTCCTCGACTTCCAGCGCGTGCTCCTCCAGCAGCTCGAGCAGGAGATCGTGGAGACGCTCGCCAGCCGCCATGGCGTCGATCCCGGCGATCTCGACCTCCGGGCGACCTCAGCGGCCTTGCTGTCGTCGCTCGGCGTGGCGTTCCGTTCGTGGATCGACGCCGGGGCGACGGGACCGCTGCGCCCCTACATCGCACGGTCGATCGACGCCTGTCGCCGAGCCTTCGCCGACGAGGACGACCCCGTGCGCTGAGTTGTCGCTGAGACAAGGGGGCAACTACGTTGCATTGTTGCGGTCGCTCGTCTCCCCACGCAGGAGGTTCCCCCATGTCCTCGTCCCCCGGTCCTGACCGGAAGGTGCCGACCCGGCGCATCTCCTTCGAGGAGTCCCTGAAAGAGGTGCCCCGGCACTTCGCCGCCGACGGTGATCTCGTGCTGAGCCACGTCGCTGCCTCGCTGTCGTCGGTCTTCCCCGATGGCGAGGACTTCTTCGTGCGCTCCGTGCGTCACTTCCGCGACGAGATCACCGACCACGACCTGAAGCAGCAGGTGGCCGGGTTCATCGGGCAGGAGGCGATGCACGGGCGCGAGCACCGGGCGTTCAACCGCCGCCTCGACGAGCTGGGTTACCCGACGAGGCGTTTCGAGCGGATCACCAAGGGGGCACTGGGGCTGCGTGAGCGGGTGGCCTCGCCCAAGGCGAACCTCGCGGCCACGGCCGCCCTCGAGCACTTCACGGCCACGCTCGCCGAGCTCGTGCTCGACGACGAGGAGACGCGCAGGCTCTTCGGCCATGACGAGGTGAAGAACCTCTTCCTGTGGCACGCGCTGGAGGAGTCGGAGCACAAGGCGGTCGCCTTCGACGTGTACCGGACGGTCGGCGGCACCGAGCGGATGCGAGTGGTGACGATGAACATCGTCACCGTGGGGTTCATCGTGGGGATGTCGCTCGCACTGGCGGTCTCGCTCCTCGGTGACCCGTCGAGCCGCCGGCCCATCGCCCTCTACCGGAGCCTGCGTGGCTTCTGGCGATCGCCCATGATCAGCCGTGAGCTGTGGGACCGGCTCCGTGCCTACAACCGGCCGGGGTTCCATCCCGACGACCGGGACACCGGTGCGCTGGTCGAGCGGTGGCGCTCGGAGCTGTTCGGGGCCGAAGGCTCGCTGAGCGACAAGCTCGCCGGTGCCGCGGCGTGAGCGGCACCACGCTCGGCGACCCGGGAGCCGTCGAACACCTCGACGTCCTCGTCGTGGGTGCCGGCCTCTCGGGTGTCTGCGCCGGCCACCACCTCCAGACGGACACCCCCTGGGCCAGCTACGCCATCTTCGAGGCTCGCGGCGCGATCGGGGGGACGTGGGACCTGTTCCGGTACCCAGGGGTGCGGTCGGACTCCGACATGTTCACCCTCGGCTTCCCGTTCCGACCCTGGGACAGCGACACGATGATCGCCGACGGCGGCTCGATCCTGCGCTACATCGAGGACACGGCCCGCGAGGAGGGAATCGACCGCCACATCCGGTTCAACCACCGCATCATCCGGGCCGCCTGGTCGACGGAGGAGGCGCGCTGGCACGTCACCGCCGAGCGCACCGACAGCGGCGAGGTGGTCGAGCTCACCTGCGGGTTCCTCTTCTCCTGCAGCGGCTACTACCGCTACGACCGCGGGTACCTCCCCGACTTCCCGGGGATGGACCGCTTCTCCGGCGAGATCGTCCACCCCCAGTCGTGGCCCGAAGACCTCGACCACGCCGGCAAGCGGGTGGTGGTGATCGGCAGCGGGGCGACGGCCGTGACGCTCGTCCCGTCCATGTCGCAGTCGGCGGCGCACGTCACGATGCTCCAGCGCTCGCCCACCTACATCGCCACGCTGCCGACCAGGAACCCGTTGGTGGCCGCCTTGCGCCGCATCCTCCCTGCCCGTGTCGCCGGACCGGCGATCCGGTGGCTGCACGCGCTCGCGACGCAAGGCGCCTACCGGCTCAGCCGACGGCACCCCGGACCGGTCAAGCGCGCGTTGCGCTTCGGCGTGCGCCTCCAGCTGCCGCGCGGCTACGACGTCGACACTCACTTCACCCCCCGCTACGACCCGTGGGACGAGCGGATGTGCATGGTGCCCGACGGCGACCTGTTCCGGGCCATCAGGTCCGGGACGGCGTCGGTGGTGACCGACACCATCGACACGTTCACCGAAGGGGGAATCCTGCTGGCATCAGGGGAGGAGCTGGAGGCCGACGTCATCGTGACCGCCACGGGCCTCGAGATGCTCTTCCTCGGCGGCATCGACCTGTCGGTCGACGGCGAGCCCGTCGAGGTCGCAGGGAAGCTGACGTACAAGGGGATGATGCTGGAGGGGGTGCCGAACCTGGCGTTCGCCATCGGGTACACGAACGCGTCGTGGACGCTGAAGTGCGATCTCACCGCGACCTCCGTGTGCAGGCTGCTCAACCACCTGCGCGGCGTAGGCCTTCGTCAGTCCATGCCCGTCAACGACGATCCGTCGGTGAGCGCCGAGCCGCTCCTCGGGTTGCAGTCCGGCTACATGAGGCGTGCGGCCGACCGGATGCCGAAGCAGGGATCTGGCTTTCCGTGGCAGGTGCACCAGAGCTACCTCAAGGACTTCCGGGCCATGAAGCTGCGCCCGATCGACGATGAGGGCCTCGAGCTCTCCAACCCGCAGACCAGCCAGCAGGGGGACATGGTCGGCAGCCCCGGCTGAGTAGCCGAGGGTGCGATCTGCGCCGACCGAAGGGAGCGATCTGGGCGCACAGGGATGAGCACCGGCGACATCGACGTCGAGCTCATCGACGAGCTGCCCAGGACCACGACCGGCAAGGTGCTCCGCCGAGTGCTCCTCGAGGGCATCGACGCGAGCGGCTCGCTCTGACCGGAACCCTCACGCGGCGCGTCGAGGCGTGCCCGAGCGGACGAGAGCGGCCTGCCGTCCAGGGCGCGAGCGGAGCACGTGCCGCCCGGGCGTGCGGGCAGCGGCGGCTGTCACAGGACGCCGTCCCGCGAGAGGACGGGGCGCGGCTCGTCCTTCCTCGGATCCCTCCGGGCGGCCTCGAGGCGCAGCGGCTGCGCCCTGACGCCTCGCAGCACGGGGCTGAGGGCCCGGACGGGTTCGCCTGCCTTCTCGATGGCCGTGGTCCGCTCGAGCAGCGTGGCGATCGCCACCCGAGCCTCGAGCCGGGCGAGGGTGGCTCCGAGGCAGACGTGGATGCCGGTACCGAAGGCCACGTGGTCGGTCGGGTTGCGATCGGCGCGGAACATGTCGGCATCAGGGCCGAACACCGCTGCGTCCCGGTTGCCCGCGGCGAACAGCGTCATCACACGGGCGCCCTCGGGCACCTCGGTGCCACCGATCACCGCCGGTTCCCGCAAGCCGCGCCACAGGCCCTGCACCGGGGAGTCGTAGCGCAGGGCTTCCTCGACCGCTGAGGGGATGAGCGACGGGTCGTCGCGCAGGTGCTGGAGCTGATCGGGATGGGCGTGCATGGCCTCGAAGAAGTTGCCGAGCAGGTTCGTGGTCGTCTCGTTGCCGGCGATCAGCAGCAGGACGCAGAACGCGATCAGCTCGGAGGTCGTGAGCGGGTCCTCGCCGTCGCCGGGGTCCTGCACGATCAGGCTGATGAGGTCTTCGCGCGGCTCGGCCCGGCGCTCGGCGATCACCTCGCCGAAGTACTGGAACATCTCCATCGCGCCCGTCGCCCCCTCGGTGACGTCGCCGCCCCCGCCGAGCGACAACCCGTTCACGATGGCATCGGACCAACGCTTGAAGTCGGCCTTGCGGGCAGGCGGGATGCCGAGCATCTCGGCGATCACCATCGTCGGCAGCGGGTAGCTGATGTGCTGCCAGAGGTCGGCGACACCGTCGGCGCGGGCGTCGAGCATCTCGTCGACCAGCGCGTCGCAGATCTCCCGCAGTCGCGGCTCCAGCGCCCAGATGACGCGTGGGGCGAACGGCTTGCTCACGAGCCGACGCAGCCGTGTGTGGTCGGGCGGGTCGGTGGCGATGAGCACCCGCAGGCCGGCGAAGCCCCGCATCATCATGCCGAGCCCCGAGTCGGTGAGGTCGCGCTGCCGGCCGGCCTCGCCGCCCGGCACCTGGGGGCTCTCGCCGCCGAGCATGCCGCTGTAGCCGAGCTCTGAGGAGAACACCGTGGTGTTGCGCAGCACCCGCACGATGTCGCGGTGGCGGCTCACGAGCCAGTGCTCGCCGCCGAGGTGGTGCACCGGGTCGTGCTCTCGCAGCGCTGCGTAGGTCGGGTAGGGGTCGGCGAGGAACGCCGGGTCGAACAGGTCGACCCTCATGCGGGGGATCCGGACTTCGCCGGGGCCGACTCGTCGATCACCGGATCGGGCGTCTCGAGGTCATGGAAGGGCTGGTTGGTCACATCGTCCTCCTCGGTGGCGACCGCCGACCCATGGACGAGGCCGGCGATGGCGCGCATCTATGAGACAACCTAACGATGCTGTTGCATTGATGCAATGCCTGTCGCCTCAGCCGCCAGCGGCCCCGGGTCAGGGTCCACTCGCCTCGGCCGCGAGTGCTCCCACTCGGCGAGCAGGGCCCGGAGAGCGGCGATCAGGGCGAGCGGTTGGTCGAGCGGCACGTGGTGGTGCGCCTCGGGGATCTCGACGAACGGGGCGTTGCGCCCGAGCAGCTCGTTCATGTGCTCGGTGACGTCGGGGGTGACGATGGCGCTGAACTCGCCGTGCAGCACGGCGACGCGCCCGCGTACCTCGGCGAGGTACTCGTGGAGGTCCCTCGGGCCGAAGCGCTGGAACACGTTCGGGTCGAACTTCCAGGTCCACCCGTCGTCGGTGCGGCGCAGCGAGTGGCGGGCGATGTGGGCGACGATGTAGCGGTTCTCGCACGGCTGCGGGGGCACGAGGTGGAAGTGCTCCACGGCGGCTTCGAGCGTCGGGTAGGTCTTGGGGTTCGCAAAGGACCGTCCACGTGCCGCCTCCTCCGTCTCGGGGTCGGGCCGGCGCACCGGGGAGTCCACGATGATCGTGCCGGTGACCTTCGGGCCGTGGAGGGCGGCGGCGACCATGGCGACGAAGCCGCCCATGCTGTGGCCGACGACGATGGGGCGGTCCATGCCGAGCGACCCGGCGACGGCGAGGACCTCCTCCGCCCAGCGCTCCATGTCGTAGCTCTCGCGGTGACCGCTGTCGCCGTGGCCGCTCAGGTCGAGGGCGGCGACGTGGAACTGGTGGGTGATCGCGGGGGCGATGAAGCTCCACCAGTGGGCGTGGGCAGCACCCCCGTGGACGAGCACGAGGCCGGGCAGGTCGGGGTCGCCCCACGAGAGCACGTGGATCGGACAGCCAGCGACCTCGACCTCGCTCTCCCTGGGGAGGTTCGCGATCGCGCTCGTGAACCAGCTCGGAGGGCGCTCGTCGAGGCTCATCGGCCGAGCGTACCGAGCGGCGATCCAGCGCCTCGCACGGCGCGATCAGCCCCCGACCCTGACCTCGAGATCGGCGAGCCCCCGGAGGGTGAGGTTGGGACGCCACGCAGGTTCGGCGAGAGCTCCGGGGATGTTCCTTCGGGTTCGACGTTCGTCAGGTGCCCTTCGTCAGGTGCGTCGCTGACCCCGCTCGGAGCAGGGTCTCGAGGATCCGGGGATCCGTGAGGAGCTGGTAGGTCGGTGCGAGCTCTTTGGCGTAGCGCTCGAAGTAGAGGAGCTGCTTGACCACCAGCACCAGGTCCTTCGGGAGGTGCACCCCATACCTCCCTGCCACGTCGAGGACCCGGCCCAGGAGCTCGCCGTAGCTGATGTCCGCCAGGTTCGCCGTGGCGAGCGGCTCGATCAGCCGCCGCACGTCGGCGGTCGCGGCGTCCAGGTCCACGGGCACCGACGCCGCACCGAGGTCGAACACGGCACCGACGACGGACGCGTAGTCACCCTGCACGAGAACGGCGGGAAGCGCCTGGCGGAGCACGCCCCGGGTGCGCTCGTCGAGCCGCCCCACGATGCCGAAGTCGAGGAAGGCGATGCGTCCCTCGGGCGTGACGAACAGGTTGCCGGCGTGGACGTCGCCGTGGAACAGCCCGTGCACCAACGCCCCGTCGATCCAGGCGCGCACACCCGTGCGGAGCAGATCCTCGAGATCGTGGCCGGCGTCGCGCAGGTGCCCGACGTCGTCGATCGTCGTCCCTTCGACGAACGTCATCACGAGCACGCGCTCACCCACCATGCCGGCGACCGGCGACGGTGCGATCGCGTCGTGCAGGCCCGAAGCCGCCAGGTTGGCGGCGAAGGCCGCCATGTCGGCAGCTTCTCGGGTGAAGTCGAGCTCGGCTCGGATCGTGTCGGTGAGGTCGTCCACGATTGCGACGGGGTTCGCGACCCTCCCGAGGGTGCCGGCGCGGGCGAGCACGGCGGCGAGGAGGCGCAGCAGCCGCAGGTCGCTCTCGATGCGGGCCCGGAGGTGAGGCCGGCGGACCTTCACCGCCACCTCCGTCCCGTCGTGCAGGCGGGCCCGGTGGACCTGGGCGACGGAGGCAGCGGCGACCGGTTCGTCGTCGAACGAGGCGAACAGGCTCCCGAGCGGCACGCCGAGCTCGCGTTCGACCACCGCCCGCACGCGGGCGGCCGGCTCCGGGGGGACGTCGTCGAGGAGGCGGCGGAGCTCGTCAGCGAGGAACGGGGGGAACAACCCCGGGCTCGAGGCGATGAGCTGGCCGAGCTTGACGAACGTGGGCCCGAGCTCGACGAAGCTGTGCCGCAGCGCCACTGCCAGCGCCTGAGGGGCGCGATGGTGCGGTCGCAGCACGATGCGGGTCCCTCGACGGGCGACTGAGACGACCCCGTTGCGTCCCAGGACGAGCAGGATCTCGGCCAGGCGGACGGCGTCTCCAGCGCCAACCGAGCTCAGGGGCAGCTCGGCGGCCGCGTCTCGCTGCTGCGTGGCGGTGGTCACGGTGCGCTGCCGCCAGGCGACAGGGCGGGCAGGAGCAGCTCGGCGAGGAACGTCCTGGTGTCCACCGGTGGTGGGGCGAGGATGAGCGACACGCCGATGCGGACCAGCCACTCGGCGACCGCGAGCGGGTCCCGTCGCGCGAGGTGATCCTCATCCATCGCCCGGCCGAGCAAGGGGGCGAGGATCACGGTGATCCTGTCGATGAGGGCGGGGAGGTCCGCGACGAGGAACGGCCCGAGCAGCTCGGGCTCGTGGGCGAGGACCTTGGCGAGCACGGGGTGTGCTCGCGCGAACGACACCACGACATCGAGGACCTCGACGAGGACCTCCGCTCCAGAGCGCCCGTCCAGCTCGGAGGAGATCGAGAGGAGGAGCCGGTTGAGGTCGCGAGCCAGGAGCAGCCGCACCTGCTGGTCGATCGTGCCCACCTGGCGGTAGACGGTCGTACGGTCGATGCCCAGCTCACGGGCCACGTCCTGGACCGATGTCCGACCGATCCCGTGGCGGGCGAAGCACCGTGCCGCGGCGTCGAGGAACGGGTCGAGCGCGGCAGGAGGAGGACTCGGGATGCCCTCTCCGGGCAGGGGCAGGGACAACAGGTTCGACACTGGGTTGGCAACCACAGGGAGCATGTTGCCACACTGCGACACTTGCGTCGAGCTGTTGCACCCGACAACCTGGGCGTGTGGGCAAGGCGGGAGGCGATTCGGGGAGGACGGCCGACGAGCCGGAGGTGAGCGAGAGCCGTCCCTCCGGTGGCGAAGGGGTGGAAGGGCCGCCTGCAGGGCGCGTGCTCAACGTCCGACAGGCGCGAGAGGCGGGCTCATCGACCGTGCGGGCGGTCCGCCACGGGTTGGCCGAGCGTGCGTTGGCGCTGCTGCAGCGGGACCCGGAGCTCGTCGGCACCGCCATCGAGGTGGGCTTGCTCGATCGGAACTGGGTCGACGAGCCAGGCCGTCACCCGGTGCGGACCTCTGGGGCGTTGCAGGTCACGCAGCGGTTCCTCGAGCGCTCGGTCGAGCGCAAGCCGTCGACGCTCGGCCTCATCGGCCTGAGCGCGCTCCAGCTCTTCTCCACCATCGCCGAGGACGGCACCGACCACGTTCCTGCGCCGGTGGTGGTCGTGTTCACCGACCTCGAGGACTTCACCCGCTTCACCGCACGAGCAGGGGACGAGGCGGCGTTGGCGCTGCTCGCCGCCCACCACCGGACCGTCGGGCCGATCGTGCGGAGGTGGGGAGGCCGGATCGTCAAGCGGATCGGTGACGGCCTGATGCTCTCCTTTCCCACCCCCGGCGTTGCCGTCCTCGCCGCGCTCGACCTCGTGGAGAGCCCGCCTGAGCCGCTCCTGCTACGAGCCGGGGTCCACTGCGGCCTCGCCGTCGTCACGGGCGACGACCTGATCGGCCACGACGTGAACATCGCCGCCCGGGTGGCCGAGCAAGCCAGAGGGGGGGAGGTGCTCGTCACCGGGGCGATCTGCGAGGAGGTCGGTGGCATGGGCGGCGTCACCCTCGGCCGTGTCCGACGTAGGAGCTTGAAGGGGATCGACGAGGCCATGGCGATGTGCGCCGTCCGGCGAGCGGGGGCGTGAACCGCTGACGGGCCGACGCCCCCTTCGTTGCGTCAGCCGTCCAGTGGGCGGAACCGGGGGAGGGCCGTTCCCTTGCCGGTGTCGGCGAAGGTGACCGTCACCCGCTGGCCGATCTCGATGCGCTCCGGATCGCCGTCGACGATGTTCGTCATGATGCGGGGCCCCTCGTCCAGCTCGACGTAGGCGAGCACGTACGGCGCGGCGTCGGCGAAGGGGCCTTGACCCTTGCGGACGACCGTGGCGCTGTAGACGGTGCCGGTCCCTTTGGCGTCGAACCACGACACCTCCGTGCTCCCGCAGAGGGGGCAGAACAGGCGTGGGTACCAGATCACCGTGCTGCACGAGTCGCAGCGGGGGAGGACGAGCCGCCCCTCAGCGGTGGCGTCCCAGAACGGCTGGGTCTCGAGGTTGACGGGGGGCGCGAGCGCCGGCAGGTCGGTCATGACTCGTCTCTCCCGAGGATCACGGTGGCGGAGCCCATCCGAGTCGACAGCGAGCCGCCGGTGCCGTGGGCGAGGGCGAGGGCGCAGTCGGGCACCTGGACGGCAGGGTGGGCCTCGCCCCGGAGCTGGCGGACCGCTTCGATCACCTTGGTCATGCCCCCACGGTTGGCGGGGTGGTTGTTGCACAGCCCGCCGCCGTCGGTGTTGAAGGGCAGCCTGCCGTGGGGCGACTGGAGCCCTCCGTCGGAGACGAACTGGCCACCCTTGCCCTTCTCGCAGAACCCGAGGTCCTCGATGGTCTCGAGGACTGTGATCGTGAACGAGTCGTAGATGGACGCGTAGTCGATGTCGGCCGGCGTCACCCCGGCCTCGGCGAACGCCCGCGGCCCCGACCACACCGCCCCCGTGTAGGTGAGGTCGATGCGGCCGTTGTCGGCGTGCTTGGGCGCCTCGCCGCTCCCGAGGACCTTGACACAGGGCCGGGCGAGGTCCCGGGCCACCTCGGGGGCGACGACCACCAGTGCGCCGCCGCCGTCGGTGATCACGCAGCAGTCCAGGCGGTGCAGCGGGTTCGACACCATCGGCGACTCGAGCACCTCCTCGATCGACACCGGGGTGCGCAGGAACGCGTTCGGGTTGTGCTGTGCGTGGGACGCGGCGGCGACCTTGATCTCGGCCAGCTGGGCGCTCGTGGTCCCGAACTCGTACATGTGGCGGGCGGCGGCCAAGGCGTAGCCGGCGACGATGGTGGAGCCCCACGGCATCTCGAAGGCCGCCTCCGGTGCTGCTGCGAAGGCGCCCCGCGCCCCCTGCTCCCAGCCACCGGACCTGGGGTTGCCGGCGAGCGTGATGAGGGCGACCTTGCACTTGCCGGCGGCGATCGCCTGGACGGCGTGGCCGACGTGCACGACGTAGGACGACCCGCCCGTCTCGGTGGAGTCGACGTGGTCGAGCCGGAGGCCCAGGTACTCAGCCATGGAGAGCGCCCCGAAGCCCGGCGCGTCCCCCGCGCAGAAGTAGCCGTCCACGTCGGCGAGCGTGAGCCCGGCGTCGGCCAGCGCGCCGAGCGCGACCTCGGCGTGGATCTGGGGGATCGTCCGGTCAGGGATCTCGCGCCGAGGGTGCTCGTAGGCCCCGGCGATGAGGGCGGCGCCGCGAATGCTCATGCGGCACTCTTGCCACATTGTCTCATCGAGGTCAACTCCGCTGCCTTCGAGTGGTGGCATGACGGAGCACGTCTCGTGACTCGTGTCGCGGGCCCGGGGTTCGGGCGCTACGGTACCGAGCTGATGGACTTCGAGCTTCCGGGTGAGGACGACCCACGCCGTCGCGCGGTGCGCACGTGGCTCGGGGCGAACCCTTCGCCGACCGGGCGGGCGCTCGCCGAAGCCGGCTACGTGGCGCCGCACTGGCCGGCGCCGTGGGGCCTCGACGCCGACCCGATCCACCAGCTGGTCGTCGACGACGAGCTGCGCGCCGCAGGGGTGCGACGGCCCATGAACCCGATCGGCATCGGCTGGGCGGGACCGACGATCCTCCACGCCGGGACCGACGCCCAGAAGGACCGCTACCTGATGCCGCTGCTCGCCGGCGACGAGCTGTGGTGCCAGCTGTTCTCCGAGCCCGGCGCCGGTTCCGACCTGGCGAGCCTGGGGACCCGTGCCGTCCGGGACGGCGACGAGTACGTCGTCAACGGCCAGAAGATCTGGACCTCCCTCGCCCAGTGGTCCTCGTTCGGGATCCTCATCGCCCGAACCGATCCCGACGTGGGGAAGCACCAGGGCGTCTCGTACTTCATCTGCCCGATGGACGCGCCAGGCATCGAGATCCGCCCCATCATCGAGATGACGGGCTCGCACACGTTCAACGAGGTCTTCTTCACCGACGTGCGGATCCCGGCAGAGAACCTCGTCGGCGAGGAGAACCGGGGCTGGGCGCTCGCCAAGGTGACGCTCGGCAACGAGCGGGTCTCGCTGTCGTCGGGTGGCGCGCTGTGGGGGAACGGCCCGACGGCCGGCGACCTGCTCGACCTCGTGCGAGACCGCGGTGGCGTCGTCGATCCGCTCCTGCGCCAGCGGCTCGCGCAGCTCCACATCGAGGCCGAGCTGCTGCGTCTCATCCGCCTGCGAACCGTCACGGCCCGCATCAAGGGCGACCAGCCCGGTCCCGAGGCCTCCGTTCGCAAGGCGCTGGCCGACGAGCACGGTCAGCACATCATGGAGCTGGCCAAGGACCTGGCTGGCACGGCAGGCATGCTCGCCAGCGCAGGGCCGATGGGTGCCGATGCCGCCCTCTGGTCGCACGGCTTCCTCTTCGCCCCCGCCCTCACCGTCGGCGGTGGCACCTCCGTGGTGCAGCGCAACATCATCGGAGAGCGGGTCCTGGGTCTCCCGCACGACGTCGACGTCGAGCAGGGTCTCACCTGGTCCGAGGCGCGGCGGCGGACGGTCGCGTGAGCAGCGACGAGGAGCGGATCCCGGTCGTGGCTGCCGTCGGCCAGGCGATCGAGCGCGACGAGATCGTGACGACAGGGGACCTGTGCGAGCGAGCCGCTCGTGCGGCGCTGGCGGAGGCGCCCGGCCTGGCCGGGCGCGTCGAACGGGTGACGATGGTGAGCGCGGTGTTCTCGCCGTCGAGCCCGCTGGGCGCCACCGAGCTCGGCGAGGCACTCGGTCTCCCTGACGGTCACCGGGAGACGACCACGGTCGGCGGCAACACCCCGCAGTGGCTCGTCACTCGGGCAGCAGAGCAGATCGCGCGCGGCGAGCTCTCGGTGACGCTGATCGCCGGGGCGGAGTCCACGAGGTCCGTGCGCGCCCGCGGTGGGGGAGACCAGCTCTTCCGGCGCGCCGACGCCGTGGAGGGCGGGCACGACCCCGTCGTCGGGACGCTCGCCGACGGGCTCCTCTCGCCCGCTGAGCTCGCCATCCGCCTCTACCAGCCGGCCCAGCTGTACCCGCTCTTCGAGAGCGCCCTTGCGGCGCGCGACGGCCGGACACCGGAGCAGCAGCGGTCGCACCTGGGGCGCCTGCTCGCCCGCTTCACCGACATCGCCGCCGAGCACCGCTACGCCTGGTTCCCCGAGGTGGTGCCAGCCGAGGAGCTCTCGCTGCCGTCGCCTTCGAACCGGGTCACCGCAGAGCCCTACACGAAGCGGATGAACGCGTTCCCGAACGTCGACCTCGGCGCCGCGCTCGTCGTCTGCTCCCTGGCCGAGGCGAGGCGGGCGGGCGCCGCCGACGGCGTGGCGTTCGTCTGGTCGGGCGCCGATGCAGCGGAGGTCTTCTCCCCGACGGCACGGCCCGATCTCGCAGCCTCGCCTGGCATCCGCGCCGCCGGCGCCGCTGCGCTCGGCGCTGCAGGCGTCGGCATCGACGACATCGACCTCGTGGATCTCTACTCCTGCTTCCCCTCAGCCGTGCAGGTCGGTGCGGAGGCGCTGGGGATGGCGGTCTCCGACCTGCGTGGGCTCACCGTCACCGGGGGGCACCCGTACTTCGGCGGCCCTGGGAACAACTACACGTCGCATTCCATCGCGACCATGGTCGAGCTGCTGCGCCGTCGCCCCGGGCTGGCACTCACCACCGGGCTCGGCGGCTTCATCACCAAGCACGCGGTCGGGCTCTACGGCAGCGAACCGCCGGCCGCCGGGTTCCGGCGAGGCGACACCGCGGCCGACCAGCGCGCCATCGACGCCGCTGCCCTGCCGGTGGCCGTCGAGGACGCCGCCGGCGCAGCCACCGTGCGGGCATCGACGGTCGTCTACGACGCCGGCGGCGCGGTGACCTCGGCCCCGGTGGTCGCCGACCTCGACGACGGCCGCCGCGTCGCAGCACTCGCCGAGCCGGACGAGCTGGTCGCGCTGGCGGGTCGCAGCATCGTCGGGGCGCGCATCCACGTGAGCGGATCGCCGGCGACGTACCGAGTCGAACACGAGCCGGCCACCGCCGGACGCTGAACCAGGGGGGTCACCATGTCAGGTTGGAGCTTCGCGGAGCTGTGGGAGGCGGCGGCCGACGCGCTGCCCGACGCGCAGGCGCTCGTCCAGGGAGACCGGCGGTTGACGTGGTCGGCGTTCGACCAACGGGCCGACGGCATCGCCGCCTGGCTGCTCGGGCTCGGCGCGTCCGAGCAGGACAAGGTCGCCCAGTACCTCTACAACTGCCCCGAGTACCTCGAGTCGGTGTTCGCCGCCTACAAGGCGGGCCTCGTCCCGGTGAACACGAACTACCGCTACGCCGACGACGAGCTGCTGTACCTCTGGGACAACGCCGATGCGGTGGCCGTGGTCTTCCACGGGACCTTCGCCGAGCGCGTCGACCGCCTCCGGGGCCAGCTGCCCAAGGTGAAGGGCTGGCTCTGCGTCGACGACGGCTCGGGAGCCTGCCCAGCGTGGGCCACGCCCTACGAGGATGTGGCGACGGCTGCACCCGGTCGCCAGAAGGCACCGTGGGGCCGGGACGGCGACCACCTCTACATGCTCTACACCGGTGGCACGACCGGCATGCCCAAGGGCGTCATGTGGCGCCAGGACGACCTGATCATGATGCTGGCGAGCCAGCTCGGAGCCGGCTTCCCCGACGAGCCGGACTATGACGCCATCCGTGCCATGCGCACCGCGCCGGGGGCGATCGCGCTGCCGGCGTGCCCGCTCATGCACGGCACCGGAGCCCTGGTGTCGATGAGCACGCTCAGCCAGGGAGGCTCGGTCGTGCTGCTGTCCGAGCGGAACTACGACCCGGTCGAGCTGCTGGACGCCGTCGAGCGGGAGAAGGCGAACGTCGTGGTCATCGTGGGCGACGCCTTTGCCAAGCCGATGCTGCGAGCCCTCGACGCCGAGCCCGGTCGCTGGGATCTCTCGAGCGTCCTCGCCATGACGTCGTCGGGGGTCATGTGGAGCGAGGAGACCAAGCAGGGCTTGCTCGGCCACCACGGCGCGATGCTCCTGATGGATGCGTTCTCGTCCTCCGAGGCGCTCGGCATGGGTACGTCGATCTCCGGCGGGGGCAGCTCGGCCAAGACGGCGACGTTCCAGCTCGGTCCCAACGCCGCGGTGATCACCGACGACGGCCGGTTCGTGGAGCCAGGGTCGGGCGAGACCGGGATGGTCGGGGTCGGGGGTCGCGTCCCACTCGGCTACTACAAGGACGAGGAGAAGTCGGCGGCCACGTTCCGGGTGATCGACGGCAAGCGCTACTCCATCCCAGGCGACTACGCCACCGTCGAGGCCGACGGCACGATCCAGCTGCTCGGTCGGGGCTCGGTCTGCATCAACACCGGCGGTGAGAAGGTCTACCCGGAAGAGGTGGAGGAGGCGGTCAAGGTGCACCCCTCGGTTCGCGACGCGGTGGTCGTCGGCGTGCCGGACGAGAAGTGGGGCGAGGCCATCACCGCCCTCGTCGAGATCGACCCGGAGGCGGAGGTGACCGAGGATGAGCTGATCGCCCACGTGAAGGACCGCCTGGCGGCGTTCAAGGCGCCCAAGCGGGTGCTGTTCGTCGACACCGTGGGTCGGGCCCCGAACGGCAAGGTCGACTACAAGCGCTGTCGGGCCGACGCGCTTGCCCGCACCACCGGGGTTGCCTGAGGAAGCGTGGCGACCTTGCATCAATGAGACGATGAAGATGCATCGTCTTGTCCAGTTTGGATAGAGTGGGCTCATGAGCAACCTCACCCTGGCCAGGCCGGCTGAGCCCGTCGCCCCGCGCAAGACGACGTTCGAGCTCGACCGGGCCCCCGTGCACTGGCTCGGGGGCGACGCCCAGAGCACCCACACGATGAACGTGGGCAACCTGTTGTTCCCCACCGGCGAGCGGTTCTTCAACGACTCGCTGCGCAACGCCCTGCCGTACGTGACCGACGATCGGATCCGCAAGGACATCCGTGGCTTCCTCGGACAGGAGGTGACCCATGCGAACGAGCACGAGCGCTGCGTCGAGCGCATGCACGAGCACGGGATCGACTTCCAGCGCGAGCTCGACCGCTTCGAGCGCATCCGCCGGCGGTTGAACGCCCGGGTCGACAAGCTGCCGGAGCCCTTTCGCCGCCAGGCCGTCCTGCAGATGGTCGCAGCCACCGCCGCCGCGGAGCACTTCACCGCATCTCTGGCCGGCTACGTCCTCGACCGCAACAGCTGGTCGGATCCCGAGGTGGACCCCGACATGGCGCACCTCTTCCTCTGGCACGCAGCCGAGGAGGTCGAGCACCGCCACGTCGCCTTCGACGTCTACGACCACATCGGGGGTGGGTATGTGCGTCGGGCCACGACGATGGTGCCGCTCGGCCTCTTGGTCCTCGGCCTCTGGCCCCTGCTGACGACCGAGCTCATGCGACGCGACCCGTCAGCCAAGGGGATCTGGAGCTGGCGACGCCACCTCGCCGCCGTGCGCGCAGGTCGGGTGTTCTCCCTTCCGAGGGCGCTGTGGGACATGCGCCTCTACTTCAAGCCTGGCCACCATCCCTCAGAGCTGCCTGGCTCGCTCCCGCTCGCGCTCGAGTACCTCTCCGATGCGCCATCCGTCCTCGGCCACCGTGGCCGCCGATCGTGAAGGACCTCACAGGTCGGGTTGCGGCGGTCACCGGGGCGGGTTCGGGCATCGGCAGAGCCCTCGCCGTGGAGCTGGCCGGACGAGGCTGTCACCTCGCGCTCTGCGATGTCGACGAGGGGGGTCTCGAGCAGACCGCCGGTCTCGTCGGGGGCACCGGCTTGATCGTGACGACGGCGCCGGTCGACGTCGCCGACCGGTTGGCGGTCGAGAGCTGGGCTGACAAGGTCGTGGCTGACCATGGTGCGGCCAACCTGATCTTCAACAACGCAGGCGTCGCGCTCGGCGCCACCGTCGAGGGGATGGCCTACGACGACTTCGAGTGGCTGATGGGCGTGAACTTCTGGGGGGTGGTGCACGGCACGAAGGCCTTCCTACCGCACCTGAAGGCGGCTGGGGAAGGTCACATCGTGAACATCTCCAGCGTGTTCGGGCTCCTCGGCATCCCCGCGCAGTCGGCCTACAACGCAGCGAAGTTCGCGGTGCGCGGGTTCACCGAGGCGCTGCGCATCGAGCTCGACCTCGAGGGCGGCGCCGTCTCGTGCACGACGGTCCACCCCGGCGGGATCAAGACCAACATCGCGCGCAACGCCCGCTTCGACCCGAGCATGTCGGTGCTCGGCCAGGATCCGGCGAGAGCCATCGCTGCCTCTGAGCGCCTCTTCCTCACGACGCCGAAGCGGGCGGCCGCGAAGATCGTGCGGGCCGTCGAGCAGGACCGTCGCCGGGTCATGGTCGGCCCCGATGCCCATGTGTTCAGCGCGCTGGCTCGAACCTCGCCAGCCTTCTATCAACGCCTGATCGGTAGGGGGGCATCCCTCCGTCTTTGACAACGGCCTCGCCCCGATTTGTGACAGACAGACAGAACTGTCAACATGTTGCACACGTCCGGAGCATCGGCCCGCCCGATTGGAAGAGGCAGCTTGTGGCACGTCCGAGGGGGTTCACGCCGAGCGACATCGCCGGGTTCGGTGGGCGCGAGGTGGGGCGGTTGGCCGGGACGAGCCTGGTGCTCGCTCGCCACGGCATCAGAGGCGCACGCCGGTGGCGGGCCGGCGAGCCGAAGGACGTCGTCGCTGCGAACGAGGTCCGTTGCGCGTTCGAGGAGCTCGGTCCCACGTACGTGAAGCTGGCACAGCTCATCGCTTCGAGCCCGGGGCTGTTCCCCGACGTGTTGGCCGACGAGTTCCGATCGTGCCTCGACGAGGTGCCGCCGGTCCCCCTGGAGGAGGTGCGCGCCGTCCTCGTCGAAGAGCTCGGAGCGCCGCCCGAGGAGGTCTTCGCCCGCTTCGACGTCATCCCGCTCGCCTCGGCCTCGATCGCCCAGGTGCACACAGCCCTCCTCCACGACGGGGAGGAGGTCGTCGTCAAGGTGCAGCGTCCCGGGATCCGCGCCCGGCTCGAAGGGGATCTCCGGATCCTCATGCGGCTCGCACGTGTGCTCGAGCGCACCTCGGCGAAGAGCCGGATGGCGAACCCGGTCGCGGTCGTCGAGGACTTCGCGGCGACGCTCTCCGAAGAGCTGAACTTCGTCAACGAGGCGAGGGCGATGGAGCGCTTCGACGGCAACCTCCGTCGCTTCGGGACGAACGAGGGCGTGCGGGTGCCGTCGGTGCGCTGGCCGTACACCACACCGCGCGTGCTCACGATGGAGCGGATCCACGGCTACAAGATCGACGACCTGGCGTCGTTGGGCACCTTGGGTTGGGACCTCGGCGGCGCCCTCAAGAAGGGCGTGCGGGCGTGGATGGAGGCGGCGCTCGAGCACGGCTTCTTCCACGGTGACGTCCACGCGGGGAACCTCATGATCGACCACGACGGCAATGTGGTGTTCCTCGACTTCGGCATCGTCGGACGGCTCGACGACAAGACGAAGGAGGTCATCCGCCACGGCCTGCCGGCCTTGCTCGTGCACGGTGACTTCGTCGAGGTCGCCAAGGCGATCTACGAGATGGGCGCCGTGCTCAAGCCAGTCGCCCTCGAAGAGGCGAGCCGTGACATCGCCGAGATCGTCGAGCCGATCCTCGGTCGGCCGCTCTCGGAGATCTCCTACGGGCAGGTCCTGATCGACATCGTCCGCATCGGGACCCGCTACGAGGTGCGCTTGCCGCGCGAGCTCGTCCTCGTCGCCAAGCAGATGTTGTACTTCGAGCGCTACGCCAAGCTCATGGCCCCCGACTGGGCCATCTTGAACGACCCCGAGCTCATCGGCTTCCTGTTCGACGGCCTCGACGAGCACACGGTCGGCGAGGACCTCGCCGCCGACGCCTTCGCCGAGTCGATCACCGATTCCTCCCGCACCTGAGAACCAACCCAAATTCCAAGAGCCACAAGGAGCCCACATGTCGCATGCATTCCTCTCACAGGCCTGGTTCGACGCTGTCGACGCGCTGCGCTCGGAGCTCGGGGACCCGCCCGTGCCGCCGGCCATGGCCGACCTGAAGCTCAACGTCACCGTCGCCGGCGGACCCGAGGGCGACAAGGACATCAGCATGCAGGCCGGCCGCTTCGAGCAGGAGCACGTCGCCGATGCCGCCACCAAGCTCACGGTGCCCTACGACGTGGCCAAGGCCATGTTCGTCGAGGGGAACCAGCAGGCAGCCATGCAGGCGTTCATGAGCGGCCAGATCAAGGTCGAGGGCGACATGTCCAAGCTCATGGCGATGCAGTCGGCCGGTGCCCCGAGCCCCGAGCAGCAGGCCTTCCAGGACCGCCTCAAGGCGATCACCGCCTGATCGCCGACAACCTGCCCGTCCACCACCAGGAGGATCCTCGTGACCCCGACCACGAACGAAGCGCCCGAGGTCGCCAAGCTCCGGGCCGAGGCCCGTGCCTTCTTCGAGTCCTCCTGGGATCCCGACCTCACGCTCGGCGAGTGGTGGGAGCGGCTCGCACGCTCGGGCTTCGGCTTCCCGACCTGGTCCCCCGCGTCGTTCGGGCGGGGGCTGAGCTCCGAGCTGGTCGCGGTCGTGCACGAGGAACGGGGGCGCGCCGGGGCCTACGGACCCCCGAGCGGGATCGGCGTCATGATGGCGGGCCCCACGATCGCCGACCACGCCACCGACGAGCAGAAGGAGCGCTTCCTCCCGGACATGGTCACGGGCAAGGCCGTCTGGTGCCAGCTCTTCAGCGAGCCGGGCTCGGGGTCGGACCTCGCCAGCGTCCAGGCCAGGGCCGTGCGCGACGGCGACGAGTGGGTCGTGAACGGGCAGAAGGTGTGGACCTCGGGGGCCCAGTTCTCCAAGTGGGGGATCCTCATCGCCCGCACCGACATCGACGCTGCCAAGCACGCCGGCATCACCTACTTCGTGATCGACATGGACCAGCCCGGGATCGAGGTCCGTCCGCTCAAGGAGATGACCGGCGGCGCCACCTTCAACGAGGTGTTCCTCACCGACGCCCGGGTGCCACACGCCGACGTGATCGGTGAGGTCGACGGTGGTTGGCGGGTGGCGGTCACCACCCTGGCCCACGAGCGCAGCTCGCTCGGGGCAGGGTCGATGGGTGGCATGGGGGGCGGCGACATCATCGGCAGGCCCGACCTCCAAGCACGGGTCGGCGACCTCGTCGGGCGCTCCGGCGGTGGCGAGATGGCGGGGATGGCCGCCGCCTTCGGGGGAGGGGGGGGCTTCCCTCGTCCTGACCCTCCCGAAGCTCCTCGGCCGGAGCGAGGATCCGGTTGTCCGCCAGGATTTCGCGCGCATCTACTCCCTGCTGGAGATCGCCCGCTACACGGGGCTGCGAGCGAAGGCCGCTGCCGCCCTGGGCCACGGGCCGGGGCCCGAGGTCTCCACCGGGAAGCTGATGGCGTCGAAGATCGTTGTGGCGCTTCGCGATGCCGGATTGGCGCTGGAAGGCCCGCACGGGATGCTGATGGGGGACAGCGCACCACTCGGCGGGATGCTCCAGCTCCTCGCCCTGTTCAGCCCGGCCGTGTCCATCGCCGGCGGGACCGACCAGGTCCAGCGCAACATCATCGGCGAGCGTGTGCTCGGCCTGCCGAGCGAGCCGCGCCCGGACAAAGAGCTCCCGTTCAGGGACCTCAAGGTCGGCACCCAACGCTCCTGACCGGCAGCCGCATGTCTCCGAGCACGCGACCGGTGCCGCCTCGTGACCCGGCCATCTCGAATCGGCCTGGACCGCGCTGAGAACCCTGCACACACCGATGAAGGAGATCGACTGATGAAGGTCGTCGAGGACAAGGTCGCCGTGGTGACCGGAGGTGCCAGTGGCATCGGCCGTGCCGTGGCCAAGCGGTTCGCCGAGGCGGGGATGCGGGTCGTGCTGGCCGATGTCCAGCAGGACGCGCTCGATGCCACGGTGGAGCACTTCACCGCGGCCGGCCATGAGGTGCTCGGCGTTCGGACCGACGTGTCCGACGGGGCATCGGTCCAAGCGCTGGCCGATGCCGCAGTCGCTCACTTCGGCGGCGTGCACCTGGTCCACAACAACGCCGGCGTCGGCGTTGGAGGGCCGATCTGGGCCCAGACCGAGAAGGACTGGGAGTGGGTCCTCGGGGTGAACCTGTGGGGGGTCATCCACGGCATCCGCGTGTTCGTCCCGTTGATGCTCGACCAGGGCGAGCCGGCGCACGTGGTGAACACGGCGTCGATGGCCGGTCTCATCTCCGTTCCCCACCTGGGGGCCTACAACGTCTCCAAGCATGGCGTCGTCACCCTCAGCGAGACGCTGCACCGTGACCTCGGCCTCGCCGGGGCCGACATCGGCGTCTCCGTCCTGTGTCCTGGGCTGGTGATGACCAACATCTTCGAGTCACAGCGCAACCGCCCGGACGAGCTCGCCGACGGGGACGGCTCGGCGGGTCTCGCCGCACTGCTCTCCGAGTCCGCCGGGGAAGAGGGCGCCAGCACGGCCACCGAGGATGCGATCGGCGCCTTCGGGACGTTCCTGACCCCCGAACAGGTGGCCGCCGACGTGTTCCACGCCGTCGTCGAAGACCGCTTCTACATCCTCACCCACCCCGAGATGTCGGCAACCCTCGTACGAACGCGCATGGACGACATCCTCGACGGTCGCCATCCCTCACCCCTCCGGAGCTGACGTGCGCTGATGGGCACAGAAGCTGCGCGAGGCGCGGTGCCGGCTTCCATCAACATCCATCGCACCTTGCTGTCGAGCTCAGGGCGCGTCGAAGGTGAGTGGCACGCTGCGCGGCCCCCGCACCTGCCCGCCGGTCCAGGTGACCGCTTCCACGTCGGTCACGAAGGTGGGCACCCGCTCGAGGAACGTCTCGACGGCCACCCGCACCTCCATGCGGGCCAGGTTCGACCCGAGGCAGCGGTGGATGCCCGAGCCAAAGGCGAAGTGGCGGTTGCGGGCTCGGTCGATGACGAACTCATCGGCCCGATCGAACAGCTCCGGGTCACGGTTTCCCGCGGGGAAGGCCATGAGGACCTTGTCGCCTTCCTTCATGGGGCATCCGTTGAACTCCACGTCCTCGGTGACGTAGCGGGCCATCGTCACCGGGCTGTACATCCGCAGGAACTCCTCGACCGCCAGTGGCATCAGCTCCGGTTCGGCCCGCAGGCGAGCTTGGTCCTCCGGGTGCGTGGCCAGGTGCCACAGGCTCGACCCGATGGCGCTCCAGGTGGTGTCGACGCCGGCGACCAGGAGGAGGAAGCAGGTGCCGAGCAGGTGCATGTCCTCGATGGGCTCGCCGTCGACCTCGGTCTCGATGAGCAGTGTCAGCAGGTCGTCGGGGCGCTCGCCCTCGGCGATGGCGCGATGCTCGGCGACGCGCTCGGCGAAGTACATGATGAGCTCGTCGAGGGCTCCACGTGAGGCTTCGATGTTCTGGAACCCTTCCTGGAGGATCTTGACCACCCAGCCGGTGAACTTCGCCTCGTCCTCGAGCGGGATGCCCAGCATCATGGCGATGACACGCACAGGGATGTGCTGGGCGAAGTCGCGTGCCGCGTCACCCTCGCCACTTCCGATGAAGTCGTCGATCAGGTCGTTGGCCAGCTCGCGGGTGATGGGGGTCATGCGGTCGATGGCCGAGGGGCCGAACGCCGGGAGCAGGATGCGCCTGGCCCAGGTGTGCACCGGCGGGTCCGAGCTGATCGGCGGGGCTCCAGCAGGCAGGCCGCCCTCGCCGTCCCGGTCGACGGTGATGACCCCGACGTCGCGAGACGAGAAGCGCTGGACGTCGTGAGCGATCTCAGTCAGGTCGTCGTAGCGGACGGGCAGCCAGGTGCGGCTGCGCCGTTCGGTGAAGGCGATGGGGCACTCCTCGCGGAGCACCGACCAGATCTTCTCGGGCTCGGTCACGTAGTCGTGGTGCAAGATGTCGAAGTCGTTGGTCCACTTGAGGACGTCGTCGGCGATGCTCATGTTCCCCCTGGGGCGGTGTCGGCCGGCCCTTCGGACGACCTGAGGTCGCAGTCTAGGTCGTGCGACACCACTCGTGTGGTGTCGCGTCGTCACAGACCCGACGATGGACTCGTATCAGAGAGACATGAGGTGCAATGAGCCTCGTGTCGTACAGGTTCCAGTAGGGTGTGGCCATGCGCGTCCACCTGGATCAGGAGAAGTGCCAGGGTCACAACCGCTGCGTCGTCGTCGCCCCCGAGCTGTTCGGCGCCGACGAGCTCGGCATGGCATGGGTGAAGGGCGATGGCACGGTCCTCCCGGAACAAGAGGAAGCGGCGCAGCTCGCTGCCGACAACTGCCCGGAGTACGCCATCACGATCACCGAGGGTTGACCACCGCCGCAGGCGCCGACGCTCCGGTCACAGAGGCGAAGGGTGCGCCTGCGCTCACCGCTGCCTGCCACGCCGCCAGCCGTCCGGGAGATCCGACGCAGAGCGCGGCCACGGTCACCCCGTCCCGCCCATAGGCAGCCACGAACCGCCGATCCTCGACCGAGCCCTCGACGACCGCGAACTCGTCCGCCACCCCGCATCGACCGATGAACTGCAGCTTGACGCCGAACTGGTCGGACCAGAAGTAGGGGACCGGGGCGAACGCGCCGGCGGTCTCGCCACCCTTGAGCAACGCCCGTGCGGCGTGGCTGGCCTGTTCACCGGCGTTGCTCCAGTGCTCGATGCGCAGCGACCCGTACCGAGGGTGCGGCCAGCGGGCGACGTCGCCGACGGCCACCACCCGGCCCTCGCCGCCGAGGGCGAGGCACGCGGCGTCACAGACCACGCCGTCTTGCAGGATCAGGCCGGAGCCCTCGAGCCAGCCGGTGGCGGGCACCACGCCGATGCCCACCACCACCACGTCGGCTTCCACGGACGTGCCGTCGGCGAGCGTCACGGCGTCCACCCGGTCCGCGCCGGCGAAGCCGGCCACCCCCACGGCGAGGTGCAGCTCGACGCCCTCGGCGAGGTGGAGCTGCCGGACGATCTCGCCGGCACGGGCGCCGAGGGGGGCGAGGGGCAGCGGCAGCGCGTCGATGAGTGCGACGTCGAGACCGAGCGACCGGCACGACGACGCCACCTCGCACCCGATGAAGCCGGCGCCGACGACGGCGACGCGGCGGGCGCTGGCGAGGTCGGCCCGCAGCGACAGGCTGTCGTCGATGGTGCGCAGGACGTGGATGCCGGCGAGCCCGTCTGTGCCCGGCATGCGGCGAGGGGTGGCGCCGGTGGCGATGACCAGCCCGCCGAAGGGAAGGCGAGAGCCGTCATCGAGCACGACGCTGCGCTCGGCCAGGTCGAGCCGCTCGGCACGATGGCCGGTGATCACCTGTGCGTCGAGGTCGTCGGGTACTCGCAGGCGGGCGCGGTCCGCCTCGATGGACCCGACGAGCACCTGCTTCGACAGCGGTGGGCGGTCGTAGGGTGGCCAGTGGGCCTCGGCCCCCACGATGGTCAGAGGCCCGACGTGACCTCCCCGCCTCAGCGCCTGCGCGGTTCGCAGCCCGGCGAGCGACCCGCCGACGACGACGACCGGTTCGTGTGCTTCCATCACGTCCACGGCGACATCGTAGCTTTGCAACGAAAGAACAGATGCGTACGATGTCTCATGACCGCACTCACCTGACTGGGGACACCATGACCGACATGACACCACGCATCGGACTCACACCCCGGTACGAGGCAGGACAGGACTTCGGGCCAGTGACCGACTGGGCAACCGACTTCGACATCTTGGACCCGGAGTACGTGGTGCACCCCGAGCCCTGGTGGGCCGAGCAGCGCGAACGCTGCCCCATCGCCTTCACCGAGCGCCGCCAGCGCACCTGGCTCCCCGTGCGCTACGAGGACCTCTCCGAGATCGCCCACGACGTCGACCGGTTCTCGTCGCGGGACATCACCGTCGTCTCACCGTTCGACGAGCCCATCAACGACCTCCTGCCGGTTCCGCCGATCAGCTCCGACCCGCCGGTGCACACCTGGGCCCGCAGGCTGCTGCTCCCCGCCTTCGGTCCCTCGGCCATCGGGAAGATGACGCCGATCACCCGGGGACTGGCAGGCGACCTCATCGACGAGCACTTCGCAGACGGCCATGGTGACGTCGCCACCGACTTCGCTCGCCACATCCCGGTGCGGATCATCGCCCAGATGCTCGGCGTCCCCCTCGAGGACGAGGAGCTCTTCACCGGCTGGGTGGTTCGAACGCTGCAGAACGGTTTCCAGAACATCGACGGTGCGATGGACGCGATGACCGAGATGACCATGTACTTCATGGGAAAGATCGCCGAGCGGCGCGAGATGAAGCGCGGCACCCGGCCCGACGACGTGCTCACCATGCTGATCGAGGCCGAGACCGACGAACCCATGTCCGACCAGCACCTGCTCGGCACGTGCCTCTTGCTGTTGATCGCCGGCATCGACACGACCTGGAGCGCGATCGGCTCGAGCATCTGGCACCTCGCCACCCACCCCGAGGACCAGCAGCGGCTGCGAGACGACCCCTCGCTGGTGCCGTTGGCCATCGAGGAGTTCCTTCGCGTGTACAGCCCCGTCACCATGGCCCGCTACGTCACCGAGGACACCGACTTCAAAGGATGTCCGATGCAGGAGGGGGACAAGATCCTCATGGCCTTCCCGGCGGGCAACCACGACCCGGAGATGTTCGAGCGCGCGGACGAGTTCATCATCGACCGGAAGGCGAACCGCCACTTCGCGTTCGGCTCGGGCATCCACCGGTGCCTGGGGTCCAACCTGGCTCGCATGGAGATGAGGGTGGCGCTCGAGGTCTTCTTGGAGAAGGTGCCCACCTTCGAGCTCGCGGACCCCGATGCGGTCACCTGGACCGGGGGTCAGGTCCGCGGGCCGCGCTGCGTCCCCATCCGGTTCTGACCCGGAGGAAGAACCCGGAAAGGGGTTGTTGTCTGACGACCTCATCGACGAGATCGCCAACGACCCCGACTTCAACCTGTGCATGAACTTCGAGCCCGGGGACATGCAGTTCGTCAAGAACGCCACCATCCTCCACAGCTGCAACGCCTTCGAGGACGTGGACGACGTCGAGCAGCGACGCCACCTCCTCCGCCTTTGGCTGACCCTGTACCGCAGCGCCCCCGATGGGCAAGGCCGGGGCGGCATCCCCGCAACCCGGCCGACGTCGGTGTAGCGACCGACCCCATGGCCGCTCCAGTGACCGGCAGGCGCGTCAAGGCCGCTGCCGCAGCACCGGGGTTGGCGGTCGCCGTCGCCTGCGCGGCGGCTGCCTACCTCCTCAACGCGGTCATCGGCGCCCTGTCGCCACTGCTGCTGTGGTCGCCACCGCATCCACCCACGGCAGCACGGCGCTGGCGGCGGCCACCGTCGTCAAGCTGACCAGAGTCGTGCTCCTCGGTCCGCTCGTCGCCGTGATGAGCGGAGGTGCCTGACCGCCGGTGATGCTCCGCCACCGGTGCGCAGGTGCCGTGCGCCGACGTGACGGCGAGGTAGACGCCGGTTGGCGTGTGGCGATCATCCGCGCTTGACGTCTCGGCGCCCCCCGCGTAGGTTGAATGAACATTCATTCGTTCTGAGTGACTGTTCACTCGTCCGGGGGGGCCGTGGCGGAGCAGGTCGAGGAACCCGCGGAAGAAGGTGCCGGTTCGGTCCGGCTGGCGCGCTCGACGTGGCGCAGGGGCCAGATCATCGCTTCGGCAACCCGACTCATGGAGGAGCACGGGTTCCACGGGATGTCGATGCAGGCGTTGGCGACAGATGCTGGCATCAGCGTCGGGCTGATCTACCAGTACGTACCGCGCAAGGACGACGTGCTCCTGCTGGTCATCGTCGACATCCTGGATGCCTACAAGAGCGAGCTTCCCCCGGCGATCGCCGCGCACGATGATCCCTGCGAGCAGCTTGCAGCCGGGTTCACGGCGTACTGCAAGGTGATCGACGGGCGCAGGTCAGCCACTGCGCTTGCCTACCGGGAAACGGCAACCCTCGGCAAGGATGGTCGTGATCGTCTGAAGGCCCTCGAGCTCGAGACCACTCGGCTCCTCGCCGAGGTGGTGGAGCGAGGTGTCGAGGCCGAGATCTTCGTCGACTGCGACGCTGACCTCGTCGCGTACGACATCGCCATGCTGGCGCACACCTGGGCGCTGAAGCATTGGTACCTCCGGGAGCGCATGACGCTCGACCGCTACGTCGAGGTGCAGCTCGCCTTCCTGCTCCGAGGCCTGCTCCGGCCTCGCCGCCGGGCCTCCTACCGGCGGTTCCTGGAGGTGGGCGCATGACCGTGGCACAGGTGCTCAACGGCCTCGCCCTCGGCGGGCTCCTCCTGATCCTGGCCTCTGGCCTGGCACTCGTCTACGGGTTGCGTGGCGTGGTCAACTTCGCTCACGGCGGGCTCTACATGCTCGGCGCGTACCTGTCGTACACGGTCGCTACCGAGGCCAGCTTCTGGCTCGCCCTGGCGACCGTGCCGCTGCTCCTGGCCGCGCTCGGTGCGGTGCTCGACCGGTTCGGCCTGCGGCATCTGATCCACCGGACCCCGCTGGAGCTCGTGTTGATCACGTTCGGCCTCACGCTGGTCATCGACGACCTCGTCCGGACGATCTGGGGCCGGCAGGGACGCTCCGTCGCGCCGCCCGCCGGGTTGGACGGGTCCATCTCGCTGCTGGGGACCACGTACCCGACGTACCGGCTGTTCGTCGTGCTGGCTGCGGTGGTCGTGGGAGGGGCGCTCGTGGCCTGGCTCCGGCGCTCGCGGATCGGCCTCTACGTCCGTGCGTCGAGCGAGGACAGGGAAGTCACCGCGATGATGGGTGTGGACATCGACCGGGTCAGCATGGTGGTGGTCGCCCTCGGCGCCGGGCTCGCCGGGCTCGCCGGAGCGCTCGCCGCCCCCTACCTGACGCTGTCGCCCACCATGGGCAACAGCATCCTGGTCGACTCCTTCATCGTCGTGGTCGTCGGGGGGCTGGGCAGCATCGGTGGCGCGATGCTCGCAGCACTGCTCCTCGGCATGTTGCAGGTGATCGGCACGGTCTACGTCCCCGAGCTCGCTGCCCTCGCCCCCTTCGCGCTGATGGCCCTGGTCCTGCTGCTGCGCCCGGCCGGCATCGCCGGGAGCCGGACGTGAACCCGTCGGTGGCCGCGCCGGCCACCCCCGACGCCGGGACGACTCTCCCCGCCGCCGTTGCGGAGCCCGTGCCGCAGTCGGACGGGCTCAGGCCCTGGGTCGCCGGGCTGGTGCTCGCCGTCTTCCTTGCCGGCTTCGCGCTGCCGTACGTGGTGACGAACGACTTCTACCTCGGCCTCGCCGTGGAGGGCGTCATCTTCGGGCTCCTCGCCCTTTCGATCGGGTGGTTGCTGCGCCAGACAGGCCTGGTCAGCTTCGGCCACGCTGCCTACTTCGGCACCGCCGCCTACGTCGTCGCGGTCGCTTCGACTCGCTGGCAGTGGCCGATCGCCGCCAGCGTGGCAGCCGGCCTGCTGGCGAGCGTGGTGCTGGCCGGCCTCGTCGGCCTTCTCATCGTGCGCGTCCCCGGCATCAGCTTCGCGATGCTCACCCTGGCGGTCGGCCAGGCGCTGTACGTGATCATCACCAAGCTCCGGGACCAGACCGGCGGCTTCGACGGCCTGCCGCTGCGCTTCGAGGGGACGGTCGCGGGCTGGGAACGGGTCGAGCTGGGTGAACCGGCAGTCTTCTGGCCGGTGGTGTGGGTCGCGCTCGGCTCCGTGATGGTGGGTCTGTGGGCGCTGAGCAGGACGCACTACGGCCGGCTGCTCGCCGCGATCCGCGAGAACGAGGTGCGGGCCCGCTACTGCGGCTTCCGGACCTACCTCCCGCGTGTCGCGGCCTTCACCCTCTCGGGGGCGATCTCGGGGCTGGGCGGGCTCCTCTTCATCATCCACAACAGCTTCGTGTCCCCCGAGACCGTCTTCTGGACGACCTCGGGCAACGCCCTCGTCATGGCCCTCGTCGGGGGTGTCGCAAGTGTGGCCGGCCCCCCGCTCGGAGCCGTCCTGTTCTTCTTCGGCAGGGACGAGTTCAGTGCAGGGACGGATCGCTGGCAGCTCGTGCTCGGCTCGGTGCTGATCGCCCTCGTGATCTTCGCGCCCGGCGGGTTGGCGAGCCTGGCGGCTCGCACCGCCAGCGCCGTCGGACGGCGCTTCGAGAGGAGTCGGCATGGCCGTGCTTGAGGCTCGTGGCCTGACCTGCGCCTACGGGGGGGTGCGGGCGCTCGACCGCCTCGACCTCGTCGTCGAGGCAGGCCTGGTCCACGGCCTCATCGGGCCCAACGGTGCCGGGAAGTCGACCTGCATGGAGGCGCTCTCAGGCGGCGTCAGACCATCGGAGGGCGTCGTGCTCCTCGATGGGGAGGACGTCACCCGACGTTCGGTCCGATGGCGCCGCCACGCCGGTCTCAGCCGATCGTTCCAGCGGACGAGCATCTTCCCAGCGCTCACCGTCCACGACCAGCTCGACCTCGCCGCTCGTCGGGCAGGCGAGACGGATCTCGACACCATCGTGGCGCTGCTGAGCCTGGAGGCCTTCCTCGATGAGCGTTGCGCAGACATCGCCTACGGCGACCAACGCAGGGTCGACATCGCGCTCGCACTCCTCGGCCGGCCACGGGTGCTGCTCCTCGACGAGCCCACCGCTGGCCTCTCCGTCGAGGAGAGCCTGGTGCTCGGCGACCACGTCGCAGCGCTCGCGAAGGAGCGTGAGGTGACCGTGCTGCTGGTCGAGCACGACCTTGACGTCGTGTTCCGGGTGTGTGACGTCCTGACCGTCTTGCACCTCGGGCGCCTCCTCGCCCACGGCGACCCGCTCGCCGTCCGCGCCGACCCGAGGGTCGTCGAGGCGTACCTGGGGTCGGCAGCATGACGCCGATCCTGGAGCTGCGGGAGGTCCGGGCGGGCTACGGCGGCTCGCTCGTCGTCGACGGGGTGAGCCTCACCGTCGAGGAGGGAGAGTGCGTCGCACTGCTCGGGCGCAACGGCGCCGGGAAGACCACGACGATCAACGCCGTCCTCGGCCTCGCGAGGCTGCGGGCAGGGAGCGTCTCGGTGGACGGGGACGAGCTCACCGGCCACCGAGGCTACGAACCAGCGCGCCGGGGGGTCAGCGTCGTCCCCCAGGGCCGGAGGATCCTCCCGAACCTGACCGTCCAGGAGAACCTGCTGCTCGGCGCAGCGCCCCAGCGCCGAGGCCCCTGGGACCTGCAGGCCGTGTACGCCCTCTTCCCCATGCTCGGAGAACGCCCGAGTGCAGCGGGGACGGCGCTGAGCGGGGGTCAGATGCAGATGCTCGCCATCGGAAGGGCGCTGATGGGCAACCCGCGGGTGATCCTCCTGGACGAGCCGACAGAGGGACTCGCACCCGTGGTCATCGACCAGGTCGCCGAAGTGCTGGCGTCGCTGCGCAAGGCCGGGACGTCGCTGCTCATCGTCGAGCAGCACCTCGGGCTGGTCCAGCGGCTCGCCGACCGCTGCCTCGTCATGGCAAAGGGTCGGATCGTCCACGAGGGACCGGTGGACAGCCTGGGCACCGAGGAGCTCCGTTCGATCATGGCGGTGTGACCAGGAGGCGGAGGGGGTGGCACGCGCAGGGACAGGCGGGCTCCGAGCGGGCTCGAGAAGTGGAGCGGATGAGAGATGCACCAGACAACGAGGGGGACATGATGGGAACAGTCGGAGCGATGAGGCCGGTGCTGCTGGCATTGGTGCTGGCGGTGGGCGCGTGCGGCGGGGGTGGCGGCGGCGGCGGGGATGACGACGCCACGAGTGGCGGCGGCGGCGGTGACGAGTCGGGTGGATCGGCGGACGCGGCGCCGATCCGGGTCGGTGTGGTCACGTCGCAGACGGGCCCGTACGCGGTGATCGGCGAGCAGACGACGCGCGCGGTCACCTTCGCCGTCGAGGAGGCGAACGAGGCGGGAGGTATCGACGGACGTCCGGTCGAGATGGTCACGATCGACGACCAAGGCACGCCCGAGGGAGCCGTATCAGCGATGGAGCGGGCGATCCAGCAGGAGGACGCGCCGTTCATCACGGGGACGGTGGCCTCATCCCAGAGCCTGGCCATGGCCGGCCGGATCGAGCAGCTCGACGGGATCTACATCGCGACCGTCAGCAAGACAGACGTCCTGACCGGCGAGTCGTGCAGCCCGCGCGTGTTCCGGGCGAACAAGAACGACAGCATGGATCTGAACGTGGTGGCCCCGTGGCTCGAGGAGCGCCCTGAGCAGTCCTGGGCGGTGCTCGCCGCCGACTACGAGTGGGGTTTCGACTCCTCGGCGAAGTTCACCGAGACTGCTGAGGCTCAGGGCCGAACGGTGGCAGAGCCGCTCTTCTCTCCCCTCGGCACCACGGACTTCGGGTCCTACATCGCCCAGCTGCAAGCGACGGGCGCCGATGGCCTCTGGGTGTCGCTCTCAGGTGGGGATGCCAACAACTTCGCCCAGCAGGCAGCACAGTTCGGCCTGCTCGAGGAGATGGACGTCGTGATCGGCAACAACTTCGTCACCGACGCCACGATGAAGACCGTCGGCGACGTCCTCGAGGGCGTGTGGGGCACGGTCAACTACAGCCACACCATCGACACTCCGTCCAACGAGGAGTTCGTGGCGGCGTGGTCCGAGGCCCACGGTGGTGACCTCCCGACCAACTTCGAAGGCGAGACCTACGTCGGCATGCAGATGCTCTTCCAGGCCGTCGAGGAGGCAGGGAGCATCGAGCCGGAGGCGGTCGCCGAGACGCTGAGCGGCCTCGAGGTGGAGACGCTCTTCGGGCCCGGGACCGTCCGTGCCGAGGATCACCAGCTGGTGAGCCCGAACTACGTCGGCCAGGTCGTGACCGGCGACGTCGGCCTCGAGTACGACATCACCGTCGTCGGCGACGCCGAGCTCGTGGCGCCGGAGGCGAACCCGGACTGCGTGCTCTAGGTGATCACCCTGACGCGAGAAGGGCCCGTCGCCACCGTGACCTTGGACCGCGCGCCCGCCAATGCCTTCGACGAGGCCCAGCTCGATCGACTCGAGGAGATCGTAGACCAGCTCGGCACCGGCGGAGCGCTGCGGGTGGTGCTCGTCAGGAGCGGGGGACGCATGTTCTCCGCCGGGGCGGACATCGCCATGATCGCCGAGCGCTTCGCCGATCAGGAGCGAATGGTGGCGTTCACCACGCGCATGCAGGGGGTCTACGCGCGGCTCGAGGCGCTGCCTGTCGTGAGCGTCGCGCTCATCACGGGCGCCGCGACCGGTGGTGGTCTCGAGCTTGCCCTCGCGTGCGATCTCCGGATCGCGACCAGTGACGCTCGTCTCGGCCTGCCGGAGGTCGCGATCGGCCTCATCCCCGGCGCCGGTGGCACGCAGCGGCTGACGACGATCGCGGGGCGGGCGACAGCCCTGAGGCTCATCCTGGGCGCCGAGCTCGTGGACGGCGACGAGGCTCAGCGCCTCGGGATCGTGCACTGGTCCCTGCCCGCCGCAGAGCTCGAGTCGTTCGCCGAGCGGCTCACGACCCAGCTCGTCGCTGCCGCCGCCCCTGCGGTCGCAGCGACGAAGCGCTGCATCGCTGCCGCGGGCACCGGAGCAGACGGGTTCCGGATGGAGATCGACGCGACCCGAGCTCTCCTCGGTACCGCCGAGGCACGCGAGCTCGTCAGAGCCTTCCTGGCTGAGAGGAAGTCCCCCACCCGTCCGGGCGAATCGCCCAGGCACACGACAGGAGCGATGAGATGATCGATCTGAACGGGAAGATCGCCGTGGTCACGGGGGCGGGCTCCGGCATCGGGAGGTCGACAGCCGAAACCCTCGCCGAAGCTGGTGCCACCGTCGCCGTGGCCGACGTGAACCTCGAGGCCGCCCGCGAGACGGCAACGACGATCGACGAGCGAGGGGGGAGGGGTCAGGCGTTCTTCGTCGACGTGACCGAACCCGAGGCCGTGGACGAGCTGCGGGCCGCGGTGAGCGCCGACCTCGGTGTCGCCACGATCGTCGCCAACGTCGCCGGGTGGGACATCATCCAGCCGTTCCTCGAAAATGACAGGCCCTATTGGGACAAGGTCATCGCCCTCAACCTGATGGGCCCCATCACGGTGACGCGGGCCTTCCTCGACGGGATGATCTCGAATGACGCAGGCGGGCGGATCGTCAACGTCGCGAGTGACGCCGGTCGCGTGGGCAGCACGGGCGAGACCGTCTACGCCGGCGCGAAGGGCGGGGTGATCGCGTTCACCAAGTCCCTCGCCCGCGAGATGGCTCGGTACCAGATCAACGTGAACTGCGTGTGCCCGGGGCCGACCGACACGCCGCTGTTCGCCCAGCAACCGGAGCGCATGCGCGAGGCGCTCGTGCGGGCCATCCCGTTCCGCCGGCTCGGCCAGGCGCAGGACATCGCCAACGCGATCGCCTTCTTCGCCTCGGATCGGGCCTCGTTCATCACCGGTCAGACCCTGAGCGTGAGCGGCGGGCTCACGATGAACGGTTGACCGGAGCGGACTCGACCACCCACGACGACAGGAGCACAGGGACATGGACCAGCAGGACTACCAGGACATCCTCTTCGAGGTGGAGGGACCGATCGCCACGGTGACGATCAACCGGCCGGAGCGCTACAACGCGTTCCGGGGCCGGACCATCGACGAGCTCATCAGCGCGTTCCGTCAGTGCTGGGCGGACGACGCGGTGCGGTGCGTGATCCTCACGGGAGCCGGTGACAAGGCCTTCTGTTCGGGAGGCGACGTCAAGCAGCGTGCCGAGACCGGTGACTACGGGCCGACGGAGAGCGGCATCTTCGAGGTCGACTACTTCCACAAGCTCATCCGTGACATCCCCAAGCCCGTCATCGCGGCGGTGAACGGGGTCGCGATCGGCGGGGGTCACGTGTTCCACGTGCTGTGCGATCTCACGATCGCGGCCGACACCGCCCGCTTCGGCCAGGCCGGGCCCAGGGTGGGCTCCTTCGACGCCGGATTCGGGTCGACCTACCTGGCCCGGGTCGTGGGAGAGAAGCGGGCGCGCGAGATCTGGTACCTGTGCCGCCAGTACGACGCCGTGACCGCTGAGCGGTGGGGTCTCGTGAACGCAGTGGTGCCGGCGGATGCCTTGATGGACGAGGCGAGGGCGTGGGCGAGCGACATCGCCGACAAGAGCCCCACCGCCATCAAGTTCCTCAAGTACTCCTTCAACACCGACACCGAGCATCAGGCCGGCCTCGCCAACATGGCCACCGCGGCGCTCGGCCTCTTCGTGGCCACACCGGAGGGCAAGGAGGGCGCAGCAGCGTTCGCCGAGAAGCGCGCGCCTGACTTCGCTGCACACCTGGGATGAGCAACCCGTGAGGGGGGAGCGCCCCGAGGGGACCACGGCGGTCGTCACCGGTGCCGGGAGGGGGCTCGGCCGTGCCATCGCCCTCGGGCTCGCCGCGGATGGTCACCGGGTCGTCATCGCCGCCCGCCGCCCCACCGAGCTTGCAGAGGTCGCAGAGGAGGTCGAGGCGAACGGGGGTGCCGTTCTCACCGTGCCGACCGACGTGCGGGACGCGTCGGCCGTCGAAGCCCTGTTCGAGCGGGCGGAGGCGACGTTCGGTGGCGTGGGGATCCTGGTCAACAACGCCGGCGTGGCAGCGGAAGGTCCACTCGTCGAGCTCGACGACGAGGAGTGGGACAGGATCGTCGACACGAACCTGCGGGGCACCTTCCTGTGCTGCCGGGCGGCGGGTCGCAGGATGATCGCCAGCGGCGACGGCGGCCGGGTGATCAACGTGGCGTCCAACTTCGCCGTCATGGGCGTCTCGGGCTTCGCCGCCTACGCCGCGAGCAAGGGTGCCGTCATCTCCTTCAGCCGGGCGCTGGCGGTGGAGTGGGCGAAGCACGGCATCCAGGTGAACGCCGTGGCTCCAGGCCACTTCGCAACCGACCTGAACGCTGCAGCGCTCGCCGACCCCGAGATCGCTCCCCACATCCTGCGCGGCATCCCGGCGCGACGGGTCGGGCGCCCCGAGGAGCTGGCCGCGCTCGTCTGCTACCTCGCCTCCCCCGCAGCAGCGTTCTTCACGGGGGCGAACATCGTCATCGACGGCGGGGCGAGTGCCCGTTGACCACGAGAGGAGATCTGCGCATGGACGGGATCGGAGACCAGGCACCGACCGAGGTCGAGCAGCGCTACCGTGCCGAAGGGTGGTGGCGGGACCACACCGCCATCGACGACTTCCGCGACGTCGCCCGTCGCACGCCCGACAAGGCAGCGGTGGTATCGCACCGGGAGGGCGTCCCGGGGACCGACACGCTGACGTTCCGTCAGCTCGACCGCCTCGTGGACCGCTTCGCCGGCGCCCTGCTCGAGCTCGGTGTCCGGTCCGGTGAGGTCGTCTCGTTCCAGCTGCCGAACTGGTGGCAGTTCACCGCGCTGACGCTCGCGTGCAACCGCATCGGGGCGGTGACCAACGCCATCATCCCGATCTTGCGCCGCCGCGAGGTCGGCTTCATCCTGGAGCGGGTCGAGAGCAAGGTGTGCGTGGTGCCCGACCACTTCCGCGGGTTCGCCCACGGTCAGATGCTCGGCGAGCTCCGTGGGGCGGTGCCGACGCTCGAGCACGCCTTCGTCATCGGCGCCGACGTCGCCGCGGGCACCGAGAGCTTCGACGCCCACTTCGTCGATGTCCGCTGGGAGCAGCGTCATGAGGCCACCGAGCTCGACGCGCTGGCGCCCGACGCCGACTCGCTCGCGCAGATCCAGTTCACCTCCGGCACCACTGGTGAGCCGAAGGGCGTCATGCACACGCACAACACGCTCTACGCCGGCATGCGCTCGGTCCCCGAGGCGCTCGGACTCGACCACCGGGACGTGGTCCTGATGGCGTCCACCATGGCGCACCAGACCGGCTACCTCTACGGCTGCCTGATGCCGACCTCGCTCGGCATGAAGGTCGTCTACCAGGACGTCTGGGATGCCAGGACCATGCTCGACCTCGTCGCCGACGAAGGGGTCACCTGGACGATGGGAGCGACCCCGTTCGTGCTCGATGCCGTCGCCGCCGCTCGTGAGGGAGGCCACGACACGTCCACGCTGCGGTCGTTCGCCTCGGCCGGCGCCCCCATCCCGCCCCACCTCGTGGCTGCGGCGCGCGAGCACCTGGGGACGCAGCTGACTGCCATCTGGGGGATGACGGAGAACGGCGCGGCGACCCTCACCCGCCCGGAGGACCCTCCTGACACGGCGGCGTCGAGTGACGGGACCCCGGCCCCGTGGATGGACCTGCGAGTGGTGGATGACGACGGGCGAGAGCTCCCGCGCGACGAGGTGGGGCGCCTCGTGGTGCGCGGTGCCGCCCAGTGCATCGGTTACTTCAAACGATCCGATGTCTACCAGGCGGCGGTGAGCGCGGACGGCTTCTTCGACACGGGGGACCTCGCTCGCATGGATGGGCGTGGGGCGATCCGGATCGCAGGTCGTAGCAAGGACATCGTCATCCGGGGCGGGGAGAACATCCCCGTCGTGGAGGTGGAAGCGGCGCTGTATCGCCATCCTCGGATCCGGGAGGTCGCGGTCGTCGGCTTCGCCGACGACCGGCTCGGTGAGCGTGCCTGCGCCGTCATCGTCGCCGAGGGAGAGCCCCCTGATCTCTCCGACCTCACCGAGCACCTCAGGGCTGAGGGGATGGCGAAGCACTTCTGGCCCGAACGGCTCGAGATCGTCGACGAGCTGCCCAAGACCCCGTCAGGGAAGATCCAGAAGTTCCGTGTGCGCGAGCAGCTGGTCGAGGGGGGAGCCCGATGAGGTTCGATCTGGAAGAAGAGCAGGAGGCGTTCCGGCACGAGGTGCGCAGCTTCGCCGCCAAGAAGCTGGCGCCGCACTACCAGTCGGACGACAGGACGGGGAAGCTGCGCCCCGAGGTGCTCGGCGACCTCGCGTCGATGGGCCTGATGGGGCTGCGGGTACCCGAGGCCTATGGCGGTCAGGGGGCGGGCGCGGTGACCGCTGGCGTGGCGTGCGAGGAGGTGGCTGCCGCTGACTTCAACGCGTGCTACCTCGTCCTGAACGCTGCCCTGGTCGCCGAGATCGTCGCCGCCAGCGGGACCGACGACCAGAAGGCCAGGTGGCTGTCGCGGATCGCCGCCGGCGAGGTCATCCCGTCGCTGTTCCTCACCGAGCCCGAGCGGGGCTCCGACGCCGCGCACCTCGGGATGCGGGCCGAGCGGGACGGCACGGGTTGGCGGCTCACCGGTGAGAAGACGTCGATCACGCTCGGCATGTACGCCCACACCGGTGTCGTCTTCGCCAGGACGGGGGGCGATGGTGCACGTGGCGTCAGTGCCTTCTACGTCGACCTCGACGACAGGTACCTCTCCCGGTCGGCATTGTCCGACCTCGGCAATCGCTCGATCGGGCGGGCGTCAGTGCACTTCGACGGCCATCCCGTGCCCGCCGACGCGGTGCTCGGAGGCGAGGGGCTCGGCTTCGTCCAGGTCATGAAGGGCTTCGACTACTCCCGGGCGCTGATCGGGCTGATGTGCGTCGCCGCCGCACAGGCGTCGATCGACGAGGCGCTCGCCTATGCGAGGGAGCGCTCTGCCTTCGGGCAGCCGATCGGCAAGTTCCAGGGCCTCTCGTTCCCGCTCGTGGAGCACGCCACCTACCTGCGAGGCGCCCGTCATGTCTGCTATGAGGCGTTGTGGCGCAAGGACGAGGGGCTCGACCACACGGTGGAGGCCAACATGGCGAAGTGGTGGGCGCCGAAGATCTCGGTCGAGGCAGCGCACCAAGCGCTCCTCACGTTCGGGCACGTCGGCTTCTCGGATGAGATCCCCGCCGGGCAGCGGATGCGCGACATCATCGGGCTGGAGATCGGTGACGGGACCGCCCAGATCGCCAAGCTCGTGGTCGCCCGCCAGCTCCTCGGCCGAGAGGCAGCGCCGTGAGCTGCCTCACACCCGGTTCGACGGTGTGGAAGCGGCTACCAGCGGATGGGGAGGCGGCGGGGGCCGCGCACCTGGCCGCCGGTCCAGATGACGGCGTCGGGATCGGCCAGCTCGAAGGTGGGCACCCGGTCTAGCCATTCCTCGATCGCCACCCGCAGCTCCATGCGGGCCAGGTTGGACCCCAGGCACCGGTGGATGCCCGAGCCGAACGCGACATGGCGGTTGCGGGCCCGGTCGATGACGAACTCGTCGGGGTCGTCGAAGACGGCCGGGTCACGGTTGGCGGCCGGGAAGTTCATCAGGACCTTGTCGCCCACCTGCATCGGGCAGCCGCCGACCTCGACCTCGCTGCTCACGTAGCGGGCCATGGTGACCGGGCTGTAGAAGCGGAGGATCTCCTCGATCGCGACCGGCATGAGGTCGGGCTCCTCCCGGAGTCGCCGCTGGTCCTCGGGGTGGGCGGCGAGGTGCCAGAGGCCGGATCCGATGGCGCTCCAGGTCGTGTCGATGCCGGCCAGGAGGAGCAGGAAGCAGGAGCCGATCACGTGCCGCTCCGTCAGGGGGGCGCCGTCGACCAGCGCCTCGACGAGCAGCGTGATGACGTCGTCGGGTCGGTCGCCGGCCGGCACCGCCCGGCGCTCTTCGGTGCGCTCGCTGAAGTAGCCGATGAGCTCCATCACCGCATCGGTGGCCTTCTCGATGTCGGTGAGGCCCTCCTGGATGATCCTGACCGCCCACCCGGTGAAGACGGCCTCGTCCTCGGGTGGGATCCCCAGCATCTGGGCGATGACGCGCACGGGGATGTGCTGCGCGTACCCCGTGGCGGCGTCGGCCTCGCCGCTTTCGAGGAACCCGTCGATGAGGTCGTTGGCCAGCACCCGGGTCACGGGCGTCATGGCATCGACGGCGCTCGGGGCGAAGGCGGGGAGGAGCAGGCGCCGGGCCCAGGTGTGCACCGGGGGATCGGAGGTGATCGGGGGCGCCTCGAGCATGATCGTGGCGGTCGGGTCCAGCTCCCTGCCCGGGGTGATGACCGAGATGTCCCGAGACGAGAAGTGTTCGACGTCGTGCGCGATCGCCGTGATGTCGTCGTACAGCACCGGGAGCCACGTGGGCCCGCGGCGCTCGGTGCGGGCGATGGGGCACCCGTCGCGCAGCTCGGCCCACACCTCAGCCGGGTCGTCGACGTAGCTCGGGTCCAGGATGTCGAAGTCAGTCGACCAGTCGGTGCTCATCGCGACATCATACAAGACAGCATCTCTGTCTCGTCGTCCGCCGGCATGCTCGGAATCGAGGCGGTCGTGTGCGGAGCAGCGAGATGGGCACATCGGCGCTCGACTGGCGGTTCAGCCTGCGTCGCCCCGCCCGGCCCCTCGGGCTGCGGCGCATGCCGACCGGCGCGCTGGTGAGCGCGCGCCTCCTCAGGTCCTCGCGTGGTGGAGCACCTGGGGCTCGGAGAAGCCGAGCAGGCCCCACGTCCCGTTCTCGACGCCGATGCCGCTCCACTTGGCGCCCCCGAAGGGCTGGTGCGGCGCCAGGGCCAGGTGGGTGTTCACCCATGCGGTGCCGCACTCCAGCCGTGCAGCGACGGCTGCGGCGCGGTCGGCGTCGGCCCCCCAGACCGAGCCCGAGAGGCCGAAGTGCGTGCCGTTCGCACGCTCGACGACCTCGTCCACGTCGCGATAGGGGATGACGGGCAGCGCAGGACCGAACTGCTCCTCGTCCACGATCCGGGCGCCGTCGCTGAGGCCGGCGAGGATCGTGGGAGCGAAGAAGTAGCCGTCCCCCTCGATCGCGGCACCGCCGGCGACCGCAGTTGCGCCTGACCCGACCGCATCGGCGACGAGCTCCTGCACCCGCTCGAACTGCGCGCGGTTGTTGATCGGCCCGAGCTGCGTGCCCTCCGCAGTGCCGTCACCGACCTTCACCGCTCGGGCACGCTCGGCGAGTCCGTCGACGATGTCGTCGTGCAGTGCCTCCGGGACGTACACCCGCTTGATGGCCGAGCACACCTGGCCGTTGTTCTGGAACGCGCCCCAGAAGAGCTTGTCGATGATCCCGTCGACGTCGACATCGTCGAGCACGATGGCGGGGTCGTTCCCGCCGAGCTCGAGCGTGACGCGCTTGAGGTCGGGCGCGGCCGACGCTGCCACCTTCTTGCCGGTTGCCACGGAGCCGGTGAAGCTGACCTTGCGGGGCACGGGATGAGCGGTCATCGACGCCCCGAGCGGGTCGCGCCCGCTGACCACGTTCAAGACCCCGGGCGGCAAGACGTCGCGCAGCACCTCCCCCAGCTTCAACGTCGAGAGCGGGGTGTACGGCGACGGCTTCAGGACCATGGTGTTGCCGGCGAGGAGGGCGGGGGCGATCTTCCACGACGCCAGGACGAGCGGGAAGTTCCACGGTGTGATCGCGGCCACGACGCCGAGGGGCCGTTGCACGACCTCGACGTGGGCGGCGCCGTCGTCCTGGATCACCTGCCGGGGGATCTCGAGCGCTGCGTAGTACTGCAACCAGATCGCTGCGCCGTAGACCTCCATCGTGGCCTCGCCGAGCGGCTTGCCCTGCTCGGCGGTGAGGATCGGAGCGATGTCGCCCACGGCGGCCATCAGCGCATCAGCCGCACGGAGGAGTGCATCTCGTCGAGCCGCTTCGTCGGTGCGCCAGCCCGGGTAGGCCTTGGCCGCCGACTCCATCGCCGCGTCGAGCTGCTCGGACGTGCAGTCTGGCGCGGCGGCGTGGGCGAGTCCGGTGGCAGGGTTCACAACGTCGAACGTCGCCGTCGTGGGGATGTCCTGTCCATCGATGGTCATGCTCACAGCGCTCATATCGGCGTTCCTCCAGCTCGACGTCTACGCGCGGAGGCTAGCAGGACGAGACATCGATCGTCTCGTGTCGCACAGGTGCCCACCGCTACGCCAGCACCGTCCTGACGGCGTCGGCGGCCTCGCTCATCGCCCGGTCCGCCGCCCGCACCTGGTCGAACATCCCGAAGAAGCCGTGGACGAGGCCTGGGTAGCGGATCGAGGTGACCTCGACCCCAGCCTCACGGAGGCGTGCGGCGTACGTCTCGCCCTCGTCCCGCAGCGGGTCGTACTCGGCGGTGAGCACCAGTGCCGGAGGCAGTCCGGCGAGATCCTCGGCCAGGCCGGGGGAGAGTCGCCAGTCATCGTCGCGGACGGCGCTCCCGGCGTAGTGGCCGTAGAACCACTCCATGTCGGCCTTGGTGAGGAGGTAGCCCACGGCGTTCTCCTCGATGGAGGGCGTGGCCATCCGCGCATCGACGGCGGGGTAGACGAGGAGCTGGAAGCGCAGCGCCGGTCCTCGGGCGTCGCGCGCCAGCATCGTGCACACCGCAGCCAGGTTGCCGCCGGCGGAGTCGCCGGCAACGGCGAGGCGCGCGCTGTCGGCGCCGAGCTCGGCAGCGTGGTCGGCGAGCCAGACCAGCGAGGCGAAGGCGTCGTCGACAGCCGCTGGGAACGGGTGCTCGGGAGCCAGCCGGTAGTCGACCGAGGCGACGATGCAGCGGGACCGGCTGGCCAGCTCACGGCAGGAGTGGTCGTGGGTCTCGATGTCGCCGAGGACCCACCCGCCGCCGTGGAAGAACACCACGAGCGGTTGTCCCCTCTCCGGTGCTGGTCGGTAGACCCGCACCGGGATCTCGTGGTCGGAGCCGGGCACCACGATGTCTCGAACCTCTGCCATCTCGGCGCCCGGCCGTGCTGGAGGCAGCGAGGGACGTGGGAGGCCGCCCCGGCGTTCAGCTGGCGTCGGCCGCCTCCTGGGCGAAACGGCTGACGACATCGGCGTACTCCGTGACCATGTCGAGCACGACCTGCCGCGCCGGCTTGACCCTGTCCATGTCCCCGACGATCTGGCCGACGAAGTAGTTCGCCAGCTTGTTCGCCCCGGTCCCGTCGTGGTGGGACGAGCGGGCGATGCGCACCTGGGCTTCGGCCACGAGTGCGCTCTGCAGCGGCATCGCAAGGGGAGGCGGCGCGTCGTCGCGCTCCCACTCCTCGGTCCAGGCGCTGCGCAGCATCCGGGCCGGCTTGCCCGTGAGTGACCGCGACCGGACCGTGTCGCTGGAGGTGGCCGCCAAGAACTTCTCCTTCACGACGGGGTGGGTCTCGGCCTCCTCGGTGGTGAGCCAGACCGAACCGCACCAGACGCCCTCCGCGCCGAGGGCCATGGCGGCCGCCATCTGGCGGCCGTTGCCGATGCCGCCTGCGGCGAGGACCGGCGTAGGTGACACCGCGTCGACGACCTCGGGCACGAGGACCATCGTGGCGACCTCCCCGGTGTGGCCCCCGGCTTCGGTGCCTTGGGCGACGATGAGGTCGGCGCCGGCGGCGTGGTGGCGCGCTGCGTGCGACGCCCGGCCGGCCAGCGCGGCAACGGCGACGTCGTTGGCGTGCGCCCGCTCGATGAGGCCCGGTGGCGGGGCCCCCAGCGCGCTGGCGATGAGCTTGATGCGGTGGGCGAAGGCGACGTCGAGGAGCGGCTCGTAACCCCTGGGCGAGACGCTCATGCCACCGCGCCGACCGAGCCCGCCGCGCGCGTCGTCGTCGAGCGCCGGCACGTCGTAGCGGGCGAGGATGTCGTCCACGAACTCCTGCTGCTGCGGTGGGAGCAGCGAGCGCACAGCGTCACGGTCGAGCCCGCCCTCGTCGGCGCCCGCGTACTTCTGGGGCAGGAGGAGGTCGACGCCGTAGGGCCGACCCCTCGTCTGCTCCTCGATCCAGACGAGGTCGACCTCGAGCTGCTCGGGGGTGTGGGCGACGGCGCCGAGGACGCCGAACCCACCGGCGTTGGTGACGGCGGCGACGACGTCTCGGCAGTGGCTGAAGGCGAGGATCGGGAACTCGATCCCGAGCAGGTCGCAGACTCGGTTCTTCACGGGGGCTCCTCGGTAGGGGCGTGGGGGACGAGCTCAGCTCAGGCTGGCTCGAGTGTGGAGGTGTCGATGCCGTAGAGCTCGGCGACGTTGTCGCAGAGGATGGCCTTGCGATGTTCGTCGCTCATGTCCGCGGTGTGCTTCTCGAGCAGCTCCTGGTCGGATAGCTGCGGGCCATGAGGCCTCCTCCCGTCGTCGGCGCCGACCGCCAGGTGTCACCCATGAGTGACACGGATCATGCCTCGTCGGGACCGGGCGGGGCAAGCATCAGCGACGACGTTGTTGCCGGACGGCGCGCCACGAGGTACAAAGCCCGGATGATCGACGCGCTGGTGCTCGAAGGCCCCCGGCGGCTCGAGCGCCGCTCGCTCCCCGTGCCCGTGATCGGCCACGACGACGGGCTCCTGCGGATCGAGGCGTGCGGGCTCTGCGGCACCGACCACGAGCTGTACACGGGGGCCATCGCCCCGGGCTTCGCGTTCGTCCCCGGCCACGAGGCGGTCGGCGTGATCGAGGCGGTGGGCGATGGCGCGGCTGAGCGCTGGGGCGTGCGGGAGGGTGACCGGGTGGCGGTGGAGGTCTTCCTCTCGTGTCGGTCGTGCGACCCGTGCCGCCAGGGGGTGTACCGCCGCTGCGAGCGACACGGCATGCGCGACATGTACGGCATGCACCGCCTCGTCGAGCCCCCGGGTCTCTGGGGCGGCTACGCCACGCACCAGTACCTCGCCCCCGACTCCATGCTGCTGCCGGTGCCCACGTCGCTGCCGCCGGAGGTGGCCGTGGCCTTCAACCCGGTCGGCGCCGGCATCCGCTGGGGCGTCACCGTGCCCGGCACCAAGGCGGGTGACGTCGTCGCCGTCCTCGGCTGCGGCATCCGTGGGCTCGCCGCCGCCGCTGCGGCCAAGGAGGCGGGCGCCTCCTTCGTGATGGTCACCGGCGCCGGCGAGCGCGACCACCCCCGCCTCGAGCAGGCGGCCAGGTTCGGGGCCGACCTCGCCGTCGACGTGCTCGCCGAGGATCCCGTGGCACGGCTCCGGGCGACGGCGAACGTGGTCGGGGCCGACGTCGTGGTCGACGTGACGGCAAAGGCGCCGGCGGCCTTCGCCCAGGGCGTGGCGCTGACCCGCGCCGGCGGCACGATGGTCGTGGCCGGCACCCGTGGCGGCGGTCACGCCCCGGGCTTCGACCCCGACCACGTCGTCTACAAGGAGCTGCGGATCCAGGGCGCGCTGGGGGTCGACGTGCACGCCTACCGCGCCGCGCTCGATCTCCTCGCCGGTGGGAAGTACCCCTTCGCGGAGCTGCCCCGGCAGGTCGTCGGCCTCGACGGCGCCGCCGAGCTGCTGGAGACGATGGCGGGGGAGCGGGGCGTGCCGCCGGTGCACGCCGTCCTGGTGCCCTGAGGGAGCCGGTTCAACCGGCGGTCGCGACGGCGCCGATGAACGACTGGACCGCCTCGTTGAACGTCGTCGCCGCCTCGATGTTCACGGCGTGCCCGGCGTCGGCCGGCGCCACCCGCAGCATCGGCATCGTCGCCTCGGCGAACGCCCGCCCCTCGGCGAACTCCCGCTCCCTCTCCCCGACCACGAGCAGGGCCGGCTGCCGGTGGGCGTGCAGGCCGTCGCGCACCGGCGAGGTCGGCACCGTGTGGCGGAACGTGCGGGCGATGCCGGCCGGGTCGTGCCGGGCGCAGTCGGCCGCCAGCGCCGCCCGCACGTCGTCGGGCAGCCGGCGGCCTCGACCCGGGTTGAGGGGGTGGCGCACGATGGCTTCAGGGCCGGTGGCCTCGATCCGGGCTGCGTCGGACTCCACGACGGGCGCGAGCCGATCGACCCACGCCCGGTCAGCGAGCGCCGAGTTCGAGTTGGTGAAGACCGTGCCGAGGACGCGCTCGGGGACGTCGAGGGCGTAGCGGAGGGCGAGGGCGCCGCCGAGGGAGAGCCCGCACACGAACCAGCGGTCTGCGCCCACCCACGCCCGAACGCACTCCAGCTCGGCCACGTACCCGGCCGGCTCGTAGTCGGCCGGGTCGGTGGGCGAGGGCGACCGCCCGTGACCCCAGAGCTCCACGACAACCGGCCGGCACACCTCTGCCAGGGCGTCGAGGTTCAGCGCCCACGCCGCCCGACTGGCGAGGAGCCCGTGCACGAGCAGCACGTGCGGCCCCGTGCCGCCGTGCGCTTCGACGGCGATGCGAGGTCGCGGCGGCACCGGCCGAACGTAGTGGCGGCGATGCCGGCATGCACCGGTGCGGCCCGTGGACGACCGCGAACGTCGGCGGGACCGCACAGGACCCACGGCGAGGACGAGTGCCGATCGAGGACCTGCTCCTCCTGATCCCGCAGGGGTGATGCCCCGCTTCGGCTGAGGGAGACCGCCGTTCGCTACGGTGCCGCCGGGGGGGGACGGGTGGAGCAGCAGCTGCGGGTCGAGGTCGAGGGTCCGGTGCGGACGGTCGTGCTCTGCCGGCCGGACCGCCGGAACGCGCTCGACCGCGCCATGCTCGACGGCCTCGCCGCCGCGTTCGGGGGTGCGGGGCCAGGATCCGACGAGCGCGTGGCGGTGCTGCGAGCCGAGGGCCCGGTGTTCTGCGCAGGGCTCGACCTCGGCGAGCGGCTGCAGGGCGAGGCGCCGACGGGGGAGAGCCCCATCGAGGAGGTGCTCGCCGCGGTCGACGCCTGGCCGCTGCCCGTGGTCGCCGTCGTGCAGGGCGACGCCATCGCCGGCGGCAACGAGCTGGCGCTGCACTGCGACCTGGTGGTGGCATCCACCAAGGCGGCCTTCGGGATGTCGCTCGCCCAGATCGGGCTGGCGCCCTCCTGGTTCCTCACCCGGCGCCTGCTGGAGGTCGGTGGGCCAGTGCTCGCACGCGAGCTCCTGCTGCTCGGTGACCCCGTACCTGCCGCCCGGCTGGCCGAGCTCGGCGTGATCACCCGGGCGGTTCCGCCCCACGAGCTCGAGGCGACCGCAGCGCGCTTCGTCGAGCGGCTCGCCGCCAACGCCCCGCTGGCGCTGCGGGCGATGAAGGCGGTGCTGCGCAGGGCGATGGCGTTCCGCGACGACATCGACCACGACGACGTCGACGCCCTCGTGCAGGCCGCCCGGGCCAGCGGGGATGCGCTCGAGGGGATGGCCGCCCGCCTCGAGCGGCGAGCCCCGCGCTTCGAGGGCCGCTGATGACCCGGGGGGTCCGGCTCGGCAAGCCGTGGACGCCGCTCACGCCCGAGGCGGCGGCGGCCGTGGGCGGCCACCTCGGCGTGTACGAGCTCGCCGACGTCGACGGCGGTGTCGTGCGCGTCGGCTACGCCGGCGGGGCATCGCGCTTCGGCCTGCGCGGCGTCCTGGCCGACCACGCCGCTCGAGGAGACGCGGCGGCGTTCCGGTACGAGGTCACCACCTCGTACCTCAGCCGGTACCGGGAGCTGCTGATGGTCCACCTCGCCGACCACGGGCGGCTGCCCGACGGGAACGCCGACGAGCCGGGGCGCGTCGGCCGCCTCCGGCCCCTGTAGGAGGACGTCATGGAGCTCAGGCTCACCGGCGAGCAGGAGATGCTCGTCGAGACGGTGCGCCGGTTCGTGCGGGAGGAGGTCGTCCCGCTCGAGGCCGGCCTCGACCCCGACGCCGACCGCCTGCCCGACGCCGACCGGGAGCGACTCGTCGGGCGGACGATCCGCCGTCGAGGTCGACGTGGCCGATCCGGCCTCGTGCGAGGCGGCCATCCGCGGCGCCGCTGAGGCGCCGGGCCCGGTCGAGATCCTCGTCAACTGCGCCGGCTGGGACGAGCTCAAGCCGTTCCTCGACAGCGACGAGGCGTTCCAGGCGAAGGTGCTCGAGATCAACCTCGGGGGCCCCATCCGGCTCACGCGCCTCGCCCTCCCAGGGATGATCGACGCCGGCTGGGGCCGGCTCGTCAACATCGCGTCCGACGCCGGCCGCGTCGGTTCGTCGCTGGAGGCGATCTACTCCGCCGCAAAGGGCGGCCTCATCGCCTTCACCAAGACCATCGCCCGGGAGACGGCACGGCACGGCATCACCGCCAACAGCGTCTGCCCCGGGCCGACGAACACGCCACTGGTCGCCTCGATCATGGCGGCGAGCACCGACGGCGACCGGGTCCTCGCCTCGATGACGAAGGCGGTCCCGATGCGCCGCATGGGCGAGCCCGACGACATCGCCCCTGCGGTCGTCTACTTCGCCTCCGAGGCGGCGTCGTTCGTCACCGGCCAGACCCTCTCGGTGAGCGGCGGCCTGACGATGGCCTGACCCCGCTACGGCGCGGCCGGCAGGGAACGACCCCTGCGGTCCTCGCGGTTGGCCCCCGGCGCCTGGCCTCCTGCGCTCAGGCCGGGTCGAGCAGCACCCGGTCAGCGAGCCGCACCAGCAGGTCCCGGAGCCGCTCACGGTCGAGGGTGGGCTCGTACGACGCCACCGAGGAGATGAGGTGGAACGCGGCGTGCACCCTGGTGAGCGCCTCGTCGCCGGCGAGGTCCGGGCGGGACCCGAGGAGGGCATCCAGCCAGTGCTCCACGTAGAGCCGCTGGCGCTTGCGGATCCGCCGGCGGTCCGCCGTCGGCAGGCTCCGCTCCTCCTGCATGTAGACCGCGATCAGGGCCCGGTCGCTGAGCGCGAAGTCGACGTGGAACCCGACGAGCTCGGCGAGGGTCGCTGCAGGATGGGACGCCTCTGCCTCGATGCGCTGCGCCTGGCGGACGAGATCGTCGGCGACCCTGTCGAAGATGGCGACCAGTAGGGCGTGCTTGTTCTGGAAGTGCCGGTAGACGCCGGGGCCCGAGATGCCGGCCGCACTGCCGATCTCGTCGATGCCGACGGCGTGGAAACCCTGCGACCGGAAGAGGTCGGTGGCCGCCCACAGGATCTGGTCCCGCCGATGGGGGCGCACCCGCGGCCCCGCCTTCGCCACGATCAGGCGAACTCGGCCGGGCGCTTCTCGACGAAGGCGCGGATCCCCTCACGGGCGTCACCGCTGTCGAACAGGCGCAGGATCTCGTCGCGCTCGACCGCGAGGCCGTCGGTGAAGGGCAGATCGCGTGCTGCGTCGACGCAGCGCACGATGGCCGCCTGCGCGTCGAGGGGCCCCGATGCCAGGCGGGCGGCGAGCTCTGCGGCGGTGGCGTCGGCCTGGCCGTCGGGCACGAGGCGGTCGACGAGCCCGAGGCGCGCCCCCTCCTCGCCGTCGGCGCTGCGGCCGGTGAGGAGCAGGTCGAGCGCCGGCCCACGGCCGACCAGGCGGGGGAGCCGCTGGGTGCCGGCGGCGCCGGGCAGCAACCCGAGCTTGATCTCGGGGACGCCCAGCTTCGAGCGTGGTGTGGCG